>JBKHWW010000178.1:0-16007 GCA_046566345.1 Actinomycetes bacterium
GTCGTTCTGGCCGGCCACTTTCGGGCTGGCCTGCTGCGCCATCGAGATGATGACCTACGGCGGTCCCCGCTTCGACGCCGGCCGCTGGGGCCAAGAGGTCTTCCGCGCGTCGCCGCGGCAGGCCGACCTCATGATCATCTCGGGGCGGGTCAGTCAAAAGATGGCCCCCGTCATGCGCACCGTGTACGACCAGATGCCCAACCCCAAATGGGTGATGGCCATGGGCGTGTGCGCCAGCTCGGGTGGGATGTTCAACAACTACGCGATCGTCCAGGGCGGAGACCACATCGTCCCGGTGGACATCTACGTGCCGGGGTGCCCGCCGCGTCCGGACATGCTGATCGACGGCATGTTCAAGCTGCGCGAGATCGTGATCAAGGACCCGATGGGCGGGCACCGCGCGAAGGTGCTGGCCGACCTCGAGCAGCTCGCCTTGGTGGCGACGCCGACCCACGAGCAGAAGGGCCTCATGCGATGAGCGAGGACGAGAAGCTCCCGGGTGAAGAGAAGACCGTCGACGAGAACGTCGCCGGCGCGGACTCTGCCCCCACCGAGGGCCTGGAGCGCGAGGACGCGGAGTCGAGCCCGGTCCTGGCCAGCCGGCACGGCATGTGGTCCGACGGCACGCCCGACACATCGGGGTACGGCGGCATCGTCCGGCCGTACCTGCATCCGGTCACCTCAAACCGCCCCCTCGCGCCTGAGCACGAGCGGGTGCTCGTCCGGCTGGAGGAGGTCGTGGCCGACCCCTTCGCGAACGTGCTGTTCGACCGGGGTGAACTGACCATCTTCGTGCGCCGTGAGCGGCTGCTCGAGGTTCTCACGGCGCTCCGCAACGACGCGCACCTGCGCTACGAGGGCTGCATGAGCGTTTCCGGCGTCCACTACCCGGCCGACGCTGGGGCCGAACTGCACTCGGTGATCCACCTGCAGTCGTTCACCCACAACCGACGCCTGCGCGTCGAGACGACCTGCCCAGACGCCGACCCGCACGTCCCCAGCGCCTGCGGGCTGTACCCGGCCGCGGATTGGCACGAGCGCGAGACGTGGGACATGTTCGGGATCGTCTACGACGACCACCCGGCGCTGACCCGCATCCTGATGCCCGACGACTGGGTCGGCCACCCGCAGCGGAAGGACTACCCGCTGGGCGGCATCCCGGTCGAGTACAAGGGCGCGGTCGTGCCGCCCCCGGACCAGCGGAGGAACTACCGATGAGCGCCACGAACACCGACTACTACGCGGCGCCGGGTGAGGAGACCACCGGCACCGTGTACACCGCCATGGGCGGCGACTGGGCCGAGATCGCCCACGAGCAGGCCGAACGGGGCGACGAGACGCTGGTGATCAACATGGGTCCGCAGCACCCCTCCACCCACGGCGTCCTGCGCCTGATCCTGGAGTGCGACGGCGAGACCGTCGAGCGCATCCGCCCGGGCATCGGCTTCCTGCACACCGGCATCGAGAAGAACATGGAGTACCGGTCCTGGACCCAGGGCTCCACGTTCGTCACCCGGATGGACTACGTGGCCCCGCTCTTCAACGAGGCCGCCTACTGCCTGTCGGTGGAGCGCCTGCTCGGCATCGAGGACCAGATCCCTCCCCGGGCCAACGACATCCGCGTTCTCATGATGGAACTGTGCCGCATCGCCAGCCACCTGGTCGCCATCGGCACCGGCGGCATGGAGATCGGCGCTCTGACCGTGATGACGATCGGGTTCCGCGAGCGCGAGATGATCCTCGACTTCTTCGAGGCGGTCACCGGGTTGCGGATGAACCACGCCTACATCCGGCCCGGCGGGGTCGCCACCGACCTGCCCGAGAACGGCCTCGCCCAGCTTCGCGATGTGATCAACTGGCTCGAGGACCACCTCCCCGAGTACGCGCAGTTCTGCAACGAGAACCCGATCTTCAAAGGTCGTATGGTCGGCGTGGGCCACATGGACCTGTCGGCCTGCATGGCCCTGGGCGTCACGGGTCCGATGCTGCGCAGCGCGGGCCTGGACTGGGATCTCCGCAAGACGCAGCCGTACTGCGGTTACGAGACCTACGACTTCGAACCGAAGTACTGGAAGCCGACCGACGCGTGGGACTCCTGCGACAGCTACGCGCGGTTCCGGATCCGCCTCGACGAGATGGACGAGTCGCTCTCCATCGTCCGGCAGTGCGCCGACCGCCTCGAGGCGTCCGTGGGCGAGCCCGTCATGGTTGCCGACCGCAAGATTGCCTGGCCGGCCCAGCTGGCGGTGGGGCCCGACGGGCAGGGCAACAGCCACGAGCACCTCAAGCACATCATGGGGGAGTCCATGGAGGCGCTCATCCATCACTTCAAGATCGTCACCGAGGGCTTCCGCGTCCCGGCCGGCCAGGCCTACGTGCCGATCGAGTCGCCCAAGGGCGAACTCGGCTGCCACGTCGTCTCCGACGGCGGCACCCGCCCGTACCGGGCGCACATGCGCGACCCCGGGTTCAACCACCTGCAGACGGTCCCGATCATGTGCGAGGGCGGCATGATCTCCGATGTCGTGGTCGCGGTCGGCTCCATCGACCCTGTCATGGGAGGGGTTGACCGATGAGCGGGCACGAGTTCCAGTCCTGGTTCCCCGAGTCCGGCTCGGTCGACCTGAGCGACGACTCCACCAACATCGACGACAAGACGCTGGAGGAGATGCGGCAGATCGCCGCCCGCTACCCGCAGGCGCGGTCCGCGCTGCTGCCGATGCTGCACCTGGTGCAGTCGGTGGACGGGCGCGTGTCCCCCCGGGGCATCCAGGCGTGCGCCGAGGTCCTGGGCATCACGACCGCCCAGGTGTCCGGGGTGGCGACGTTCTACACGATGTACAAGAGGCGTCCGGCGGGTCGGCACCACGTGGGCGTCTGCACCACCGCCCTGTGCGCGGTGATGGGCGGCGACATCCTGATGGACGTCGTCAGCGACAAGCTGGGCATCCACGAAGGCGAGACCACCGCCGACGGGCAGTTCAGCCTCGAGCGGGTCGAGTGCAACGCGGCCTGCGACTACGCGCCGGTGATGATGGTCGACTGGGAGTTCATGGACAACATGGACCCGGCCAAGGCGACCCGACTCATCGACGATCTCGCCGCCGGCAAGCAGGTTCAGTCCACGCGCGGCGCGCACCTGGCCGGCTGGCGCAACACCGAGCGCGTCCTGGCGGGCTTCCCCGACGGACGCGCTGACGAGGGCCCCACCGCGGGGCCCGCGTCCCTGCTCGGGCTCGACATCGCCCGCGCCGAAGGCTGGAGCGCCCCCGACCCGTCCACGACCACCCTTCGACCCGCGCACCACGAGGAGGGCAAGTGACCGACCAGCTGACCCCGGTCCTCTCGGCCAACTGGGCCGACGAGCGAGCGTGGAAGATCGCCAACTACGAGCGCACCGGCGGCTACCAGGCGCTCCGCAAGGCACTGCAGACCTCCCCGGCCGACCTGATCACGCTGGTCAAGGACTCGGGCCTGCGCGGGCGCGGCGGCGCCGGATTCCCCACCGGCATGAAGTGGAGCTTCGTCCCCCAGGACAACCCCAATCCCAAGTATTTGGTGGTCAATGCCGACGAGTCCGAGCCGGGCACGTGCAAGGACATTCCGCTGATGATGGCCTCGCCGCACACGCTGGTGGAGGGCGTCATCATCTCCAGCTACGCGATCGGGTGCAGCCACGCCTTCATCTACGTGCGCGGGGAGGTCGTCCACGTCATCCGGCGCCTGCAGCAGGCTGTGCGCGAGGCGTACTCGGCCGGCTATGCCGGCAAGAACATTTTGGGCTCTGGCTACGACCTCGAAGTGGTCGTGCACGCGGGTGCCGGCGCCTACATCTGCGGAGAAGAGACCGCGTTGCTCGACTCGCTCGAGGGACGCCGCGGCCAGCCCCGACTGCGTCCCCCGTTCCCGGCCGTGGCCGGCCTGTACGCCTCCCCGACCGTGGTGAACAACGTCGAGTCGATCGCCTCGGTGCCGAGCATTTTGCGCAACGGCCCGAGCTGGTTCAGCGCGATGGGAACCGAGAAGTCCAAGGGGATGACCCTGTACTCCCTCTCGGGCCACGTGCGGCGTCCGGGGCAGTTCGAGGCACCGCTGGGCATCACGCTGCGGCAGCTGATCGACCTGTCGGGCGGCATGCGCGACGGCCACGAGCTGAAGTTCTGGACGCCCGGCGGCAGCTCCACGCCGATCCTCACCGCCGAGCACCTCGACGTCCCGCTCGACTACGAGGGCGCCGCCGCGGCCGGTTCGATGCTCGGCACCAAGGCGCTGCAGGTGTTCGACGACACCACCTCGGTCGTCCGCACCACGCTGCGCTTCGTCGAGTTCTACAAGCACGAGTCGTGCGGCAAATGCACCCCCTGCCGAGAGGGCACGTGGTGGCTGGTGCAGACCCTGCGCAACCTCGAGGCCGGCACGGCGACCGAGGGTGACGTGGACAAGATGCTCGACGTGTGCGACAACATCGGCGGCCGCTCCTTCTGCGCGCTCGCTGACGGCGCGGTCGCGTGCGTCACCAGCGCGGTGGCGCACTTCCGTTCCGAGTTCGAGCAGGGCTATCACACCCCGGCGTGGGAGCTGTTCCCCTACCACCGCTCGGCCGTGTTCGCCCACGAGACCGAAGGAGCCCACGCATGAGCGTCGAGGCCAAGGCCGCCGAAATCGCCAAGAGCGATCTCATCAGCGTCTTCATCGACGGCATCGAGGTTCAGGTCCCCAAGGGGACCCTCGCGATCCGCGCCGCGGAGATGATCGGCATCGACATCCCGCGGTTCTGCGACCACCCGCTGCTCGACCCGGTCGGCGCATGCCGCCAGTGCATGGTCGAGGTGCCGGACATGGGGAACGGGCGCGGCATGCCCAAGCCGCAAGCGTCCTGCACGCTCGAGGTCGCCCCCAACATGCAGATCCGGACTCAGGTGTCCTCGCCCGTGGCCGACAAGGCCCAGAAGGGCATGCTGGAGTTCCTCCTGATCAACCACCCGCTGGACTGCCCGATCTGTGACAAGGGCGGCGAGTGCCCGCTGCAGAACCAGTCGCTGAGCCACGGCTACGCGGAGTCGCGGTACGAGGGCGTCAAACGCACGTTCCCCAAGCCGGTGGCGATTTCGGCCCAGGTGCTGCTGGATCGCGAGCGCTGCGTCCTGTGCGCCCGGTGCACCCGCTTCTCCGAGCAGATCTCCGGCGACCCGTTCATCGCGCTGGTCGAGCGCGGTGCGCTGCAACAGGTGGGCGTCTACGAGGAGCACCCCTACGACAGCTACTTCTCGGGCAACGTCATCCAGATCTGCCCCGTGGGTGCCCTCACCAGCGCCGATTACCGGTTCCAGGCCCGCCCGTTCGACCTCGTCTCGACGCCGACCACCTGCGAGATCTGCGCGTCGGGTTGTCAGTTGCGCACCGACCACCGGCACTATCAGGTCAAGCGGCGCCTGGCTGGCAACGCCCCCGAGGTCAACGAAGAGTGGAACTGCGACCGCGGCCGGTTCGCGTTCCGGGCCGGGCAAATGGGTGACCGGGTCACCACCCCGCTGGTCCGCGACGGCGCGGTCCTCCGCCCGGCGTCCTGGCCCGAGGCCGTCGACGCCGCGGTGGCCGGCCTGCGGGCGGCCGGCAGCAACGTCGGCGTCCTCACTGGTGGTCGCCTCACGCTCGAGAACGCCTACGGCTACTCCAAGTTCGCCCGCACGGTGCTGGGCACCAACAACATCGACTTCCGCGCCCGGCAGCACACGCTCGAGGAGGGCGACTTCCTGGCGCACGTGGTCGCTGGGCGGCGCGTCGGCGAGGGCGTCACCTACACCGATCTCGAGAACGCCCGCAAAGTGATCTGCGTCGCGTTCGAGGCCGAAGAAGAGAGCCCGATCGTGTTCCTCCGCCTGCGCAAGGCGGCCCGCAAGAAGAAGACGGCCATCGTGACGGTCGCCTCCCACCTGTCCAACGGGGCACGCAAGCTCGGGGCGCACCTGGTGCCCAGCCTGCCCGGCTCCGAGGCCGAGGTGGTCAGCAAGTTGGACGCCGACGCCGACACGGTCCTCCTCGTGGGCGAGCGTGCCGCCGGGGCGCTGGGCACGTACACCGCCGTCGTCGAACTGGCTGCCCGGACGGGCGCCCGCGTCGCCTGGATTCCCCGGCGCGCCGGCGAGCGCGGAGCCGTCGAAGCGGGGTGCCTTCCCAGCCTGCTGCCCGGCGGCCGGCCCGTTTCGGACGCCGGCGCTCGCGTCGACGTGCAGGCGGTTTGGGGCGTGGATCGGTTGCCGTCCGGCCCCGGCCTCGACGCGGGGGCCATGCTGCACGCCGCCGCGTCCGGCGATCTGGGGGCCCTGGTGGTGGCCGGCGTCCAGCCCGGCGACTTCGCCGACGCCGAGCTCACCCGCCGCGGGATCGAGCAGGCCGAGTTCGTTCTCAGCCTCGAGGCCCGCCTCTCGGACGTCACCGAGCGTGCCGACGTGGTGCTGCCGATCGACCTGATCGAGGCGCAGGCCGGCACGTTCCTCAACTGGGAGCACCGCGAGGGACGCGTCAACCGGGTCAACAGGGAGGCCGCCAGCCCGATGACCGACCTGCGCGTCCTGGCGATGCTGGCGGACGGGTTGGGCCACGACCTCGGCGTCCGCACGGCCAAGGCCGCCAAGGCCGAGTACGACGAACTCGGCCCGTGGGAGGGTGGACGCCCCGCGGCGCCGTCGGAGTCGTTCATGGTGCCGGACGCCCAAGGGCAGGGACTCTTGCTGTCTTCCTGGCGCGAGCTGATCGACGGCTCCGCCGCGAACGACGGGGCTGTCGCTCTGCTGGCGACCGCGAAGCCGCTCGTCGCCCGCCTGGGTCCCGCCACGGCGTCCGGCCTCGGGCTGGCGTCGGGCGACATCGTCACCGTCGCCGCGGGCGGGGGCTCCACCCGCCTGCCGCTGGTGGTCGAGGAGTCCATGGTCGAGGGGGCCGTCTGGATCCCAGGGAACCGCGACGGTGTGGGGCTCGGCGAGCTCCGCGTCACCGCGGGCGAGACCGTCACCGTCACCGGAGGTGCATCATGATCCCCGCAGACCTGTCCATCTTCGCCAACGATCCCTGGTGGATCGTCCTGATCAAGGTCATCGGCGTGGTCGTGCTGCTGCTGACCTGGACGATCTTCAACGTCTGGTACGAGCGTCGCCTGGTTGCCAAGATGCAGCACCGCCTCGGCCCGATCATGAACCCCATCCAGCTCAATGGCCTCGGCCAAGCCCTCGGCGACGGCATGAAGCTGCTGTTCAAGGAGGACTTCGCGCCGGGCATGGTCGACAAGGTCCTGTTCACCATCGCCCCGCTCATCGCGGGCGCCGCGGCGTTCACCGCATGGTCGGTAATCCCCCTGGGCGGCGAGGTGAACATGTTCGGCGTGACGACCCGCCTGCAGGTCACCGATACGCCGGTGTCGGCGCTGCTCATTCTCGCGGTGGCCTCGATCGCCATCTACGGCTTCGTCCTGGCGGGCTGGAGCTCGCAGTCGCCGTACTCGCTGCTGGGCGCCCTGCGCAGCTCAGCGCAGATGATCTCCTACGAGATCTCGATGGGCCTGTCCTACGTGGCCGTGTTCCTCTACGCGGGCAGCATGTCCACCTCCGAGATCGTGGAGGCCCAGGGCCAGCCGCTGTTCGGCGGTAACCCGCTGGGCCTGCAGCAGTGGTACTGGCTGCTGCTTCTGCCGTCGTTCATCGTCTACGCGATCTCGATGGTCGGCGAGACCAACCGGGCCCCCTTCGATCTCCCCGAATGCGAGTCCGAACTCGTGTCGGGCCACCTGACCGAGTACAGCGGGTTCCGCTACGCGATCTTCTTTCTCGCCGAGTACATCAACATGGCGACGGTGTCGGCGGTCGCCACCACGCTGTTCCTGGGCGGTTACAAGGGCATCTGGCCGCTGAGCCTCGTCATCCCCGACACCGGGTACTGGGGCCTGCTGTGGTTCTTCATCAAGGTCCAGCTGCTCATCTCGGTGTTCGTGTGGCTGCGGGGCACGCTGCCGCGGCTCCGCTACGACCAGTTCATGAGCCTGGGCTGGAAGTGGCTCATCCCGATCTCGCTCGGCTGGGTCATGGTTATCGCCCTGCTACGCGGGCTGACCAACCACGGCCTGCTCCAGGGTCCGCTGCTGTGGATCATCATCGGGGCCGTCGTGGCGGCGCTGATAGCCGTTCTCTTCCTCGGCGGCGGCGAGAAGGAGCCCGAGCCGGAACTGCCCGAAGGGCCGTTCGACGCCTTCGCGGGCGGCTTTCCGGTCCCGCCGCTGCCCGGACAGACGCTGCCCGAGATGGCCGGAGTCGTCGCGGGGCAGACCGACCAGGCCGCACCCGCGGCGTCCGACGACAGGAAGGACGAGGAGTAATGGGTCTGTTCGACGCCTGGGCCGGCTTCGGTGTCACCTTCAAGACGATCTTTCGCAAGACCTTCACGCAGGGCTACCCGATGCCCGGGCAGGAGAAGGTCACCGCCCCCCGGTTCCATGGCCGGCACCAGCTCAACCGCTGGCCCGACGGGCTGGAGAAGTGCGTCGGCTGCGAGCTGTGCGCATGGGCCTGCCCGGCCGACGCCATCTACGTGGAGGGCGCCGACAACACCGACGAGGCTCGCTTCTCGCCCGGGGAGCGCTACGGGTCGGTCTACCAGATCAACTACCTGCGCTGCATCCTGTGCGGCCTGTGCATCGAGGCGTGTCCCACGCGCGCCCTCACGATGACCAACGACTTCAAACTCGCGGACACCACCCGGGAGAAGATGATCTACACCAAGGACCGCCTCCTGGCCCCGCTGCTGCCGGGCATGGAGGAGCCGCCGCACCCGCGGCGCCTGGGCGACGACGAGAAGGCCTACTTCCTCGGCCTGCCACCCACCGGCGTCCCGGACACCCGCACCGGCCCGGTCGAGACCGAGGAGGTCGCCTCGTGAACACCGCCCTCGTTCCCCTCGTCACCGGCGCGGAGGTGACCTTCTGGATCGCGGGGCCGATCGCCGTGCTCGGCGCCCTGGGCCTGGTGTTCAGCCGCCGGGCGGTGTACGCCGCCCTGTCGATGGCGCTGGCCATGGTGAGCCTGGCCGTCCTCTACGCGTCGCTGGACGCGCCGTTCCTGGCCATGACCCAGATCATCGTCTACACCGGCGCGGTCCTGATGATGTTCCTCTTCGTTCTCATGATGGTTGGCGTGGACACCCCCGATTCGGCGGTGGAGACGCTCAAGGCGCAGCGCCCGCTGGCCATCCTGGGCGGAGTCGGCATAGCCGCCTTGCTCATCTTCGCCATCGGAGGCGCCCTCTATCAGGAGCCCGCGACGGTGACCGAGGCCAACGCCCAGTTCGGAGGAAACGTCGAGGGGCTGGCCGCAGTCATGTTCGGCCGCTACGTCTTCGTGTTCGAGCTCACGGCGGCCCTGCTGATCACCGGGGCCGTCGGCGCCATGATCCTGGCTCATCACGAGCGGGTCGGGATTCGGAAGGGGCAGCGTGAACTGGCCGCCGACCGCATGTACGCGTACAAGACCACCGGCGAACACCCGGGCACCCTGCCGAACTCCGGCGTCTACGCGAGCACGAATGCGATCGGTGCGCCCGCCTTGCTGCCCGACGGTTCGGTCTCGGAGAAGTCGCTCAGCCAGACCCTCATCATGCGTGGGGCGACGATCGACCCCGCCCCGCTGACGCAGGTCACCGCTCAGACGTTCGCCGCCATCGAGGCGGTCCGGGACGAAGACGAGGACGACCGGTGATGAACCCCGAGAACTACCTGATCCTGTCGGCCATCCTGTTCGCGCTCGGCGCCGTGGGCGTCCTCATCCGGCGCAACGCCCTGGTCGCTTTCATGTGCGTCGAGCTCCTGCTGAACGCCTGCAACCTTGCTCTGGTCGCCGGCTCGCACATCAACGGCGTCCTGGACGGCCAGGCGGCAGCCTTCTTCGTGATGGTGGTGGCCGCCGCCGAGGTCGTGGTGGGCCTCGCGATCATCGTCCAGATCTACAAGACGCGCCGCTCGACCTCGGTCGACGACGCCAACCTTCTGAAGCTCTGAGGTGGGCGACGTGATTCTTCTTGAGACCCTCGCCGAACCGGTCGCCGCGACCGGCATGTTCACGCTCGGGTGGACGATGATCGCGGTGCCTGCGATCGTGGCCGGGCTGCTGCTGCTCGCCGGGCGGCTCGCGGACGCCTGGGGCCACCTGCTGGCCACCGCCGCGGTGCTGTGGTCGTTCGCGATCGCGGCGTGCCTGTTCGGCACCCAGCTGGTCAACCCGGTCGCCGAACGCAGCGTCTCGGCCCCGCTCTACACCTGGTTCGGCGTGGGGGAGTGGCGCTTCGAGGTAGGCCTGCTGGTCGACCAGCTGTCCGTCCTCTTCGCGCTCCTCATCACCGGAGTGGGCGGTCTCATCCACATCTACTCGATCGGCTACATGGCGCACGACGACCGCCGGCGCAGGTTCTTCGCCTACCTGAACCTGTTCATCGCGGCGATGCTCGTGCTGGTGCTCGCCGACAACTACCTGGTGCTGTTCGTGGGCTGGGAGGGCGTGGGCCTGGCCTCATACCTGCTGATCAGCTTCTGGCAGCACAAGCCGACCGCCGCGGCAGCCGGTACCAAGGCGTTCGTGATGAACCGCGTCGGCGACCTTGGCATGCTGATGGCGATCAGCACCATGCTGGCCCTCTTCGGCACCTCGAAGATCAACGAGGTAACGCCGCTGGCAGGCCAGACCGGGCCGGTGTGGGCGACCCTGATCGGCCTTTTCCTGCTGTTGGGGGCCTGCGGCAAGTCCGCGCAGGTCCCGCTGCAGGCGTGGCTGCTCGACGCCATGGAGGGCCCGACCCCGGTCTCGGCCCTGATCCACGCGGCGACCATGGTTACCGCTGGCGTGTACCTGGTGGTGCGCAGCGGCCCGTTCTTCGAGGCGGCCCCTGTGGCGCAGATGGCGGTGGTCATCGTCGGCACCGTCACCCTCCTCGCGGGAGCGTGGATCGGAACGAGCCAGGACGACATCAAGAAGGTGCTGGCCGGCTCGACGATGAGCCAGATCGGCTACATGATGCTGGCGGCCGGCATCGGCCCCGCCGGCTACGCGTTCGCGATCTTCCACCTGCTCACCCACGGGTTCTTCAAGGCCAACATGTTCCTGGGCGCCGGGTCCGTCATGCACGGCATGAACGACGACGTCGACATGCGCCACTACGGCGGCCTCCACAAGGTGATGAAGGTCACGTTCTGGACGTTCGCGATGGGCTACCTCGCCATCATCGGGTTCCCGTTCTTCTCCGGGTACTTCTCCAAGGACCACATCATCGAGGCGGCCTTCCACGACAATGCGTTCATCGGTGCCTGCGCGCTGCTGGGCGCCGGCGTGACCGCCTTCTACATGACGCGCCTGATGCTGATGACCTTCTTCGGTCAGGAGCGCTGGCAGGCGGGCGTCCACCCGCACGAGTCGCCGCGGGTGATGACGATCCCGCTCATCGTGTTGGCGATCTTCTCGGTGGGCATCGGCGTCCTGATGAACAGCTGGATCCAGGGCTGGCTCGAGCCCGCGGTCGGCAACCACCCTCACGAGGTCAGCCTCGTCCCGACCCCCGTCGGCCTAGCCACGATCGCCGTGGTCGCCGTCGGTGTCGCGGTGTCGTGGTTCGTGTTCGGACGGCAGCCGATCCCCGTCACCGCCCCGGCGTCGAACAACCCGTTCACACTCGCCGGCCGCAACGTGCTGTTCGGGGACCAGGTCAACGACTTCCTCTTCGTCAGCCCGGCCCACGCGGTGGCAGGCGCCGTCGACACGACGGACGCCACGGGCATCGACGGGGTCGCCGACGGCTCGGGCCGAGCGTTCGCGGGGCTGTCCACCCAGGTCCGCCGCCTGCAAACCGGCTACGCCCGCAGCTACGCCCTCATCATGGTGGTGGGTGTGCTCCTCGTGGGTGCCGTTCTGATCCTCGGCCAGTTGGCCTGAGGGAGGAGTTGACATGACATTCCCCTGGCTCACCTTCCTCGGGCTGCTGCCGTTCGTCGGTGGCCTGCTGCTGCTGCTCCCCATGGGCAGGGGTGCGGCCCGCGCCCTGGGCATCGGGTTCTCGCTGGCGACCCTGGCGGCCGGCCTCACCGTCGCGGGCCTGTACTCCGCCGGCGCAGACCTGTCGGTGGCGGTGCCGTGGATTCGGGCATTCGGCGCCTGGTGGGCCCTCGACGTCGACGGCATGGGCCTGGCGATGGTGCTGATGACGGTCGTGCTCACGCCGCTGGTCCTGCTCGCCGAATGGGTGCCTCCGGTCGGGCGCTGGTCGGCGCAGGTGTTCTTCGCCCTCGTCCTGATGCTCGAAGGTCTCTCTCTCTTCGTGTTCTTGGCCAGCGACGTGCTGCTGTTCTATCTCTTCTTCGAAGCGACCCTGATCCCCACGTACTTCCTCATCGTCGGCTTCGGCGGGGCGAGGCGCGGCTACGCGGCGGTCAAGTTTCTGTTGTTCAGCCTGGCGGGTGGCCTCGTCATGCTGGCGTCGGTGGTCGGTCTGTTCGTCGTCGGAGCCACCCAGGGCGTGCCGTCCTACCTGGTGGCCGATCTGGCCGCGTTGCGCATCGACGGCGACCTGGGCCGGTGGCTCATGCTGGGCTTCCTGATCGCGTTCGTCATCAAGGCGCCGATGGTGCCGCTGCACACCTGGCTGCCGGACGCCGCCGAGCACAGCACGCCGGGGACGGCGACGCTCCTGGTCGGCGTCCTGGACAAGATCGGCACCTTCGGCATGATCAAGTTCTGCCTGGGCCTCTTCCCCGAGGCGTCCGTCTGGGTGTCGCCGTTCATGATGTGGTTCGCGGTCGCGTCGATCCTGTGGGGGGCTTTCGGCGCCCTCGGCAGCCGCAACCTGATGCGTCTGGTCGCCTACACCTCGGTCAGCCACTTCGGGTTCATGGTGCTCGGCATCTACGCCTTCACCACCGCGTCGATGTCGGGATCGATCTTCTACATGCTGAACCACGGCTTCTCCACCGCCGCCCTGTTCCTGGTGGTCGGCTACCTGATCAAGCGACGGGGCACCGCCGACATAGACGCGTTCGGCGGGGTCCAGAAGCTGGCGCCCACGCTCTCCGGCGCCCTGCTGTTGGCTTGTCTCTCGGCGCTGTCGCTGCCCGGTATGTCGACGTTCGTCAGCGAGTTCATGGTGCTGGCTGGCACGTGGACCCGCGACCCGATCCTGACGGTGTTCGCTCTGGTCGGCGTGGTCATGGCAGCCGTGTACGCGTTGCGCGTGTACCAGCGCACGATGACTGGGCCGGTTACCGAGGCGGCCGCGAGCCACTTCACCGGCCGCGACCTCACCGGCCTGGAGAAGGCGATCATGGTCCCGATCATCGGGGTGTTGTTGTTCCTCGGGTTCGTCCCGCAGCCCGCCGTTCAGCTGGTTGAGCCCACCGCAACGGCGATCATGGAGTACGTCGGCGTAACCGACCCGGCTCCGGTCGTGGAAGGAGCCAAGTGATGACGTCGGTCCTCCTGCCGGTCATGCAGATGCCCGCGCCCACCCTGGAATGGCGGGCACTCGCCCCGGTCCTGCTGGTGTTCGTCGCCGCCTGCGTCGGCATCCTGCTCGAGGCAGTCCTCCCGCGCGCCTACCGGTTCGTCGCCCAGATGACGCTGGTGTTGGCGAGCGCGCTGCTCGCGCTCGGCTTCCTGGTGATCAACTGGCGCGGCGCGTACTCGGGGCGGCTGGCGATGGGCTCGATCATGCTCGACGGCCCCACCTACTTCATGTGGGCGGCCCTGCTGGTGTTCGGGACGCTGGCGTTGATGGTTTTCGCCGAGCGTCAGCTCAATGGCGGCGCCACCGCCTTCGCGGCCTCAGCGGCCTCCACCCCGGGTTCGCTGGACGAGGCGGAGGCGAGCGCTGCGCGCCACGAGCACACCGAGGTGTTCCCGTTGGTCCTCTTCGCGCTCACCGGCATGATGGTCTTCCTGGCCTCGGCAGACCTGATCGTGATGTTTGTGGCGCTCGAAGTGCTCTCGCTGCCCCTGTACCTGCTCAGCGGCATGGCGCGTCGTCGCCGCTTGCTCAGCCAAGAGGCGGCGCTGAAGTATTTCCTCCTCGGCGCGTTCAGCTCGGCCTTCTTCCTGTTCGGGGTAGCCCTGCTCTTCGTGGCCACCGGCTCCTTTGACCTGCGCTCCATCCACGAGGCGCTGGGCGCGGGGGGCGTCGGCCAGGGCCTGGTCGTCGCCGGCCTGGCACTGCTCGCCATCGGCCTGCTCTTCAAGATCGGCGTGGTGCCATTCCACAGCTGGACCCCCGACGTCTACATGGGGGCCCCGACCCCGGTCACCGGATTCATGGCAATCTGCACCAAGCTGGCCGCCGTCGGTGCGACCATGCGCGTGTTCTACGTGGCCCTCGACGGGGAGCGCTGGACATGGCAGCCGCTCTTCGCGGTGCTGGCGGTGGCAACCATGGTCGTCGGCGTCGTCGGCGCCCTCACCCAGACCGACATCAAGCGGCTGCTCGCCTACAGCTCGATCGCGCACGCCGGCTTCCTGCTCACGGCTCTCGTCGGGGCCAGCCAGGTCGTCCCGGCAGGGCAGGCGACGTCCGCGGCGTCCATCATGTTCTACCTGGCCGCCTACGGCTTTGCCACGATCGGCGCGTTCGCGCTGGTCACGCTCGTGCGCAACCCTGCGGGTGAGGAGAACGGCCTGGCCGGCTGGTCAGGACTGGCCACGAAGAACCCCGTGGTGGCCGGCCTGATGGCCCTGTTCATGCTGAGCTTCGCGGGCATCCCTCTGACTGGCGGCTTCATCGGCAAGTGGGCGGTGTTCACCTCGGCCTGGCGCGGCGGCTTCTGGTGGTTGGTCGTGGTGGCGGTGCTGGCCAGCCTCGTGGCCGCGTTCTTCTACCTGAGGGTGATCGTGGTCATGTTCGGCGGGGATCCCGTGAAGGGCACCTTCGTCGGGCGCGCCACCGCGTGGACGTGGATCCCGGTCGCCGTGGGCGCCGTCGCGACCGTATGGCTCGGCGTCGTTCCTGATCAGGTCATGCAGCTCGCTTCGTTTGCGGGCGGCTTCCTGCGGTGACGTCCCTCTCCTACGACGCGTTCGACCCCGCCTTCGAGGCAGTCGTCCGGGAGCGCCTCGACGCCATCGAGGTCCGGTTGCAGGAGGCGGCCCGGGCCCGAACCGTGTTCACCACGGACGCCGCACAGCACCTGCTGTCCGCGGGCGGGAAGCGCTTCCGCCCGCTGCTGGTGGTGCTGGCCTCGCAGCTGTACCCCGGCGCCGACCCGGTGGCCATCGACAAGGCCGCCATCGTCATGGAGCTCACCCACGTCGCCAGCCTCTACCACGACGACGTCATGGACGAGGCCGAGGTGCGCCGCGGCGTCCCCTCGGCGAACAGCAGGTGGGACAACACGGTCGCGATCATGGTGGGCGACCTCCTGTTCGCCCGAGCCTCGTCGACGGTGGCAACGCTCGGCACCGACTACGTCCTGCTCCAGGCGGAGACGTTCGCGCGGCTGGTGCAGGGCCAGATCGCCGAGACGCGCGGCGCAGAACCGGACGCCGACCCGCTCACGCACTACCTCGACGTGATCGCCGACAAGACGGGCTCGCTCATCGCCGCCTCGACCGTCTTCGGCGGGATGGTCTGCCGCGCCCCGCGCGAGGTGCTCGACGCCCTGGCCGCGTACGGCGAAGAGATCGGCGTGGTCTTCCAGCTCTCCGACGACCTGATCGACATCGCGTCCGAAACGTCGGGGAAGGTGCCCGGGACGGACCTGCGCGAAGGCGTCCCGACCCTGCCAGTACTGATGCTGCGGCAGGATTCGCGCCCCGAGGACGCCCGACTCCTCGAGCTGACGTCCCGCCCGCTGGCCGACGAGGCCGAGGTCGCCGAGGCGCTGGAGCGCCTGCGCGCCCACCCCGCCATGGCGGCCGCGCGGGCGGAGGTCGCCCGCCGCGCCGAGGTGGCCCGCTCTTACCTGTCGGTGTTACCCGAGGGCCCGGCGCGCCACGCGCTGG
>JBKHWW010000179.1:0-3123 GCA_046566345.1 Actinomycetes bacterium
GGCGTCCGGCCCGGATCGGGCCAGGCACCCGCTGGGTACCCGCCGCCGTGGAGGGGCAGTGGTGCATCGAGGCGCTGCCCAGGGGGGTGGAGCAGCTCTTCGACGCGGGCGGCGCGGGCGCGGTCGAGTTCGTCGAAGGCCAGGCGACGTGCATCCGCGGCCGTCAGGTGTGCCACCTTGCTCGTGCCAAGAACCGCGGTGGTGTGCACCGTGAGGCCCGCCAGGCCGAGGCGCCGCTCGACGGGGCCTTGGCTCACCTGCACCGACTGGGCGCGGGCGTGCGGGATGATCAGCTGCTTCCGCTCGCTCCAGCCCGAGCGAATCGCGATCACCTGGTCGTCGACGGCGTGCCCTCGCCACGACCACTCCAGCGGGTTCAGCCACCGTGCGGCGGGAGCGGGACCCGCGAACCTGAGCCGGTCCAGGTTGAGGCCGGGCCACAGCGCCGCGATGGCGACCTGAACCTGCGCAGGTGTGCCGATGGGAAGGTACACGTTCGAGGTGCTGAGCTCCTCGCCCTCGGACACATCGCCCAGCCCCAGCACGGTGACGTGGAGCCGGGCGCGGTTGAAGAGCCGCCACGGTGCGGGCTGGCTGATCTGCAGCGACTGAACGCGGTGCGCAGGGATGGTCTGGCTCCGCAGCGTGGTCAGGCCCCGGGTGATCCGCAGGCCTGTCGGCGTCCGGGCCAGCGTGTAGTTGAACTGGGTGATCAGGTGGCGGGAGAGGTAGCCGGCCAGAGCCAGAACCAGCGGCACCACGCCGCCGCCGACGAGGAGCGAGGGCCACCCGAAGAGCGTGCCCAGCCCGAACGGGATCAGAACCGCCAGGGCGATCACGAAGAACTCGATCGACGCTATGGCGCCAAGGATGATGTCGCCCGGCCGCAACCGGATCAGGATCTGGTCGCCCGCGGCTGTGTCGTCCCAGGCGGACGCCGCGCGAGCCGGGTCGGCGGTGGACGCCGCCCGCCCATGTGCGCGGGCCATCAAGTAGTCGCGCACCTCGGTGGCGCGATCCCGACGCAGGAATGACAACGTGGCGCCCGACTCGGAGCCGACGTCGATCTTCACCTGCGCCAGCCCGAGTAGGCGGGCAGCGAAGGGTTGGCTGACGTCGACGGACTGGATGCGTCCGAACGCGATCCGCTTGCTCTCTTGGAAGGCGCCGGTGTTCTCGAGGCGGAACTCGCGGTCGTCGATAACGAACTTGGTCGTCCACCACCCCCAATAGCCGACGGCCAGGCCGACCACAAGCCCGCCCCCGAGCAGCAGCATCCACCACGGCACGGCGGCGAGGTTCTCGGTGAGCCGGCCGACGTCGGACCACATCGGGTCACCCTGCACGACCGAGGTGAGCACGAACCAGCCGAACGCGACCACGCCGATCCACAGGTGGACGACGGGGGAGAGGGGGTGCATCCGCTCGCCTCGTGCAGCGGGCGGGGCGGACGCCGCGGCGTCCGGTGCGCGGAGGGGCGGCTCGGTCACAGTCCTGACCCCTGGGCGTCAGTGAGCTCGATGATCAAGTCGCGGAGGGCGCGTGCCTCGTCGCCGGGCAGGCCGGGGATGGTGACGTCGGTGGCAGCGCTCGCCGTGACCAACTCGACCGTGGCCAGCCCGTGCGCTCGGAGCAGCGGGCCGGACGTGACCCGGACCACCTGCATCCTCCCGAAGGGCACCACGGTCAGCTGACGGAACCACAGGCCTCGCACGAAGCAGAGATCTTGGTCGCGCCGGGCCCAGCCGTAGCGCGCCACCACGCGGGGGGCGCGCAGGAAGAGGAACAGCCACAGGGTGAAGCCGACAGCCACGATCGCGGCGGAGACCCAGCGCAGGTCAGGGACGAGGAACCACCCGACCGCGGCGACGGGCAGGAAGAGGCCGGCCAGCCACAGCGAAAGGGTGATGCGCCGGACCCGGGCCAGTCTGGGGGACACCCGCCGCCAGGCGTCGGAGGGAGGCGCGAAGGGCTCGGTGGCGGCGTCGGGTGGTCCGTCGAGCGCGGGGTCGGGGACGAAGGCCGGCGGCGGCGAGTCGAACGTCGCACGGACCGGCACACCGCCCAGTGCGGCGTCGCTGGTCTGGTCGGCCCCGGGATACTGCTGCATGACTCAAGCCTACGGGCGGGCTCGGACAGCTTCGGTTCGCTGGACGCCGCGGGGGGGCGGAGTGACGGCGATCAGGCCTGACGCCCCTTGCCCTTGGCGTCGATGCCGCCGAACAGAACCAGGCCCTTGAGGACGAGGGTCGGCGCTCCGGGGGCAGGGGTGATCTTCTTCACGTCCGTGCCGCCGAACAGGGCGATCGTCTCGTTTCGCACGTTCATGCCTTCGGGGACGATGACGTCCACGCCGCCGAAGGCGCAGAACACGTTCAGCTCGGTGACGTCGGAGGCCAGCGTCGCCTCGCGGAAATCGAAGCGCGAGCCGCCGAACATCGTGATGTTCGAGATGTGCTTGCGTGCCCGCCACCCGCCGCCGCGCTCCATGCCGCCGAAGATGGCGAACGTGGTCTCGGCCTCGTTGTCGTTGTCGTAGCGATCCACCGTCGGCGCCCCGGCCGAACTGAACGCCCCCATCGCGCGGCCGGGGTTGCTGCCAGGGACGAGGTCTGCGGTCAGGGGCCGCAGTTCGTCGAACGTCTTTGCGGCCATGGCCTGCTCGAGGCGCTGGTCGTGCTCCTCGCGGGTGAGGCGCCCCTCGGCGTAGGCGGCGGACAACAGGTCCGCGACCACCGCGCGGTCGCTGTCGGCGGCCCTCATGTGACCCGGGAAGCGCTGCGGTTCAGGGACGAGGTTGCTCATGTGAACAAAAATAACCCCCGCCGGACGCCGTCGGCGAGGCCCGGTGGGCTGGTTGGGGGAGCGACCCGGGACGCCCCTGACCGTCGTCGACGCCCTCGCCGATGTGCGGCGCTGTGGGGATCATGGTTAGAATGACCGGGTTGTGGCGACCTCGGTGGCCCTCACACGCGGGCGTAGCTCAATGGTAGAGCGCCAGCTTCCCAAGCTGGACACGCGGGTTCGAGTCCCGTCGCCCGCTCCCATCGAACAGTGCTTGTCACTGCGCAATTCACGCCGGGCCCGATCCGTGGTCCGCAACCTCGCCCGGGCCGCCGTGCC
>JBKHWW010000180.1:0-36082 GCA_046566345.1 Actinomycetes bacterium
AACGCCGACTACGACCTGACCATCGTTTCTCACGTCGAGGCGCGCGACCTGGTCACGTTCACCAACCCCGACTACTACTGGCGCTACACCAACCAGGCGTTCACGGACGCCGTGCAGGCGGCCGACCGGGGAACGGTCGAGGAGTACGCCGCCGGCATGAAAGCGGCCTCGCGAATGCTCGCCGAGGACGCCGCGGCGGTGTGGCTCTTCGTCCTGCCGAACCTCGTCGTCACGAAGGCCGGAATCTCCGGGGTCCCCGCCAACGCCAGCTCGCTGTCCTTCGACGTGACGACCGTCGCGAGCGCCTGAGACCTGCCGATGCTGCGGCAGGCCAGCGCGCGGCTGGGCATCTTCGCGCTCAGCCTCGTCGTCGCCTCGCTGGTGATCTTCGTCATCACCCAGGCGCTGCCCGGTGATATCGCCCAGGTCATGCTGGGGCAGGGGGCGACGCCCGAGCAGTTGGCCGCCAAGCGGGCCGAGCTGGGCACCGACCGCCCCTTCGCGCAGCAGTACGCCTCCTGGGTGGGGGGGCTCCTGGTCGGGGACTTCGGACGATCCTGGCTGTCCGGGCTGCCCGTGACGGTCCTGATCGGCCCAAGGCTGGGGGTGACCGCGTGGCTCGTCGGCCTCGGCCTGCTGCTGGCGATCGTGATCGCGCTTCCCGTCGGGGCGGTCGCCGCCCTGAGGCGGCGCAGCTGGCCTGGCTTCCTCACCTCGGCCGCCGCCCAGGTCGGTATGGCGATCCCCGCGTTCTGGGCCGGGATCCTGCTGGTCCTGGTTTTCGCCGTCGCGCTCCGGTGGCTCCCCGCAAACGGCTACGTTCCGCTCACCCGAGACCCCGTCGAGTGGGCTCGGCACCTCGTGCTGCCCGTGGTGGCGCTCGGCCTGGTCCAGGCGGCCGTGCTGGTGCGTTACGTGCGCTCGGCCTTCCTCGAGGTGCTGGGCGAGGACTACTACCGCACCGCGCGAGCGGTGGGCTGGACCAAGGGGCGGGCGCTGGCCCGTCACGGCGTCCGGAATGCGGCCCTGTCCCTGGTCACCGTGCTGGGCCTGCAACTGGCGTCGGTGATCGTCGGCGCCATCGTCATCGAGCGGGTGTTCGTGCTGCCCGGGCTGGGTTCGCTTCTGCTGGAAATGGTCAGCCAGCAGGACCTGGTGGTGGTGCGCGGGGTCACGATGGTGCTGGTGCTCACCGTTCTGGTGATCAACGCTGCCGTGGACGTCAGCTACGTCTTCATCGACCCCCGGCTGCGGACGGGGGGCCGGGGGTGAAGCGGCT
This sequence comes from Actinomycetes bacterium, assembly GCA_046566345.1. GTDB lineage: Bacteria > Actinomycetota > Actinomycetes > Propionibacteriales > Propionibacteriaceae > Propioniciclava. Next base: position 1,280 of record JBKHWW010000180.1, read on the forward strand.
GGAGCTGTGGGTGGGCGCGGTCCTGGTCGCCGGGGTGGTGGCGATGGCGCTCGTCTCGTTCGTATGGACGCCCTTCGACCCGACCGCCGTCCGTTCCGCCGAGCCGCTGCTGCGGCCGGGGTGGCCGCATGCCCTCGGAACCGACCACATGGGCATCGACACGTTCAGCCGACTCCTCGTCGGGGCGAGATCGGCGCTCTACGTCGGCGTGATCGCCGTGGGGATCGCGGCCCTGGTCGGCGTCCCGCTCGGGATCGCAGCCGCCTGGTTGCCTCGCTTGCCCGCCGAGATCGTGATGCGCGCCACCGACGTGGCCTACGCCTTCCCGGCCCTGCTGCTGGCGATCCTGCTCGCCGGCGTGTTCGGTGCCTCGACCGAGACCGCGATGGTGGCCATCGGTGTCGCCACCATCCCTCAGTTCCTCCGGGTCACGCGGGCGGGCGCGCTGTCGGTGCTGGCGTCGGACTACGTGCTCGCCGCCCGCGCGTGCGGCACGCGGCTGCCTGCCATCGCCGGGCGCCATGTCCTGCCGAACGTGGCGCCGCTGATCGGGGTCCAGGCTTCGGTCAGCTTCGCGATGGCCATTCTCGCTGAGGCCGCCCTCAGCTACCTCGGCCTGGGCACTCCTCCGACCGTGCCGTCGTGGGGGCGGATGCTGGGCGATGCGCAGACGTACCTGTTCAGCCACCCGGTGCAGGCCGTCTGGCCGGGCTTGGCGATCGCCGGGGCCGTGCTCGGCTTCAACCTGGTCGGCGACGGCCTGCGCGACTTCCTCGACCCGAAGCTGCAGGAGGTGGCGTGAGCCTGCTCAGCGTGCGCGACTTGACGGTCGCCTTCGGGCGCCGAGCGCCGGCTGTCCGCGGCGTGAGCCTGGAGTTGGAGCCAGGCCAGCGCCTCGGGATCATCGGCGAGTCGGGCTCGGGCAAGACCGTGACCGCGCTCGCGATCATGGGCCTGCTCCCCGAGAACGCGCGGGTGACCGGCTCGGTGCGCCTGGGGGGTCGTGAGCTGGTCGGATTGTCCGACCGAGACCTGTCCCGGCTCCGAGGCGACCTGATCAGCATGATCTTCCAGGAGCCGATGACCGCGCTGGACCCGACGATGACCGCCGGCAGGCAGGTGGCCGAGGCGTTCCGGTTGCATCGTGACGCGCACGCCGGCCGGGCGAGGACGGCGGTGGAGGCGATGCTGGCCTCCGTCGGCTTCGAGGATCCACGACGCATCGCCGACAGCTACCCCCATCAACTCTCGGGTGGGCAGCGACAGCGGGTCGTGACCGCCATGGCGCTGGTCAACCGGCCCGACCTGGTCATCTGCGACGAACCCACGACGGCCCTGGACGTCACCGTCCAGGCCACGGTGCTGCGCGTGATCGACGACGTGCTGGACGCCGTCGGCGCCTCCTGCCTGTTCATCAGCCACGACCTGGCCGTGGTCTCGCAGATCTGCACCGACGTCGTGGTGATGCTGGACGGCGAGGTTGTCGAGCGGGGCGGCAGCGAGCAGGTGCTCACCTCGCCGCGTCATCCCTACGCCGCCGGGCTCGTCGCGACCGCGAGGCTCGACCTGCTCGAGCCGGGAAGCCGCCTGCCGACGGTCGCGGACCACCTCAGGGAGCGGACATGAACCGGTCGCCCGCCCAGGAGAGTGCGCTGTACGAGGTCGACCACCTCACCCGCGTGTACGGCGCTGGACGCCGCCGGGTCGTCGCCCTCGACGACGTCAACCTGCGCGTCCACCGCGGCCAGCGCCTGGGCATCGTCGGCGAGTCCGGTTCTGGAAAGTCCACCCTGATCCGGCTGATGGCTGCGCTGGATAGGCCGACCTCGGGAACCGTGCGCTTCGACGGCCGCGAGGTCTCCGGCCTGGGTGAGGGCCGCCTGGGCTTCCTGCGCTCGCGGGTGCAACTGGTGTTCCAGGATCCGCGCAGCTCCCTGAACCCGCGCATGCGCGTCGGCGACATCGTTGCGGAGCCGCTGCGCAGCCACACCATCCGCCACGAGCTGGGCACCATCGACGCGGGCCGGCGCGTGGCCGAGCTGCTCGAGTCCGTCGACCTGCCAGCGGACGCGGCGGGCCGCTTCCCGCACGAGTTCTCCGGAGGCCAGCGCCAGAGGATCGCGATCGCTCGAGCCCTGGCCCCCTCGCCCGACGTGCTCATCGCCGACGAGGCGGTCTCCGCGCTCGACGTCTCCGTGCGCGCCCAGGTCCTCAATCTGCTCATGGGGCTGGTCGAGCGGCTGGGGCTGACCATGCTGTTCGTCAGCCACGACCTGGCGGTTGTCCGCCATGTCTGCCCGGACGCCGTCGTCCTGCAGGCCGGGCGCATCGTCGAGGCGGGGCCCACCCCGCAGCTGTTCAGCGACCCCGGGCACCCCTACACCGCCCGCCTGGTGGCCGCGATCCCCCAGTTCCGGACGCGCACGTAGAATCCCGGGGGTGAAGGCCCTCCTCCTCGAGAACATCCACCCCAGCGGCGTCCAGCTCCTCACCGATCGCGGCTACGACGTGGAGACCCTTCCCGGTGCCCTCGGCGAGGCCGATCTGAGCGCCGCCCTCGACGGCGTCGCCCTGCTAGGAATTCGGTCCAACACCCAGCTGACTGCGCGCGTCCTGCGTTCGGCGCCCTCGCTGCGGGCGATCGGAGCGTTCTGCATCGGCACCAACCAGGTCGCGCTGGATGAGGCGACGGCGCGCGGCATGGCCGTCTTCAACGCCCCCTACAGCAACACCCGGTCGGTGGTCGAGCTCGCCATCGCCGAGATCATCTCCATGGCCCGGCACCTGACCGACCACAACGCGCGCATGCACGCGGGCGAGTGGATCAAGTCGGCCAAGGGCAGCCACGAGATCCGTGGGCGGACCCTGGGGCTGGTCGGTTACGGCAACATCGGCAGCCAGCTCTCGGTGGTAGCGGAGTCGCTCGGCATGCGCGTCCTGTTCCACGACATCGTCGACAGGCTCGCCCTCGGCAACGCCCGCCGGTGCGGCTCCCTGGAGGAGCTCCTGGCCGAAGCCGAAACGATCAGCCTGCACGTCGACGGCCGCGCCTCCAACCGCGGGTTCTTCGGCGACGACCAGTTCGCTCAGATGCGCGCGCGCTCGCTGTTCCTCAACTTGTCCCGCGGGTTCGTCGTGGACACCGCGGCCCTGAAGCGGCACCTGGACTCGGGGCACATCGCCGGCGCGGCCGTGGACGTGTTCGAGACCGAGCCCAAGCGCAACGGTCCGGGGTTCGAACATGTGCTGCGCGGGACCCCCAACGTGATCCTGACCCCACACGTGGCCGGGTCCACCGAGGAGGCCCAGGAGAACATCGGCACGTTCGTGGCGGCCAAGCTCGCCGACTACGTCGAGAACGGCTCCACGGTGCTCAGCGTCAACCTGCCCGGAGTTCAGGCCGCGGCCCCCGACGCCCGCCGCATCATGCACCTGCATCGCAACGTGCCGGGCGTGCTGGCAAAGATCAACACGATCCTGGCCGAGCACGGCACCAACATCGTCGGCCAGACGTTGGCCACGCGCGGCGAGGTCGGCTACGTGGTTCTCGACATCGCAGAGGTGGACGACGCGGTCGTCGCCGCTCTGCGGGCCATGCCGGAGGCGATCCGCGTCGAGGTGCGTTGAGGGCGACTCAGCCCTCGGCGTCCGGCAGCGCCTCGGTTGGCTCCACGGGTGTCAGGCGGCCCACGACGAGGTCGTGGAGGCGTCCGTTGGTCGCCAGGGCTCCGGGTCCCCGGGGGCCGGGTGAGCCGTCCAGGTTAGTGAACCGGCCGCCCGCCTCGCGCACGATCACGTCGAGCGCGGCCATGTCGTGCAGCGCCAGCTCGGGTTCGCAGGCGATGTCGACGGCGCCCTCGGCGACGAGCATGTAGCTCCAGAAGTCGCCGTACGCTCGGCTGCGCCACACGTCCCGCATCAGGTCCACGAACTCCTGTCCACGTCCGGAGGCGACCCAGCCGCCGATCGAACTGTAGGACAGGGAGGCGTCCTCGACGGCGTCGACGCCGGAGACCTGCAGGCGCGTGGCGCTGGCCAGGGACTTGCCGCTGAATGCGCCGCCGCCCTCGGAGGCCCACCACCGACGCTGGAGCGCGGGCGCCGACACCAGGCCGACCACCACCCGGTCGCCCTCCATCAGGCCGATCAGCGTCGCCCACACCGGCACCCCGCGGACGAAGTTCCGGGTCCCGTCGATGGGGTCGATGACCCAACGGCGGGGACCGTAGCCGGTGTCAGCGCGCTCCTCGCCGTGCACCGCGTCGCGGGGACGGGCCCGCTGGAGGGTGGAGCGCAGGGCGTCCTCGACGGCGAGGTCGGCGTCGGTGACCTCGGTGAGGTCGGGCTTGGCGCTCACCTGCAGGTCCTGGGCCCGGTAGCGCGACATGGTCAGCGAGTCCGCGGTATCGGCGAGGACGTGGGCCAGGCGCACGTCGTCCACATAGGAAGGATCCGGCATGGCGTCAACCCTAGTGTTCGCCTGGCTCCCGGTGGGGGAGGGCCGACCCGGGCGGCGTCACTCCCAGGCCGCGGGGCTGGTCCAGACCCGTTCCATGCGGCGGAAGGACTCCAGACGGTCGGGCCGCAGCTCACCGCGCGCGACGGCGGCGTCCAGCGCGCACTCGGGGGCCGTCGAGTCGTGGCGGCAGCCGCGGGGGCAGTCGTCGACCAGACGCGCGAGGTCGTCGAAGGCGGCCAGGATCGAGTCGGTCGTCACGTGTGACAACCCGAAGCTGCGGACGCCGGGGGTGTCGATCACCCAGCCACCCGGCTCGGGCAACTCGAGCGCGATCGCCGAGGTGGACGTGTGCCTCCCGCGGCCGGTGACCTCGTTCACCTCGCCGATGGCGCGGTGGGCGTCCGGGATGAGGGCATTGACCAGAGTGGACTTTCCCACGCCGGAGTGCCCGACGAAGACGGTGCGGTGTCCGGCCAGCAGCGCGCGCAGGGGGGCCAGGTCAGCGTCCGGCTCAATGACGACCGACGCCACGTCGAGGCCGGCGTAAGCGGCCAGCATGGTGTCGGGCGAGGCGAGGTCGGCCTTGGTCAGCACGAGCAGCGGGGTCAGGCCGGCGTCGAAGCCGGCCACGAGGATCCGGTCGACCATCCCCATCCGGGGCGGGGGGTCGGCCAGCGCGGTCACGATGGCGAGCTGATCTGCGTTGGCGACGATGGGTCGCTCGAACGGGTCGTCATCGTCGGCGGTGCGCCGCAGGACGGTCTCTCGGTCCACCACCTCCACGATCCGGGCGAGGGTGCCCTGCTCGCCCGAGGTGTCGCCGACCACCCGGACCCGGTCGCCCACGATGACGCCCTTGCGGCCCAGCTGACGCGCCTTCGTCGCGAGGACGCGGCGGTCGTGGGAGGACTCCATCGCCAACGAGTAGCGGCCGCGGTCCACGGTGATCACCAGGGCGGTCTCGGCCTCGGAGTAGTTGGGCCGGTCCTTGGTGCGCGGCCGGGTGCGGCGCGGGGGGCGTCCGAAGCCGTCGTGGTCGTCCCGGGTGTAGCCGCGCGAGCTCATCAACCGACCAGTCGGTGCCACAGGCCGCCGAAATCGGCCAGCGTCTTGGTGGTCGCCCCCAAATCGTCCAACTCGACGCCCGGGACGGCAAGCCCCAGCACGGCGCCGGCGTGCGCCATCCGGTGGTCGGCATAGGTGCGCCACGGGCCGCCGCGCAACGGTGCGGGCCTGATCTCGAGCCCGTCCTCGGTCTGCCGGACGCCGGCGCCGCGGGCGCTTAACTCGGCCTCAAGCGCGGCGAGGCGGTCCGTCTCGTGCAGGCGGACGTGGCCCACGCCGCGGATCCGGCCGGGGGCGTCGGCGATCGCCAGCAAAGCCGCCACCACACAGGTCAGCTCGCTGGCCTGGCTCAGGTCGAGTTCGACGCCGGGGATGGTTCCCGTACCGCGAACGGTGACCCGGTCGGGCCCGCGTTCGACGCGGCCGCCGAGGGCCTCCAGCGCCCCGAGGATGGCGTCGGCGGCCTGCAGCGTGTGCCGCGGCCACGGCACGGTGACCGCGCCGGCGGTGGGCAGGGCAGCGGCCAGGAACACCGCCGCGTTGATCAGGTCGGGCTCGATGGTCTCGTCGCGGGCTGCGATGGGCCCGGGAGCCACGCGCCAGGTGACGGGGCCGGACGCCTCGGCGTCCACGCCGCGGTCGCGCAGCATGGCCAGGGTCAGCCCGATGTGGGGGGCCGACGGCACCGGGCCGCCCTCGTGGTGCAGCAGCAGCCCGCGGTCGAAGCGCGCCGCGGAGAGCAGCAGGCCCGAGACGAACTGGCTGGAACCCGACGCGTCGATCGTCACCGACCCCCCGGGGACGTGCCCCACCCCGTGCACGGTGAACGGGAGCGCGCTCGGGTGCTCGACCCGGACGCCCGCCTGCACCAGGCCGTCGAGGAGCGGCGCGACCGGGCGAGCCCGCGCCTCGGGGTCGCCGGTGAACGGCGTGGCGCCGTCGGCGAGCGCGGCGAGAGGCGGCACGAAGCGCATGATGGTGCCGGCCAGGCCGACGTCGACGTCGCCGGGAACGACCACGGCGGGGGGAGTGACGAGGACGCGGCCGTCGGCGACGTCTGCGAACTCCACACCCAGCGAGGAGAGTGCGGCGCGCATCAGCCTGGTGTCACGCGCGTCGAGGGCACCGGTGAGTTGCGAAGGAGCGTCGGCGAGGGCGGCCAGCACATAGGCGCGCGCCGTCGCCGACTTCGAGCCGGGGACGGCGACGGCACCGCGAACGGGAGACTCAGGTGTGGGGGCCACCCACCGCGTCACGGAAGAGCGCCCTCGATGCTCTTGCGGGCCAGCCGGGCCTGGAGCTGCGCTTCACGCTTGAGGCGCCGGGCGTCCTTGGCGAGCAGTTGGCCGGTGTGGCTGGCTTCTGCCGTGACCGCCTTCGCGGCGCGCTCGGTGCCCTTGGCGACCCGCTTGCGCGCGTCGGCGGCACGCCAAGCGAGGCTGGGCTGCCCGGCTGTGTCCTGCGACACCACGAGCGCCGCGCCCAGAAGTGCCAGGTTGCGGACGAACAGGCTCCGGCGGGCGTCCTTGTCTGCCGCTCCGGCGGTCTTGGGGTTGGCGGCGAGCACGTGAGGGACCATCGACACCGCGGCCAGGCCGGCGCCGCCGCGTCGGCCGATTCCGGTGGCCATGCCGAGGCCACCGAGCACCGACAGCACGCCGTTGACCCGGACCAGGGTTTCGGTGTCGTCGGGAACGTACGTCGCGGCCTCGGGCGGAAGCGTCCGCCGGGCCAGAGGCACGAAGCGCTGCGCGATCGGCTCGGCAGCAGCCGCCAAATGGGCCGGGTCTTTCACGGCCCGGACGCCGTTGACGATGAAGAATCCGCCCAGCAGCAGGCGGCCGACTCCGCGCACAAGGTTCATGTCCCCATTCCTACCACGGGCGGACGACGGCCGGGAATACAACCTTGCGGAGCGGGCGTTGGGACGGCATGCAGAGCACGGTCATCTCCCCTGGGCTGCGACCGGGAATGCACACCTTGGCCGGCTCCCGGGTAGTCTCGTACGCGATGAACCTGCCCATGAGCGACGTGCCCGCCGACGAGGTCGACCTGGCCACCGAGACCGACGCCGAGCGCACCGCCCGCTTCGAGCGCGAGGCGCTTCCGCTGCTCGACCAGCTCTACGGCGCGGCGCTCCGCATGGCGCGCAACCCGGCCGACGCCGAGGACGTCGTGCAAGAGGCCTACGCCAAGGCGTACGCCTCCTTCCACCAGTACAAGCCCGGCACCAACCTGAAAGCCTGGCTCTACCGCATCCTGACCAACACCTACATCAACGCCTACCGCAAGAAGCAGCGCAAGCCCCAAGAGGGATTCGGCGAGTCGGTGGAGGACTGGCAGCTCGCCCGCGCCGAGCAGCACACCTCCACCGGCCTGCGGTCGGCCGAGATGGACGCACTGGACCGGATGCCCGATTCGGCGGTCACCGACGCCATGGCGCAGTTGGCACCCGACTTCCGGCTGGCGGTGTACCTGGCCGACGTCGAGGGGTTCTCCTACAAGGAGATCGCAGAAATCATGGGCACGCCGATCGGCACCGTCATGTCGCGTCTCAACCGGGGCCGGACTCAACTGCGCGCGCTCCTGGCCGACCACGCCGCGTCGCTCGGCATCGGGACCGGGGGGCAAGATGAGTGACCCGGTCGACTGCAGCTACGTCGAGGCACGTCTCCACCAGTTCCTCGACAACGAGCTGAGCGAACCCGAGGCCGACGAGCTGCGACGCCACATTGACGCGTGCGCCCACTGCCTCGACGAGACCGACCTGCTGGACGCCCTGAAGAAGTTGGTCCGTCGCTCCTGCGCCTGCGAGGCACCCGAGTCGCTGCGGATGCGCATCGTGACCCAAATCCAGCAGGTTAGCTACACGCGGGTGCAGTACCGGCCCCGCGACGGACTTCGCTGACACGGACGGAGCGACGCCCCCCGCGAACTGCTCGCGGGGGGCGTCGTGCGGCCTGGCTGGAGAGCCGGCTCAGCTGTTGGGGCGCTTGCCGTGGTTCGCCTTGTTCTTCTTGCGGGCGCGGCGCTTGCGACCGGTCTTTCCCATCGGGGTCTCCTCACGTCGACGCGCCGGGGCGGCGCGGCGTCCCATTCTGCCACAACGGTCATGAGCGCCCATAATCCGCACGCCGCCGCCCGGCCCGCAGACTCCCCGGACCGCCGCCGACCTACGATTGCAGGCATGCTCACACTGACGTCGGTGATCGCCCAGCACAGCGACCTCTCACCCGAGGACACCCTGTGGCTGGCCGGCCTGATCGACCAGTGGGACATGCTCGCCGATCTGTCGTTCAGCGACCTGATCCTGTGGGTACCCGACGTCGACGAGAACGTGTTCTGGGCGGCGGCGCAGTGCCGTCCGACCACGGGACCGACGGCGCTGGAGGAGGACGTGGTCGGCGAGGACATCGCCTACGATCCCGAAAGCCTCGTCGTAGAGGCCTTCCTCTCCCGAGAGATCTGCGCCACCAGCGACAACAAGATCTTGGCCGGCATCCCGGTCGACGTGCACGCCGTGCCGATCATCCGCGACGACCGGTGCATCGGCGTCGTCGAACTGCACACTAACCAGATGGGAGTGCGGGCGCCCGGCGCGTTGGAGGACACCTACCTGGAGACGGCCACCCTGCTGATGGGCATGCTGCGCGACGGCTGGTTCCCGACGCCCGGGGACAAGCCGGTCCCGTGGGTGAGCCCACGGGTGGGCGACGGGTCGCTGCGGGTCGAGTCCACCGGCGTGATCACGTTCGTCAGCCCCAACGGCATGAGCGTCTTTCGTCGCTTGGGCTGGTCCGGCGACGTGCTCGGCGACGACCTGCAGGACTTGGCCGCACGTTTGGAGGGCCGTCGCCGGGAGCCAGTGGAGGAGGTGACCGCACCGCTGCTGTCGCACGCGCGCGTGCGGGAGACCCAGCTGGAGACCCGGCAGGGCGCGGTCAGGATTCGGACGCAGCCGCTGTGGTGCGCGGGAGAGCAGGAGGGGTGGTTCGTCACGTGCCGCGACATCACCGACCTGCGCACCCGCGAGCGCGAATTGGTCACCAAGGACGCCACGATCCGCGAGATCCATCACCGGGTCAAGAACAACCTGCAGACGGTGGCGGCGCTGCTGCGGCTGCAGGCGCGTCGCACGACCTCGCCGGAGGCGTCCGCAGCCCTCACCGATGCCCAGAAACGGGTTGCGGCCATCGCGGTCGTGCACGAGATCCTTTCCCAGGGCTTCGACACCACCGTCAACTTCGACGAGGTCGCCGACCGGCTGATGACGATGGTGCGCGATGTGGCCTCCTCGCGGTCGAAGGTGCACATGCAGCGGATCGGCTCCTTCGGGTCGGTACCGGCCGACGTGGCCACGAACCTGTCGCTGGTGTTCACCGAGGTGGTGCAGAACGCGCTCGAGCACGGGCTGGGGGAGGCCCCCGGCGAGGTGGTGGTCTACCCCGGCCAGCGCGAGGGACGCCTCGTGGTGGACGTCGTCAACGACGGGCGCCCATTGAGTGAGGACTTCTCGTTGGCCGACTCCCGCAGCTTGGGGCTGTCCATCGTCACCACGCTGGTCGCCGACCTCGACGGCACCTTCGAGATGGAGCCGGGGCCCAGCGGCGCGGGAACGCGGGCCCGGGTGAGCATCCCGCTGGCCTGACCGGACGCGCTCAGGTGCGGGCGCGGGCGCGAGCGTTGCGGCGCTTCATGGCCCGACGCTCGTCTTCGGAGAGGCCACCCCACACTCCGTGGTCTTGGCCGGCCTCGAGGGCCCACTGGAGGCACTCGGTGCGTACGTCACAGCGCGCACAGACCTTCTTGGCCTCGGCGATCTGCATGATGGCCGGGCCGGTGTTCCCAACAGGGAAGAACAACTCCGGATCCTCGGTCAGGCATGCCGCCCGATGGCGCCAGTCCATGCGGCAACCACTCCTTGTGATGGGAAGAAAAAGGCGTGCGTCGTCCTGGTGACCGACGCACCTGATCACTCTGCCAAGTTGTCGCGGTGAAAACAAGACGAGACCGCCCGCGTGGACAGCCGTCCCACCATGTGGCATAGGGTGGTATCGATGTCCGGCACCGCGTTGTCCCGACCGCCCGGCCTGGTGGCCTCCGTCGTCGCCACCCTCGCCCTGGCGCTGTTCTCGCTCGTCTTGGCCGTGTTGTCGCTGTCTGTGGGTCACGGCTTCTTCAGCGGCGGCGTCGCCGTGGCGCTCCTGGTCTGGGCGTTGATGGTCGGCGCCGGGGGCGCCCTGTTGTGGCGCGGGGTGGGGCTCGCCCGGGGTCCCGTGGTGGCGGCGGGCCTGCTGCACGTGCTCGCCTTCGCGCAGTTCGCGCTCACCGAGCCGTGGACCATCCTGGGTGCGCTGGCCGGGCTGGTCGCCACCGTCGGCGCCATTCTGCCCTCGACCAGGGCGGCGCTCAGCCGCGAGCGCTGAGCTCCAGGCCGCCGGCACCCGCGCGCGTCGTCGACACCGCGGGCACCTCGAAGCCGTGGCGGGCGTAGGCGTCCGTGAGGGACGCGGTGAGCGGCTCGAGCCGGTCGGTGGGGAGCAGGGCGATCACGGTCCCGCCGAACCCGCCCCCGGTCATCCGCGCCCCCAGGGCGCCGGCGTCCAGCGCCACCTGGACGGCGAGGTCGACGGTGGGGACGGTGATCTCGTAGTCGTCCCGCATGGAGGCGTGCGACGCCGTGAGCAGCCGGCCGAACGCGGCCCAGTCCTGGTCGGAGAGCGCACCGACGGCGTCCAGCACGCGGCTGTTCTCGGTGACCACGTGGCGGACCCGACGCACCTGCTCGCCGTCGTCGAGGCGGGCTAGCGCCCCCGCCAGGGACGACTCGTCGATGTCGCGCAGCGCCGAGACCCCCAGGCTGGACGCGGCCGCGGCGCACGCCGCGCGACGCTTGGCGTAGTGACCGTCGGCCAGGACATGCGGGCTGCGGGTGTCGACCAAGGCGAGCACCAGCTCGGTGGGGAGGGCGAACGGCACCTGAGTCGCGGTCAGGTCGCGGCAGTCGAGCAGCAGCGCGTGGTCGGAGGTGCACCAGAGACTGGCGCGCTGGTCCATCGGGCCGGTGGGCACGCCCATGAAGTCGTTCTCTGCGGCCTGGGCGACCTCGGCGAGGTCTTCCGGGGAAAGCCCCAGGCCGAACAACGCGTCGACGGCGAGGACCGTCGCGCACTCGATAGCGGCCGAGGACGACAGCCCGCCGCCCAACGGCACATCGCTGTCGAGAGCCAGGTCGACGCCCCCGACGTCATGGCCGCGCTGGCGGAGCGCCCAGACCACGCCCGCGACGTAGCCCCACCACGCGCGCGGCCCGGGGGTCAGCGCGTCCAGCTCGTGCGCCTCGCCCAGCTGGGCAGACGACACCCGGACGCCTCGGCCGCGCAGAGCGGTCGCGGACACGCGCGCGAACCGGTCCAGCGCGATCGGCAGCACGAACCCGTCGTTGTAGTCGGTGTGCTCACCGATGAGATTCACGCGCCCCGGCGAGGCGCCCACCACGGTCTCAGTCATCTGTGTCCTCGTCTTCTGCTCGCGCCAGCCAGGTGGCCAACCGCTCGATCGGCACCTCGAACTCGGGGTGCACGTCGACAAAGTGGCGGAGCTGGTCGGCCAGCCAGGCCAGGGTCACCGCGTCCTCGCCGCGCCTGGCTTCCAGCTCCTCGATCCCCCGGTCGGTGAAGTACACCGCTCAGATCCCGGCGAACGCCCGATCCAGCAGCTCGCGCTGCTGGGCCTGGTGCACCTTCAGCAGGCCCACCGACGGCGACGACGCCTCGGGCCGGGCCACCGGCTGCATGTCGAGGCGACGACCGTCCATCGCGGCGGCGATCGCGTCGGGCAAGTGCAGCGCCATGAACGGCCAGGGACCCTGGTTGAGGGGCTCGTCCTGCACGAACCGGACGTCGGTCACGTGCGGGTAGCGGGCCAACTCGGCGGCCAGGTGGTTCGTCGGCAGTGGGTAGAGCCGCTCCAGGGCGACGATCGCGACCTTGCCCTCGAGGCCACGCTTGGCGCGCTCGGCAACCAGCTCCCAGCGAATCTTGCCCGAGCACAGCAGGACCGTGGTGACGGCAGCGTCCTCGGTGATCGACTCGTCGCCGATCGCGGGACGCCAGGACCCTTGAGTGAACTCCTCCGGCGCGGACGCCGCCGCCTTGCTGCGCAGCATCGACTTGGGCGTCATGATCACCAGGGGACGGTGCCAGTTGACGTACGTGTGGGTGCGCAGCAGGTGGAAATGGGACGCCGGCGTGGACGGCTGGCACACCGCGAGGGCTCCCTCCGAGCACAAGGAGAGCCACCGCTCGATGCGGGCGGAGCTGTGGTCGGGGCCCTGGCCCTCATAACCGTGCGGCAGGAGCAGCACGACGCCCGATTTTTGCGTCCACTTGGCGGTCCCCGAGCTGATGAACTCGTCGGCGATCGTCTGGCCACCGTTGGCGAAGTCGCCGAACTGGCCCTCCCAGAGCACCAGCGACTGCGGCGACGCTACGGAGTAGCCGTACTCGAAGCCCATCACCGCGTACTCGCTGAGCAAAGAGTCGAAGATGTGGAACTGGCCCTGGTCGTCGGTGAGGTGCTTCAGCGGGATGTACTCCTCGTTGGTCCGGCGGTCAACGACCGCGGCGAAGCGCTGGCTGAACGTGCCCCGGCGGCTGTCCTGGCCGGTGAGACGCACCGTGCGCCCCTCCATGAGGAGTGACCCGAACGCCAGAAGCTCGGCGGTTGCCCAGTCGATGGGGCCGTTCTTGATGGCGTCGGCGCGGCGCTCGAGCTGGGGCAGCACCTTCGGGTGAACGGTGAAGCCCTCGGGGAAGGAGAGGTGGGCCTCGGCGACGCGCTCCATCGCTTCGCGCGTGATGGCCGTGCCCTGGTCCTTGCCCAGCTTGGCCGGGTAGAACGGCACCTTGCGGTACTCGTCGTCGTCCTCGCGGGCGTCCCGAACCTCCTTGAAGACGCCCTCCAGACGGTTGCGGAACCGCTCCATCACGGCCTCGGCGTCCTCGGTGGAGATGTCGCCGCGCCCGATGAGGGACTCGGTGTAGATGCGCCGCACGCTGCGCTTCTGCTCGATGAGGTCGTACATGTTGGGTTGAGTGAAGCTCGGGTCGTCGCCCTCGTTGTGGCCTCGGCGCCGGTAGGCGACCAGGTCGATGATGACGTCGCCGTGGTAACGCTCCCGGTACTCGAAGGCGAGGCGCCCGACGCGGGCGACGGCCTCGGGGTCGTCGCCGTTCACGTGGAAGATCGGCGCCTGGATCGTCTTGCCGACGTCGGTGCAGTACACCGACGAGCGGGACTCCGCGGGCGCGGTGGTGAAGCCCACCTGGTTGTTCACCACGATGTGGATCGTGCCGCCGGTCTTGTAGCCGCGTAGTTGGCTCATCTGGAGCGTCTCGTAGACCACGCCCTGCCCGGCGAAGGATGCGTCCCCGTGCAGGAGAACGGGCAGCACCGTAAAGGCCTCCAGGTCGCCGGTGGCGTCCATCTTCGCGCGCGCGATGCCCTCCACGACGGGGTTGACCGCCTCCAGGTGGCTGGGGTTGGCGGCGACCGACGTTCGGATGGTCCTGCCGCTCAGCGAGCTGAACTCGCCCTCGGCGCCCAGGTGGTACTTCACGTCGCCGGTGCCCATGATCTGGTTCGGGTCGATGTTGCCCTCGAACTCGCGGAAGATCTGGCCATAGCTCTTGCCGACGATGTTGGCCAGCACGTTCAGGCGTCCGCGGTGGGGCATGCCCACGGTCACCTCGGCCAGACCCTTGTTGGCGGCCATGTCGCAGATCTCGTCCAGCATGACGATCGTCGATTCGGCGCCCTCGAGCGAGAAGCGCTTCTGCCCGACGAACTTCGTCTGGAGGAACGTCTCGAAGATCTCGGCCTCGTTGAGCTTGTCGAGGATCCGGAGGTGCTCGTCGCGGCCCCAGCGGACGGCCGGCGTCTCGAAGATGGACTCCAGCCAGCGACGCTTGTCGGTGTCCTGGATGTGGACGTACTCCAGGCCGACGTGACCGCAGTAGGCGCTGCGCAGCTGGTTGAGCACCTCCTTCAGCGACATGGTCTCCTTGTCGTGGCCGCCGAAGTTGCCCACCGGGAACTCGCGGTCCAGATCCCAGATGCTCAGGCCGTGCGCCTCGAGCTCGAGTTCGGGATGCGAGCGCTGCTTGTATTCGAGGGGGTCGATGTCGGCCATCAGATGGCCCCACGAGCGGTAGGCATTGATGAGCTGGATGATCCGGGCGCCCTTGGCCAGCTCGTAGGGGCGGTGGGCTGAATCGTCGGACGCCCACCGCAGCGGCAGGTAGGGCACCCGCAACGACAGGAAGATCTCGTCGTAGAAGTCGTGCTTGCCGATGATCAGCTCGTGCATCACCTTCAGGAACTCGCCCGAAGTGGCGCCCTGGATGACGCGGTGATCGTACGTGGAGGTAAGCGTCGTGATCTTGGAGACGCCGAGCTCGAGCAGCCGCTGGTCGGAGGCCGCCTGGAACTCCGGCGGGTAGTCGATCGAGCCGACCCCGAGGATGACTCCTTGGCCGTTCATGAGTCGGGGGACCGAGTGGCTGGTGCCGATCCCGCCGGGGTTGGTCAGGGACGCCGTCGTGCCCGCGAAGTCGTCCACGGTCAGGGCGTTGGTGCGGGCCTTCTTGACGAGCGCTTCGTAGGCCTGCCAGAACTCGCGGAAGTTCATCTGGTCGGCGCCCTTGATGTTGGGCACCAGCAGCTGGCGCGTGCCGTCGGCCTTGGTCTGGTCGATGGCCAGCCCGAGGTTCACCTGGTTGGGGATGATCAGGGTGGGCTTGCCGTCCACCTCCTCGTAGCCGTTGTTCATGTCCGGCACGATCGTCAGCGCCTTGACCATGGCGTAACCGAGGATGTGGGTGAACGAGATCTTGCCGCCGGTCGTCCGGGCCAGGTGCTTGTTGATGATCTCGCGCTGGTCGATGACCAGCTTCATCGGCACGTTGCGGACGCTGGTGGCGGTCGGCATCGACAGGGATGCGTCCATGTTGCGTGCGGTCCGCATGGGCGCCCCGCGGAGGGTCACCCTGGTCGGCTCGGCCTTCTGCTCGATCCTGCGCGCCGCCGAGGGCCGGTTGGCCGACAGGCCGCCACCCTGGCCGGGGTTGCGGGGGCGGGTGCCTGACTCGGCCGTCGTGGGCGCGGTGGGCCGGGTCGGTGCCACGGCGGCCGGGCGGGCCGCCGGCGCGTCGGCGGCCCTGGCCCGCGGGGCGGCCTCGGACTCCTTGCTGGATTCCGCCGGCGCCTCCGGGCGTGCGGACGCCGCGGGCGCCGGCGCTGCCTGCTGCCGGGGCGCGGCCGGCGCGGGCTTGGCCTGCATCGGTGCGGCCTTGGCCTCGGTGGGTGCCAGCCCGGCCTGCGGGGGAGCTGCCGGCTGGGGGGCGGCCTCTTCGCGGGGGGATGGAGCCTGCGCGGGCGCGGAGGCGGCCTCTCCGGACGCCGGCGCGCCCTTCTCGCTGCGCCGGGCGAAGAACTCGCGCCAGGTGGGGTCGACCGCGTTCGGATCCTTGCTGTAGGCCTCGAACATCTCTTCGATGAGCCAATCGTTGGCTCCGAAGTCGGTGAGGTCGCTGTTGGAGTTGTTGCTGGGCGCCGTCGCCACAATCGCCTTCTTCCATCGCTCGCGCATGGGCGGACCTTGCCGAGTAGCCGCCCCTGGCGAGCTTAGCGAGGAATCCGCGTGCCGACGAACTCCGGGGATCCGCGTGGCGGGCCCGAAAGGGTCACGGACAAGCGCACGGGCCGCGCGCGAGGCCGGTTCACAGGGCGCCCCCAGCAGGATTCGAACCTGCGCTCCCGCCTCCGGAGGGCGGTGCTCTATCCCCTGAGCTATGGGGGCCCGGCCCGAAGGCCGAGGGAAACTGTAGCACCCGCCGCGGTCCGCCCGCTGACCGGCGTCCGCCGCCGTGGGGGCGGTCTGGCACAGTTTCGCGCATGACCCACATGCACGTCGCCGGCTCGATCCACGCGGACGTCACCTCCGCGGCACCGCAGTGGTTGGTCAAGCCCGCGGACGCCAACGCGCTGGCAGACGGCCTGTGGAGCGGTACCGTGCACCGGTCAGGCGCTGGCGAGTTGCGTATCGGCGGGATGTCGGCGTCGGAGATTCTCGAGCAGACCGGCTCGCCCGTCTACGTCATCGACGAGCTGGACTTCCGAGGCCGCGCCCTCACCTGGCGCGAGGACTTCGCGGGCTGGAAGGTGTACTACGCCGGCAAGAGCTTTCTCTGCGGGGCGGTGGCGCGGTGGATCGCCGAAGAGGGCCTGTACCTGGACGTGTGCAGCCTCGGCGAACTGACGGTGGCGCTTCGCGCGGGCTTCGAGCCGGCCCGCATCGGGCTGCATGGCAACAACAAGAGCGACGACCTGCTCCGGCTGGCCCTCAGCGAAGGGGTCGGGCGGATCATCGTGGACAGCCCTGACGAGATCGCGCGCCTGGAGCGGCTCACCGCCGAGCTCGGCGTCCGGGCGGAGGTGCTCGTCCGGGTCACAACGGGCGTCGAGGCGCACACCCACGAGTACATCGCCACGGCCCATGAGGACCAGAAGTTCGGGTTCTCGATCGCGGGCGGGCAGGCACTGGTGGCGCTCGTCCGCTGCTACGGCAGCCCCAACATCGACCTGCGCGGGGTCCACAGCCACATCGGCAGCCAGATCTTCGACACCAACGGCTTCGAGGTCGCCGCGCGGCGGACCCTGCGCCTGCTGAGCCAGTTCAAAGAGGCGACCGGGCAGGCCCTGGCCGAGCTCGACCTCGGCGGCGGCTTCGGGATCGCCTACACCATCGACGACTCCCCGGCCCCGGCCGCCGACCTGGCCCGTGGGTTGGAAGAGATCGTGGCCCACGAGTGCCGCGCGTTCGGGCTGGAGCGGCCCGAGCTGTCTATCGAGCCCGGACGGGCGATCAGCGGCCCGCCCGGCACGGCCCTCTATACCGTCGGGACGACCAAGGTGGTGGACCTCGGGGGCGGGCAGAGCCGCCGCTACATCAGCGTGGACGGCGGCATGAGCGACAACATCCGCCCGGCGCTGTACGCCGCCGAATACTCGGCGGTGCTCGCCAATCGGGTCAGCGCCGAGACCGCGGTCCTGTCCCGGGTGGTGGGCCTGCACTGCGAGGGGGGCGACATCCTCGTCCGGGACGTGTTCCTGCCGCGCGATCTTGCCGTGGGCGACATCGTGGCGGTGCCGGCGTCCGGGGCGTACAGCCGGTCGATGGCCAGCAACTACAACCACACCCCCCGGCCCCCGGTGGTGTCGGTCCGGGACGGTAGGCTGGCCACGATCATCAGGCGGGAAACCCTCGACGATGTGCTGGCCTTCGACACCTGCCTGTCCCAGAGCACCCGCTGATTCCATCGAACCGTGACGAGGATGATTTCTCCATGATGACTCTCGGGGACAGCCCCGTTCGCGTGGCGCTGCTCGGCTGCGGCGTGGTCGGCTCGCAGGTGGCGCGCATCCTCATCGAGCAGGCCGACGACCTCAGGGCACGGGTGGGGCGGCCCCTGGAACTGGTGGGCATCGGTGTCCGCCGCACGATCGACCGCCCCGGCATCGACGCAGCGCTTTTCACCACCGACCTCAAGGGCCTGGTCGGCCGCGACGACGTCGACCTGGTCGTCGAGCTGATCGGCGGCATCCACCCGGCCCTGGAGCTCCTGCTCACCGCCGTCGGAGGGGGCAAGTCCGTGGTGACCGCGAACAAGGCGCTGCTCGCCCAGTACGGCGTCGAACTGTTCGAGGCGGCCGCCGAGGCCGAGGTCGACGTCTTCTACGAGGCCGCCGTGGCTGGAGCGATCCCGATCGTCCGGCCGTTGCGCGAGTCGCTGGTCGGTGACGCCATCACGGCCGTCAAAGGCATTGTCAACGGCACCACGAACTACATCCTCGACCAGATACACACCCACGGCTCGACCTTCGCCCAAGCACTCGCCGAGGCCCAGCAGCTGGGCTACGCAGAGGCCGACCCGACCGCTGACGTCGAGGGGCACGACGCGGCGGCCAAGGCCGCCATCCTCGCGTCGTTGGCGTTCCACACCCGGGTCCGCCTCGCCGACGTGGAGTGCGAGGGAATCACGTCGATCACCACCGACGACATCGCGGCGGCCGAGCAGCTGCGCTGTGTGGTGAAGCTGCTCGCCCAGTGCTCGCTCTCACCCGACGGCACCCTGGCGGTCGGCGTGTACCCGACGCTGGTGCCGCTGGAGCACCCGCTCGCTGGTATCCACGGCGCCTACAACGCGATCTTCATCGAGTCAGTCAACGCCGGGCGCCTCATGTTCATGGGGCCCGGCGCCGGTGGTTCGCCGACCGCCTCCGCCGTGCTCGGTGATGTCGTGATCGCCGCCCGCAACCGCGTGCGCGGGGTCACCGGCCACGGAGAATCCGCCTACACTTCACCGGGCATCACCGATCCCGGGCAGGTGGTGTCGCGCTACTACCTCGCGCTCACCGTCACCGACCAGCCCGGAGTGCTCGCACGCGTCGCCGAGGCGATGGCCAGCCACGGCGTCTCCATCGCCGCGGTCCGCCAAGAGGAGGCCGCCGCCAACGGCGACACGGCGCGGCTGGGCATCACCACCCACCGGGCTCCGGACGCCAGCATCCGGGCCGTGGTAGACCAGCTCACCTCGGGCAGCGACGTTCGCGGCGACGTCCGCGTGCTGCGCGTGGAAGGAGCCTGAGATGCTGGTGGCCTGCCTCGACCTCGAGGGCGTCCTGGTGCCCGAGATCTGGATCAACGTCGCCGAGCGAACCGGCATCGAGGAGCTCCGGCTGACCACCCGCGACATCGCCGACTACGACCAGCTGATGACCCACCGCCTGCGGGTGCTGGACGCCCACGGCGTCCGGCTGTCCCAGATTCAGGAGGTGATCGCGTCCCTGGGCCCCCTTCCCGGAGCGGCCACCTTCCTGGACTGGCTGCGGGAGCGCTTCCAGGTGGTCATCCTGTCCGACACGTTCTACCAGTTCGGTATGCCCCTGATGGCTCAGCTGGGGTATCCCACGCTGCTGTGCCACAACCTCGAAATCGCCGACGATCGCATCGTGGCCTACCACTTGCGCCAGCCCGACCAGAAGACGAAGGCCGTCGCGGCACTCCAGTCGCTCAACCTCACGGTGGTCGCCACCGGCGACTCCTACAACGACACCGGCATGCTGGGCCAGGCCGAGGCCGGCATCTTGTTCAGCCCGCCCGCCAGTGTGGTCGCTGCCTTCCCTCAATACCCGGTGGCGCGCGACTACGACCAGCTGCGCGCCGAGTTCCTCGCCGCGGCCGACCGTGTCGGCTGACCCGCGGTCCTGGACGGCCAGCCGGTGAGCGCGCCCGCACCGGCGGCGTCCTGGCGCACCTGGGCGCGCTGGGCGCTGCTCTTCCTTCCGGCCCTCTTCGCGGGGCTGTGGGCGGGGGCGATGACGATCCCCGGTGGCTCCTTCGACCCCTGGACCCCGGCCATGATCGACCTGGACGCCTACCGCCGCACCGGGGCGATGTTGCTGGCCGGCGAGGATTTCTACGACGCTGAGGGCCTGCCCTGGATCTACCCGCCCTTCGCGGCGCTGCTCACGGTGCCGATCGCCCTCATCCCGCTCCAGGTCGCCGAGGTCGGCTGGATCGCGGTGTCGGTCGCCCTGCTGATGGCCATGCTCTACCGCCTCGGTCTGTCGGGGTGGGTGCTCAGCGTCGTGACCACGGCGGTGGTCTGGTTGGCCGAACCGGTACGCGAGACGCTCGGGTTCGGCCAACTCGGAGTTCTCTTGGTGTCGGCGGCGGTCCTGGACTCCATGCCTGGACGGCGGGTTTTCTCCCGCAGGCTCCTCCCCGAGGGCACGCTGATCGGCCTGGCCACGGCCGTCAAACTCACGCCGGCCACGGTCGCGGCCTACCAGTTCTTCGCCGGACGCCGGCGCCCCGGCCTGGTCGCCTTCGGCACCTTCGTCGCCGCCACCGGCATGGGTTTCGTCCTGCTGCCGCAGCCGTCGCTGCACTACTTCGGGAGCCTGGTGTCCGGGGACTCGGGCATCAACTCCGGCATCGTGTACAAGACCAACCAGTCGGTGATGGGCGTGTGGGCCCGCCTGTTCGGGGAGTTGTCGCGGGGTGGGCTGGTGGCGAGCGCCGTGGTGGCTGTCGCCGGCATCGCCGTGGCCGTGGTGGTGCACCGCGCCGGGCAGGAACGCCTGGCCATCTGCCTGGCCGGGCTGACGAGCCTGCTCGCTTCGCCGATCAGTTGGTCGCACCACTACGTCTGGATCGTGCCGCTCATCGTGGTGCTCGCGATGGACGCCGAGCTCGCGCTGTCGGTGCGGGTGCTCGGCTTGTTCTATGGCGTCTGGACGCTGCACGCGCCCTTCAAGCAGTTGCCCGGCGGTGGTGGCGCTGAGCTGTCCTACTCGCTCGGCCACCAGGTCGTCGACAACGCCGGGGTCGCCCTGGGCCTGGTCTTTGTGGCCCTGTGCGGCGCGCTGGCGACCCGCCGACGCGGGGACAGCACGGCGCTGGCGCCCGGCGTGCTAGGCTGAGGCCCAGCGCGTTTCGTGCATCGCCTGCGCAGGTCGGGCGGTCGAGTTCTCGACCAGGCACCTGCTCCACACACTTCGGCGTCAGCGCCTGTGCCCGACTCCCGGCGCAGCTCGACGCACGCCCCGTCCGGCAAAGTGCCGTCCGGGGAATCCTGAGAGGATCTTCGTGACCAACATCGACACGATGCTTCTGCCGGACCTGAAGAAGGTCGCCTCGTCCCTCGGCGTCAAGTCGGGCGGGCTGCGCAAGGCGGAACTCGTCGCTGCCATCCACGCGGCGCAGGGCGACGCCGCCCCGGCCTCCACCGGTGCAGCGGGTGACCGCCCCCAGCAGCACCGCCGCAGCCGGGGCGCCGAAGCCGCCCAGGACGCGCCGCCGCCGGAGGCCGGCGGCCAGGCGTCCGCGCCGGCGGCACCCGCGGAGATGGGCGATGCCCCGCCCGCGCCCGACGCCCGTCCCGCCGGTGAGGAGGGCTCTGCCCGCGAGGAGGGCTCTGCCCGCGAGGAGCGCTCCGCGCGGGGAGAGGGCTCCGACGAGGTCGCCGCGCGACTCGAGGCACTTGCGGCGGGCGCTCCCCGCCGCAACCGAGGCCGCGGCCGCGGGGGCAGCGCCGACGGCGGCGACACCGCGGCGCCTCAGGCGGAGGCGCCGGCGTCCGATCAGGAGCAGTCACGCCAGCAGCGCACGGACACGTTCGACGATGACGGCCAGGGCGGACGCCGGAACCGCCGTCGGCGCAACCGCGACCGCGACCGCAACAACCGCCGCCCCACCCGCGGCCCGAGCACCGGCATGGACCGGATGGAGGCCGAGCCCACCGTCAGCGAAGACGACGTGCTCACCCCGGTGTCCGGGATCCTCGACGTGCTCGACAGCTACGCCTTCGTCCGCACGTCGGGCTACCTGCCCGGCCCCAACGACGCGTACGTGGCCCTGTCTATGGTGAAGAAGTGGGGGCTGCGCAAGGGCGACGTCGTCACCGGCGCGATGCGGGCCCAGCGCGAGGGAGAGCGCCAGAAGTTCAGCCCCCTGGTCCGCGTCGACACGATCAACGGCGCCGACCCCGCTGAGGCGAAGAACCGGCCCGAATTCAGCAAGCTGACCCCCCTGTACCCGCAGGAGCGTTTCCGGCTGGAGACCATTCCCACCAACATGACCGGACGGATCATCGACCTGGTCGCGCCGATCGGCAAGGGCCAGCGCGGCCTCATCGTCTCGCCTCCCAAGGCGGGCAGGACGATGGTCATGCAGTCCATCGCCAACTCCATCGTCACCAACAGCCCCGAGGTACACCTCATGGTCGTCCTCGTGGACGAGCGTCCCGAGGAGGTCACCGACTTCCAGCGCTCGGTCAAGGGTGAGGTGATCGCGTCGACGTTCGACCGCCCCGCCGACGATCACACCACGGTCGCCGAACTCGCGATCGAGCGGGCCAAGCGCCTGGTCGAGCTGGGGCACGACGTGGTCGTCCTGCTCGACGGGATCACCCGGCTGAGCCGAGCGTACAACCTGGCCGCGCCCGCGTCCGGCCGCATCCTGTCCGGCGGCGTGGACTCGGCCGCTCTCTACCCGCCGAAGAAGTTCTTCGGTGCGGCACGCAACGTCGAAGACGGCGGCTCGCTGACGATCCTGGCCACCGCCCTGGTGGAGACCGGCTCGAAGATGGACGAGGTGATCTTCGAGGAGTTCAAGGGCACCGGCAACATGGAACTCCGCCTGCGTCGCGACCTCGCCGACAAGCGGATCTTCCCGGCGATCGACGCCGTGGCGTCCGGGACCCGCCGCGAGGAGCAGCTGATGACCCGCGAGGAACTGGCCATCATGTGGAAGCTCCGCCGGGTGCTGTCGGGCCTGGACGACCAGGCCGCCCTGGAGATGCTGATCAACCGGCTCAAGAAGACGCAGACCAACCTCGAGTTCCTCCACCTGATCTCGCGGACGACGCCCAGCCAGGACTGAGCCGGCGCGCGGGTGCCCCACCCCCTTGCCAGCGCGCCCACCGGGCCCCAGGCTAGGGGCGAGTGACCGGCTCGACCCCCTCGCCGGCACCCCTGAGGAGCACATCATGGCCGGCACCGTCCGCGTGACGCTCGGTGGCCCGCGGGCGCCGGTGTGGTACGCCTCGCTGCCGTCGGCCGTGGCGGACGCGCTGTCGGTGAACGACACCGACGCGCAGGTTTGGGTGGTAGACGCCTCGGCGCCGGTCCCGCCGCTCCCGGCACGCCCCTGGGTGGTCTTGTTCGGCACCCTCGACGCCCAGGTGCTACGCGCTGCCGGGGCGGGACTGCCGGGTCGCGCCTCGCTGGTGATGCGCACCGACCTGGACTGGCTGCCCGGGTTCGTTCAGGCCCTGGACGCCGGCGCCCCGCCGTGGGTCGCGCTGTCGTCAGTCTCGGGCACCCTCGAAGCTGGGGAGCCACTGCTGGCTGCGGCACCGTCGGGACCCGCCACCGGGGGGTCTCCCCCGGAGCCGTTCGCACCACCGGATTCGGTGTCGGCCGCGCCGGACCTACCGCGGAGGACCCGTTCCCTCCCCTTGCCCGACCTCGGTGGTCTGATCGAGGGGATCACACGCCGCTTCCGCACACGCTCGGCTGACGCGGGCGGGCGCGCCGCCGCACCCTCGCCCACGCCGCCACGGTCCTCTCCACCCCCGCCCCCTCCACCCCCGCCACCACCGCCCCCGCCTGAGCCGCCTCAGGCCCCGCCCGCGACCGCAGGCGCCGACGAGGCCGAGCCCGAGCTCGAGCTCGAGCTCGTTGGCGCGGTCGAGCGGCACCTCGTCACCGAGTTCTGGGTCGGCGCGGAGCCGCGGCGCACCGTGTTGCCCCCGGCATCCGAGGTGGTGCTGGAGGTGAAGATCGCCGTCCCCCAGCAGGGTGAGGTGGCGGCGTCCGAGCCCATCGACGTGCCCTCGGAGGAAGGCCGGGACACCGTCCTGCTCGACGTGGTCGCGTCCGGGACTCCGTGGGACGCCCCTCAGACCCAGCAGATCTCGGTCCCCACCGGGGACCCCACCGCGTCCAGCACCTCGGCGGCGTTCACCCTGACTACCCCCGGCTCCGGGGGGGTGGTCGACATCCAGCTGATGGTCCTCTACCGGGGCCGCCCCCTCCAGGTCGCCTCGCTCGCCGCCGCCGTCAGGGCAACCGCGCTGCCCTCGGACCGGATGCGTCTCCTCGTGCGGACGACGACGTCCGGCCCGATGCCGGTCCTTCCGCCAGCGACGCCGCCCGAGTCGGCCGCGCCGCCGGAAGGGGCCGCGGTGGCACGGACCCTCCTGGGGACCGGCACGCTGACACAGCCCCAGCCGGAGTTCTTCACCCTGGACGCCGACGGCGCCGAACTGGTGCGAACCCAGACCGGGGCGAAGGTGCCGCTGACCGATGTCGACGACGTGCTCCACGCGATGGGGCACACGTTGTCGCAGGTGCTGGGCGCCAGCGACGCGCCCGAAGACTTGGAGGACCCCCAGGCGCGCGCGCTGTTGGTGGGGCTGGCCCGCCAGGGAGCGCAGCTTCGCGAGCGCCTCGCCCCCCTCGGGCTTGACGGGGCCGACGAGATCAGCCTGGTCGTCCATCCGCACACGACGCTGTTCCCGCTCGAGCTGGTGTACGCAGGGCCGGCGCCCAAGCCGACGGCGTCCGTGTGCCGCGGCCACCGGAGCGGAGCGGCGCACCCCTGCTCGGGGCCTTCGCGGGGGATCGTCTGCCCGCTGGCCTTCTGGGGAACCAGCAAGGCGGTGTGTCGCACCTTCCTGCGCGATGCCGACGACGTCCCACCGCCGCCACCTCGGGGTTTGTCGCTCGCGTCGATCCTGTACGGCGCGGCGAGCAGGGCCGACGGCGGTGCGCCGGCGGACGCGCGCCCGACCAAACTGCTGGAAGAAGCGGCACGGGTGTCGGCGCGGGGGCAGTTCACCGCGGTGACCAGTTGGACCGGCTGGCGCAAGGCGGTCCGGGAACTGCACCCGACACTGATGCTCCTGCTGGCGCACACCGAGGAGGTGCCCCAGGAGTTCCTGCTCGAGATCGGCGAGAAGTCGAGGCTGTCGTCGGTGGACCTCGACCGGCAATACCTGACCGCCGACCCCGACGTCAGTCCCTTGGTGGTGCTGGTCGCCTGCGCTACCGCGCTGGCGAGCAGCCCGTTCGGCTCCTTCCACGGCGCCATCACCGCCCGAGGGGCCGCGGCGGTCGTCGGCACGCTCGGCAAACTCAACGGCCCGCAGGGCGCGCGAGCGGCCGCCGCCGTGCTCGCCTCGCTGCAGGACGCGACGACGGACCAGGTGCGTCCGCTCGGCGAGGTGCTCATGGACGCGCGTCGGGACCTCATCGGCCAGGGGCTGCTCGTGGGGCTGCTGCTGGCTTCCCACGGCGAGATCAACACCATCGTGGAGGCCTGAGATGTTCAAGGTGGAGGCGCTTCCCGCCGGCCCAGGCGATGCGCTGGTCGTCGAGTACGGCACCGCGGGCACCAAGCACCGGCTGCTCGTCGACGCCGGCCCCAAGCACTGGTGGCCCGACGTGCGCTCGCGCCTCGCGCGCAGGCGCTCGGACGTGTACGAGGTCTTCGTGGTGACCCACATCGACGAGGACCACATCGGCGGCGCGCTCGAAATGCTGGACGACCGCGACCTGCGCACCCGGATCCGGAGCGTGTGGTTCAACGGCTACATCCATTGCGACAAGGGCGGCAACGTGCTCGGACCCGTCCACGGCGAGCAGTTCACCCTCAAGCTCAACGACGGCGGCTACGGCTGGAACCGCGGCTGGCCCAACCCGGTCGCCCCGACCCTCGGCGGCCCGGTGGTCGTGCCGAGCCGGGGCCCCCTGCCCACGCTGGATCTGCCCGGCGGTGCCCGCGTCGTGCTGCTGGGCCCCAGCGGGCCGCAGCTGAAACGGCTGGCCAGAGAGTGGACGAAGGTGGTCGTCAAGGCCGGGTTGGTGCCGGGCGAGGGCGCTGCGGGGGAGGGGGCTGCGGTGCGGCAGCGGCCCAAGGAGCGCGATCCGCTTCCTCCGGTGCTGGACGCCGCCGCACTCACGACGCTCGCGGCGCGCGAGCAGGACGACTCCTCCGAGGCCAACGCCAGCAGCATCTCCTTCGTCCTCGAGTACGACGGACGCCGCCTGTTGCTCACCGGAGACGCCACGTCTGCGACCCTGGCCCAGAACATCGCCCGCTACGGCGCGATGGTCGGCGAGCAACGCCCGCGGTTCGACCTGGTCAAGCTGCCCCACCACGGGTCGGGCGCGAACGTCAAGGACGACCTGGTCGCGAGCTGGACCGCCAGCCGGTTCCTGATCAGCTCCGACGGGGCCGGCTACCGCCACCCCGATGACTCCGCCATCGCCCGGCTGCTGCTCGCGGCGTCCGGACCCGTCACGTTCTACGCGAACTATCCCGACGGAGGGCCGCGCCAGTGGGCTGACCGGGCAGGCGAGGTCAACGCCACCTTCAAGCTGGCCAAGTCGGCGACCTCCGGCATCGCCGTCACCGTCTGATTGCGCCCCTGATCGACCAGCACCACGACACCGGAAGGACCGCGATGGACACGCCCGCCCCGCAGCTCGAGTACAACGTGATCATGAAGGGGGGCATCACCTCGGGCGTGGTGTACCCCCGCGCGCTGACCGAGTTCGCGAAGACGTATCGCTTCCGCAGCCTCGGGGGGGCCTCGGCGGGCGCGATCGGCGCCGCGTTCGGCGCCGCGGCCGAGCACGGAAGGGCCACCGGATCGTTCGATCGTCTCGGCGCGATCCCTCAGGCGTTGGGAGAGGGGAGGCTGGCGGCGCTCTTCCAGCCGCAGCCGGCCACCCGCCCGATGCTCGGCGTCCTGCTCACCGCCACAGGCCACGACGCGCCCGGGCCTGGGAAGAAGGGCCTCGCCCGCCTCGCCGCCGTCGCCGGGGCCCTGCTGCGCGGGTACCCCGTGGCGGCGATCCTGGGCGCTCTGCCCGGCCTGGCGGGGCTGCTGTGGGCCACGCGGGTCCCGCTCCCCGGCGCCGTCGGGTTCGCCCTCGCCAGCCTCGTGGTGCTCGCTGTTGGCCTCGTGATCGCGCTGGCGCTCGCGGTCTGGCGCACCCTCACCCGGGACGTGCCCGCCAACCAGTTCGGCATCTGCACGGGGCTGGGAACCGGCCAGGGTCCCGGGTTCACCGACTGGCTGTCCACGCAGATCGACGACCTGGCCGGGCGGCCCCCGGGGCAGGGTCCGCTCCTGTATGGCCACCTGTGGACGGGCAGCAACGCGCCCGCACCGGTCGCTGTCGCGGACAGGCGTCTGGACCTACGGATGGTCACCACGTGCCTGAGCCAGAGCCGCCCGTACGAGATGCCTTGGGAAGGCAGGCTCTTCTTCTATGAGCCAGCGGTGTGGGCCAGGCTCTTTCCCGCCGACGTGATGCAGGCGCTGCTCCAAGCTCCCGGCGCACGCGCTCCCGAGGCGGCTGACCAGCCGGCGTGGGACTGGGAAGACGCCGCTGCGGCGTCCCATCCCCGGGGCCTGCGCCGGCTGCCCGACCCGCAGTACCTGCCCGTGATCGTCTCGGTTCGCATGTCGCTGAGTTTCCCGCTGCTGATCTCGGCCGTTCCGCTGTGGATCATCGATCGGCGTTCGGCCGAGACCCGCGAGGCGGTGGCGGCGTTCCGTGCGGGACATGCGGGCGCGTCGCCCGCCTTCACCGAGGTCTGGTTCACCGACGGCGGCTTCTGCAGCAACTTCCCGGTGCATCTCTTCGACGAGGCGCTGCCGACCCGGCCGACCTTCGCGATCAACTTGGGAAGCTTCCTGGCCGGGCGCGAGCCGTCGGCCGACCAGCGTCGCAACATCGAGTTCGCGACCGACAACGCCCCGCTGCTGCCCAGCCACCGCTCCGTTCCGACGTCCGGTGCGGGCGCTCTGACCGGCTTCTTCGGCGCTGCCCTGGCCACCTCACGCGAGTGGGCGGACGCCTCGCAGCTGACCAGCCCGGGGATGCGGGATCGGGTGGTCCGCGTCCTCCAGTCCTCCAGCGAGGGCGGCCTCAACCTCTTCATGGACACCGCGACGATCGAGGCCCTCGCCGACCGCGGCAGGGTGGCCGCGGCGTCGCTGGTCGACATGTTCACCAGGCCGCACTATCGCCAAGACCGCTTCACGGGCTGGGACAATCACCGCTGGGTCCGGTATCGCGCTCTCCTGGCCGCCTTGCCGGCCTGGTACTCCTCGTTCGCCCAAGGGCACGCCGAGCTGTCCGGCCTCGACCCGGCCGACCCGCCGAGCTACCCGCTCACGGTGGGTGCGCGCACGCTGGCGGGTGAGCTGGACGCGCTCACGCTCGCGGCTGCTGCCAAGACCGCCGATCCTGGACGCCAGCGCGAGGTGGCGAGCCTCCAGGAGCGGCCCAACCCCCGGACGGTGATCAGGCGAGTGCCGCTGATGTAGGCCGCCCGCGCGACCCGTACGCCGCAGCGGGCGGCGGTTTGGGATCTGGGCCTGTGTGAGGCAGAATGAATCCTCGGTGCCGGTTCACGCCCGGGCCTCGTGGCCCCTTACCTTCGGCGACCCGGCACGACACGTTCACGAGGAGACGACTTTCATGAAGCAGGGCATCCACCCCGACTACGTCGAGACCCAGGTCAGCTGCACCTGTGGCAACACGTTCACCACCCACTCCACCGCCAAGAGCGGTGTTATCCGCGCCGAGGTCTGCGCGGCCTGCCACCCGTTCTACACGGGCAAGCAGAAGATCCTCGACACCGGCGGCCGGGTCGCTCGCTTCCAGAAGCGCTACGGCGCCAAGCAGGGCAAGTAGCTCCCTCGACGCCGGGTGCCAGCACGTGCTGGCACCCGGCGTCGTCGTCTTCCCGCCGCCGACCGAAGGGACCGCCATGTTCGCCAACGCGGACGCGCTGCGCGCCGAGTACGCCGAGCTCGCGGCCCGGCTGTCCGATCCCGCTACGCACGCTGATGTGGCGGCCTCGCGCCGGGTCGGCCGCCGCTACTCGGAGCTGACCCCCATCATCAACGCCCTCACCGAGCACGAAGAGCTGACCGCCGATCTGGGCGCGGCCCGCGAGCTGGCCGCCGACGAACCCTCCTTCGCTGACGAGGCCGCCGACCTGGAGGCGCGGCTCGCGGCGGCGTCCGAGCGTCTGGCGCAGCTACTGGCCCCCCGCGACCCGCACGACACCTCCGACGCCCTGGTCGAGATCAAGTCGGGCGAGGGCGGCGAGGAGTCGGCACTGTTCGCCGGCGACCTGTTCAAGATGTACAGCCGCTACGCCGAGTCGCGAGGCTGGAAGGTCGAGGTGCTCGACTCCACCGAGACCGACCTCGGCGGGATCAAGTCGGTGACGATGGCCGTCAAGGCTCCGGGCAACGCGGCCGGCGACGTCATGCCGTACGGGGTGCTGAAGTTCGAGGGAGGCGTCCACCGGGTGCAGCGGGTGCCGGTGACCGAGACGCAGGGGCGCATCCACACCTCCGCGGCCGGGGTGCTGGTCATGCCCGAGGTCGACGACGAGGCCGAGCTCGAGATCGATCCCGACGACCTGCGCGTCGACGTCTACCGCAGCTCTGGCAAGGGTGGCCAGGGGGTCAACACCACCGATTCCGCGGTCCGGCTCACGCACCTGCCCACCGGGCTGGTGGTCACCTGCCAGAACGAGCGCAGCCAGCTGCAGAACAAGGCGTCCGCGATGCGCATCCTCCGCGCCCGGCTCGTCGCCCTGGCCGAGGACCAGGCCGCGGCGCAGGCGTCCGCCAGCCGTCGTTCTCAGGTGCGGACGGTGGACCGGTCCGAGCGGATCCGCACCTACAACTTCCCCGAGAACCGCATCGCCGACCATCGCATCGGCTACAAGGCCTACAACCTGGACGCAGTGCTGGCCGGCGACCTGTCGGCGGTCGTCGAAGCCCTGCAGGCCGCCGACCTCGCTGAGCGCCTGGCCTCCGCCGGTGCCTGAGGAGATCCCGGCGCTGGTGGCGCGCGCAGGCCGCGATCTGGGCAGTCCCGCTGAGGCGAGGCTGCTCCTGGCGCACGTGCTCGGCGTCGACACCCGCCGGCTGCTGCTCGCGCCGGCCCCCGACTCCGCCCAGGTAGACGCCTTCGCCGCCCTGGTCGCACGCAGGTCGGCCGGAGTGCCGCTGCAGCACCTCACCGGCCGGGCGCCGTTCCGGCACGTCGAGGTCGAGGTCGGCCCGGGCGTGTTCATCCCCCGCCCCGAGACCGAGGTGATGACCGGCTGGGCCCTGGACCGGCTCGCCGAGCTCGCGGCGTCCGGACCGGCCGAGCCCGTTGTCGTCGAGTTGTGCGCCGGATCGGGGGCGATCACCAAGGCGCTGGTCAACGAGAACCCCGACGCCACCTACCACTGCGTCGAGGTGTCGGCCGACGCGTGGCCCTACCTGCGACGGAACCTCGCCGGCCTGCCGGTCGACGCGCGCCTCGGCGACATGGCCGAGGCCTTCCACGACCTCGACGGAGGTGTCGACCTCGTCATCGCCAACCCGCCGTACGTCCCCCTCGAGCACTGGGCCGACGTCCCGGCGGAGGTGCGGGACTTCGACCCGACCCTGGCCCTGGTGTCCGGGGTCGACGGGCTGGACGCCCTACGCGTGGTCGCCGACGTGGCGGCCCGGCTGCTCCGTCCCGGGGGGTGGGTGTGCGCCGAGCACGCCGAGGTACAACAGGAGCCGGTGCAGGCCCTCTTCGTCGCCCGCAGGGCCTTCCGGAACGTGGCCGACCATCTCGACCTCACCGGCAGGCCGCGGTTCGTGACCGCGCGCCGGGCTGGCAGGATGGGCGCGTGACGTACCGGGTGATCCCCACCACAGACGCGGAGGAGGCCTTCGACGCGGCCGCCCAGGCGGTGGCTGACGGCGAGGTGATCGTGCTACCGACCGACACGGTCTACGGGGTGGGCGCCGACGCCACCAGCGGCGCCGCGGTGCAACGGCTCTTGGACGCCAAGCAGCGCGGCCGGGACTTCCCGCCGCCGGTGTTGGTGGCCGAGGCAGCCATGGTGCGCGCGCTGGCGACCGGCATCGACGAACGGCTCACCGGGCTGGCCGAGGCGTTCTGGCCGGGCGCGCTCACGCTGGTGCTCAACGCGCGCGACACCCTGCGGATGGACCTGGGCGACCGTGGCCACACCATCGCGGTGCGGGTACCCGACCACGCCTTCACCCGCGAGCTGCTTCGACGCACCGGCCCGCTGGCCGTGAGCAGCGCCAACGTGCACGGCCAGGACGCCGCCCTCACCATCGAGCAGGCAACCGATCAACTGGGGGACTCGTGCAGCCTCTACCTCGACGACGGCACGATGTCGGGCCCGGTACCCTCCACCATCGTCGACCTGACCGGGGCGCGCGCCCGCATCCTCCGCCAGGGCCGCATCTCGGCCGAGGAGCTCAACGCGGCCGTGCCCGGCCTGGTGGCCGTCGCGGAGCCGGAGCAGGAGGCCGCCCCGGCAGCGGACCTTGCGCAGCATCCTGCTCCGGAGGACGCGCCGGACGCCGGGCCCACACAGGAGGACGAGCCGGACGCCGACGTGCGAGCCGGCGGGGCAACGGGGGACTGAGCGCGTGCGCGAGTACCTGCTCGTGGCGCTGATCGCCGCCGGGGTGACCTACCTCGGGGCCAGCGTCGCGCGGCGGCTCGCCTTCCGCTACAACGCCGTGGCTCTCGTGCGCGACCGCGACGTGCACACGATGCCGATCCCCTATTTCGGGGGTGCCGCCATGCTCGCCGGATTCACCGCGGCGCTGTTGGTGGCACTGAACCTGCCCTGGCTCGGCAGCTTCCCGCTGGTCGAGCGGGACGCCTGGGCCGTGTTCTGGGCATCTGCGGTGATCTGCGG
Organism: Actinomycetes bacterium; assembly: GCA_046566345.1. GTDB lineage: Bacteria > Actinomycetota > Actinomycetes > Propionibacteriales > Propionibacteriaceae > Propioniciclava. The sequence goes on from JBKHWW010000180.1 coordinate 33,199, forward strand.
CGTCGGGATCGTCGACGACCTCTTCGAGCTGGGGGCACTGGCCAAGTTGTCCGGGCAGGTGTTGGCCGCCGGCATCGTCGTCCTCAACGGCGTGAAGTTCTACTGGATCCCGCTCCCGGACCGGATCATCGCCCTCGATGGCGTCTCCTCGGTCGCCGTGGCGGTCTTCGTCATCCTCGTGAGCGTGAACGCCATCAACTTCATGGACGGTCTCGACGGCCTGGCGGCCGGGGTGGTGGCGATCGGGGCGACCTCGTTCTTCGCCTACGCGTACCTGCTCAGCTACGAGCAGGAACTCGTCCGGGCCACCACCAGCTCCCTGCTCACCGCCGGATTGGTGGGGGCTTGCGTGGGGTTCCTGCCTCACAACGTCCACCGGGCGCGCATGTTCATGGGCGACAGCGGTTCGATGTTGCTGGGGTTCCTCCTGGCCACTTCGACGATCAGCCTCACCGGGCAGTTGGACCCGTCCCGGCTGAACCCCAGCGGGGGAGCGCTGATCTCGTCGTACCTGCCCCTGCTGCTGCCCCTGGCGGCGATGGCGCTGCCCTTCGCCGACCTCGTCTCGGCGTACGTGCGGCGCACGCTGGCCGGACGCCTGTGGTTCCAGGCCGACAAGCAGCACCTGCACCACCGGATGCTGGAGCTGGGGCACAGCCACCGGGCGGCCGTGGCGTTGTTGTGGCTGTGGTCGGCTGTGATCGCCTTCGGCGCCGTGGCGATCGGGATCACCGAGCAGTGGTGGGCCTACCTGGGCGTTCTGGTCGGGCTCGCGCTCGCGGCGTGGCTGACCTTCCGGCCCAGGCTCAAGACGGTGCGCCGTGCGTGAGCGGCGCCCGCGGCGTCCGGTGAGCGCGAACGCAGCCAGAGCGCAGAAGCTGCTCATGGGCGGGCTGATCGGCGGGCATGCGGCCGCCCTGACCGTTGTCGGCGCCTTCTGGGTGCTGTCGGGGCCGTACGCGGCCGCCAGCGCCGCCATCGCGTCGGCGGCCACGATCGCGTTCTACACGATCGCGCTCGGGGTCCAGGTCGCGGTGGCGGACGCGGCGGCCAAGACGGTCCTGGTGGCGTGGCTTGCCTCTTACTTGGCTCGCGTCACGGTGCTGGGCCTCGCCCTGGCCGCGACCCTCGCCAATGCCGACCGCTGGGCCTGGCTCGACCCCGTCGCGCTCGTCGTGGCGACCATCGCGGTGGTGCTGGGTTGGATCGGCTTCGAGCTGGCCGCCTACGCCCGATTGCGCATCCCCGTTTTCGACGCGACCGATCCACACTGACGGCGATTCGGATGTGACGGGCAAGCCTCGCATTGCTAGGGTAGCGACGCAGCGAGGGAGTCGTTGACGGCCCCGCGCGCACGTCCGGTGGAGCGACAACGCAAGGAGGCGCAATGGGTGGGCTGACAGGGCTGATCCTTCCGCTGGAGGGGGAGGCTTCCTGGCCTCCCGGCGAGCACAGTTTCGCGTCCCGCCCGCTGTTCCCGGGCGTACTCCCCGATTGGGTCAACAACCATGTCGCCCAGGCCGTCATCGGCGCGATCCTCGTCATCGCATTCTGGCTGTGGATGGCCCGCAAGCAGTCCATCGTGCCGGGTAGGCGGCAGGCCTTGGGCGAGATGGTCTACAACTTCGTCCGGAACGGCATAGCGCGGGACATCTTGGGCCACGAGTATCGCCGGTACCTGCCGTTCCTGGTGGCGTTGTTTTCGTTCATCCTCGTGAACAACCTTTTCGGTCAGTTCTTCTTGTTCATGTTCCCGACATTCTCCAAAATCGGTTTCGCGTGGGGTCTGGCGCTCTGCGCCTGGCTCCTCTATAACGGGGCGGGCATCAAGCGTCACGGCCTCGTGGGGTACCTGAAACTCGCAACGCTGCCGGCGGGGGTGCCCAAGTTCCTGTGGCCCCTGATCATCCCACTCGAGTTCCTCTCCAACATCATCGTTCGGCCGCTCACGCTGGGCCTGCGTCTCTTTGCCAACCTGTTCGCGGGCCACCTTGTCATCGTGGTCTTTGTCGTGGGGGGCACCTTGTTGCTCACTGCCACGGAGCAACTAGGCGGGTTCCCGATCCCGCTGCTCAACGTCGCGGGGGTGGTCTCGATTCTGTTCAGCTTCGCCATCTTCGCCCTGGAGCTCCTCGTGGGTGGCATCCAGGCCTACATCTTCACGGTCCTGACCGCCCAATACGTCTCGTCGGCCGTCGCCGAGGAGCACTAGACCCCAAGAGCTTTCGTCAGAAAGAACCCGTCCGAAAGGAACTAATTCCCATGCTCAACTCCCTCATGGAGCTCTCCGGCTCGATCAACATGATCGGCTATGCGCTGGCCACCCTGGGCCCGGCCCTCGGTGTGGCGTGGATCTTCGCGTCGGTGATCAATGGCACTGCGCGCCAGCCCGAGGCACGCGGCGCCATGATGGGCACCGCGTGGATCGGCTTCGCCGTGGTCGAGGCGCTCGCCATTATCGGCATCGCCCTCGCCTTTGTCCTCAACCCCTGATCTGAGGCCCTCATGTTGCCCCTTGCCGGAGAATCACCTTTGGGCCCGCTCCTACCGGAGCACCCCGAGGAGCTCCTCGTCGGCATTGCACTCTTCCTGATCATCTGGTGGGTGGTCGCGAAGAAGGTCGTGCCTATGTTTGAGCGAACGTACGCCGAGCGGACCGCCGAGATCACGGGCGGCATCGAGAAGGCGGAGGCCGCCCAGGCCGAGGCTGCCGCTGCGCTGGAGGAGTACAAGGCTCAGCTCGCCACCGCCCGCGAGGAGGCGTCCCGCATCCGCGAGGAGGCCAAGACGCAGGGGGCCGCGATCATCGCGGACATGCGCCAGCAGGCCACCGAGGAAAGCAGTCGGCTGCTCGCCAACGCCAAAACGCAGATCGAGGCCGAGC
>JBKHWW010000181.1:0-7631 GCA_046566345.1 Actinomycetes bacterium
GTTACCCGAGGGCCCGGCGCGCGACGCGCTGGACGCCCTGTGCGACCAGGTGGTGACGCGATCCAACTGATCCCGATGCGGTTCTCGTGACCGTCGATCCCCACGCGAGCGCGCTCGAGGTCACCCGCCGCGTCCGGGCGGGGGAGTGGAGCGCGCTCGAGGTCACCCGGCTGGCGCTGGCGGACGCGCACGCGCTGAATCCGGTGCTGGGTGCGTTCGCCGCCCTCACCGGAGAGCGCGCGTTGGCGCAGGCCGCTCGCGTCGACGCCGACGTGGCGGCCGGTCGGTGGGCCGGGCCGCTCGCCGGGGTCGGTTGCCCGATCAAGGACAACACCCCCGTCGAGGGCCTCCCGTGCGAGTCGGGATCGCGCGCACTGGCCGGCACGGTCGCCACGACCACCGACCCCGTGGTCGCCCGCCTGATCGCTGCGGGCTCGACCACGCTGGGCAAGACGTCGCTGCCTGAGTTCGGCCTGCCCTGCTACACCGAGCCGGCAGGAGGCCTGCCGGCGGTGACGCCGTGGGACACGCGGCGCGGCGCCGGCGGCTCAAGCGGCGGTGCGGCGGCGGCGGTGGCCGCTGGGATCGTGCCGATCGCGCACGCCTCCGACGGGGGCGGCAGCATCCGGATCCCGGCGGCGTCCTGCGGTGTGGTGGGCCTCAAGCCGTCGCGGGGGCTGGTGTCCGCGCTGCCCGCCCGGGTGCCCGGACCCGGACTGACCGTGGACGGCGTCATCAGCCGGACGGTGGCCGACACCGCGCTGGCGCTGGACGTGCTCGCCGGCGACATGGGACGCACCAGCCTGCTCGAGGCCCTGGCTGCGGCTCCCGGCCGGCTGCGGGTGGGCGTGACCACGACGCCGGTGATCTCGGACTCGGCGGCGGTGCATCCGGCGTGCGTGTCGGCGGTCGACTCCGTCGCAGGGTGGCTGTCCGAGCTGGGGCACGAGGTCGTCGTGGCGCCGCGGGCCTTCCCCGCCGAACGGTGGGCGGCGTTCGACGCCGTCTGGACGACCGGCGCCGCGGCCATCCCGCTGGACGACGAACGCCGAATCACCCCGATGACCCGCTGGCTGCGCGCCCGGGGCCGAACCGTGACCGGTGTGGGGTACGCCCGCGCCCTCGCCGCCATCCAACTCTTGGAGTACGAGGTGGCCCAGAACTGGGCCGAGCTCGACGCCGTGCTCACCCCCACGCTCGCGCAGCCGCCGGCCTTCGTCGGCGCCCTGCGCAACGACTCGGACCCTGCGCGCGACTTCCAGGCACAGATCGACTACACGCCCTGGACGTCCGTGGCCAACCTGACCGGCCGGCCCTCGGTCACCCTGCCCCTCGTGCGCTCCCTCGTCGACGGCGTCGAGCTCCCGATCGGCGTGATGCTCACCGGACGCCTTGGCCGCGACGATGTCCTGCTCCGCCTGTCCGCCCAATTGGAGACGACGCACCCCTGGCCGCTGGTCCGCCGGCCCTGATCCGGACGCGAACGGAGGGGCCGTCCAGGTGGACGGCCCCTCCGCGGTGAGGCCTCGTCAGGCCACGTAGCGTTGGTACGCCGGGAGCGTGAGGAACTCCGGGTACTCGTCCGCCAGCGCGACCTCCTGGAACAGCTCCCGGGCGTCGTCGTACCGATCGCCCTCGAAGCGCTCCAGCGAGGCGAACACCTCGCCGAAGACCTCGGTCAGCCACTCGGTGGTGACGTGGTGGCCTTCGGCCGTGGTGACACCCGCGTTGCGCCACTGCCAGATCTGCGACCGCGAGATCTCGGCGGTGGCCGCGTCCTCCATCAGGTCGTGGATCGCGACGGCACCGTTGCCGCGCAGCCACGCCTCGATGTAGCGGATGCCCACGTCGATGTTCGTCCGGACGCCCCCATCGGTGATGGTCGCCCCGGGAATGGCCAGGTCGATCAGCGCCCGGTCGTCGGGGATGACGTCGAAGCGCCGGCGGTCGATCTGGTTCGGGCGGTCACCCAGGTGGGCGTCGAAGACCTCTCGGCAGATCGGCACCAGGTCGGGGTGCGCGACCCACGAGCCGTCGAAGCCGTCGGTCGCCTCCCGGGTCTTGTCCGCGCGAACCTTCTCGAGGGCGGCCTCGGTCACCTCGGGCTTGCGCCGGTTCGGGATGAACGCGGCCATGCCGCCCATGGCGCTGACACCTCGCCGGTGGCACGCCCGCACGAGTTGCTCGGTGTAGGAGCGCATGAACGGGGCCGTCATCGTCACTTGGGCGCGATCGGGGAGCACGAAGTCCGGCCCGCGGTCGCGGTAGTTCTTGATGATGCTGAACAGGTAGTCCCAGCGGCCCGCGTTCAGCCCGGAGCTGTGATCGCGCAGCTCGTAGAGGATCTCCTCCATTTCGAACGCGGCCGTGATGGTCTCGATGAGCACCGTCGCGCGGATGGTGCCGCGCGGGATGCCCAGCAAGTCCTGGGCGCGGACGAAGAGGTCGTTCCACAGCCGCGCCTCGAGGTGGCTCTCGGTCTTCGGCAGGTAGAAGTACGGTCCCCGTCCCCGGCGCAGCAGCGCTCGCGCGTTGTGGAAGAAGTAGAGCCCGAAGTCGACCACGCCGGCCACCATCGGCTTGCCGTCGACGAGCAGGTGCTTCTCGTCGTAGTGCCAGCCGCGGGGGCGGACGATGATCGTCGGGGTCTGCTCGGCGGTGACCTTGTACTCCTTGCCCTCGGGCGAGGTGAACGAGATCGTGCCCCGGATCGCCTCGTAGAGGTTCTGCTGGCCGCCGACCATGTTCTCCCACGACGGCTGATTGGCGTCCTCGAGGTCGGCCAGCCAGGTCGAGGCCCCAGAGTTGAGCGCGTTGATGGTCATCTTGCGCTCGGTGGGGCCGGTGATCTCCACCCGGCGGTCCTCGAGCCCGGGCGCCAGCGGGGCGCCCCTCCAGGAGTCGTCGGCGCGGATATGCGCCGTCTCGGGGATGAAGGTCGGGTCGTTGCCCTGCGAGATCGCCTCGCGGCGCTCGTGCCGGGCGCGGAGCAGCTCCTCGCGGCGTCCGCTGGCCAGGTCGTTCAGCTGGATCAGGAAGTCGATGGCCGCGCGGGACAGGATGCGCTCCTCGCCGGGGGCCACCCCCGGCGCGCGCTTGGAGAATCGTGGGTTCGTGTCGGGTGGCAGCCCGTCCGAGCGGGTGCGCTCGGTGGTCTCGGTGTAGTTCATCAGTGGATTCCTATCGAAACAGGGGACGATCAGTGGAATTGGCCGGCCTCGGTCGAGCCCGCCATCGCGGTGGTGGAGCTCTCCGGGTTGATGATGGTGGCAACCGCGTCGAAGTAGCCGGTGCCCACCTCACGCTGGTGCTTGGTGGCCGTGTAGCCGCGCTCCTCGGAGGCGAACTCCGCTTCCTGCAGCTTGACGTAGGCCGACATGCCCTCGCGAGCGTAGCCGTGGGCCAGGTCGAACATCGAGTAGTTGAGCGCGTGGAATCCGGCCAGCGTGATGAACTGGAACGTGTAACCCATGGCACCGAGCTCACGCTGGAACTTCGCGATCGTGGCGTCGTCGAGGTGCTTCTTCCAGTTGAACGACGGCGAGCAGTTGTAGGCCAGCAGCTGGTCGGGGTGCTTGTCCTTGACGGCCTCGGCGAACTTCCTGGCCAACTCGAGATCGGGCGTGCCCGTCTCCATCCAGATCATGTCGGCGTACTCGGCGTAGGCGTGTGCGCGGGCGATCGAGGGCTCGAGTCCGTTGACGACCTTGTAGAACCCCTCCGAGGTGCGCTCCCCGGTCAGGAACTGCTGGTCGCGCTCGTCCACGTCGGAGGTGATCAGCGTGGCCGCCTCGGCGTCCGTGCGGGCGATGATGACCGACGGTACCCCGGAGACGTCCGCCGCCAGGCGCGCGGCGGAGAGCGTCCGCTCGTGCTGCTTGGTGGGCACCAGCACCTTGCCGCCCAGGTGGCCGCACTTCGTCTCGCTGGCCAGCTGATCCTCGCAGTGCACCCCGGCGGCGCCGGCGGCGATCATGCCCTTCATGAGTTCGTAGGCGTTCAGCGGGCCGCCGAAGCCGGCCTCGGCGTCCGCGACGATCGGGACGAGCCAGTTGTCGACGCTGCGGGTGCCCTCCAGGGTCTCGATCTGGTCGGCGCGCATCAGGGCGTTGTTGATGCGCCGGACGACCGCCGGGACGGAGTTGGCGGGGTAGAGGCTCTGGTCGGGGTAGGTCTGGCCCGAGAGGTTGGCGTCGCCGGCAACCTGCCATCCGGAGAGGTAGATCGCCTTGAGGCCTGCCTTGACCTGCTGAACCGCCATGTTGCCGGTGAGGGCGCCCAGGGAGTTCAGGTACGAGCCGTCACCGCGGGTGATGCCGTCCCACAGGATCTCGGCGCCGCGCTTGGCGAGGGTGTACTCCTCCTGGACCGAACCGCGCAGCCGGACGACGTCGTCGGCGGTGTAGTCGCGACGGACGCCGGCCCAGCGGGGATTGGTCTTCCAGTCGTGCTCGAGGGCCTCAGCGCTCATGCTGGGGTGCGGGTTGTTGATCGTCATGTCGGTGCTCCTTTGCATCGTTCGGGGATCTGCTCCCCGGTCCTCACAAGAACCATCCTGCGGCAATGTCACGGGTCAGGCCACCCCTCGTGCTGGAAAGAATCGCAGATTTTCACTACTGTGAAACCATGACGAGTTCACCGTGGAACACTCCGGCGAAGGCGCCGGAAACGGAGCCTTTCCCGGACGCTTTCGGACTGGGGCGGCGCCTGCACGCCCTCCGCAAGGGGCGCGGCCTCACCCTCGCGCAGGTGGCAGAACAGACGGGGGTCGCCTCCTCCCAGCTGTCGATGATCGAGAACGGCAAGCGAGAGGCGAGGATCGGCCTCCTGCAGCGCCTCGCAGCCCTCTACGGCACCACCCTCGACGAGCTCACCTCCGGTAGCCCGAGCCATCGCACTCAGCTCGAGGTGGAGCTCGAGGCCGCGATGCGCTCACCCCTGGCGAGGGCCGCAGGGCTGCCGTCGATCCGCATCGGCCCACGGACCCCGACCGAGGTTCTGGAAGCCATGGTCGCGCTGCACCGCGAGCTGGCCCGTCAGGCCGAGGAGAGGGCCGCCACGCCCGAGGAGGCGCGACGCGCGAACACCGAGCTGCGCCGCGAGATGCGGGAGCGGGGCAACTACTTCGCCGAACTCGAGGCCGAGGCGTCCCGGCTTCTGTCCAAGGCCGGCTACAAGGGCGGTCCGCTGTCGGAGCGCATGATCGGGGCCATCACCGCCCATCTCGGCTTCAGCCTCGCCTACGTGGGCGACCTCCCGTCCTCGACGCGGTCGGTGACCGACCTGGAGAACCGAAGGATCTATCTGACCCGTTCCTCCCGCCCCGACCACCACCCACGCACGGTGTTGCTCCAGGCGCTCGGGCACCACGTGCTCGGACACCGGCAGCCGAGCACGTTCGGCGAGTTCCTGCGCCAGCGGGTGGAGACCAACTACTTCGCTGCCGCGCTGATGATCCCCGAGGCGCCTGTGGTGAGCTTCCTCAACGCCGCCAAGGCAAACCGCGAGTTGGCCATCGAGGACCTGCGGGACGCGTACGGCGTGTCGTACGAGGCCGCGGCCCACCGCTTCACGAATCTGGCCACCCGTCACCTGGGCATCCGGCTGCACTTCTTCAAGGTTCACCAGTCGGGGACCATCTACAAGGCCTACGAGAACGACGGCAAGACCTTCCCCGCCGATCACACCGGGGCCATCGAGGGGCAACTCGCCTGCCGGTACTGGACCGCCCGGCAGGTGTTCGAGCAAGTGGACGCCTTCAGCGCCTATCACCAGTACACCGACACCCCCCAGGGCACGTTCTGGTGCACGGCGCACACCGAAAACTCCGCCAACGGGCGGTTCGCGATCGGCATCGGCGTCCCGTTCAACACCGCCAAGTGGTTCCGGGGGCGCGAGACCCGGGTCCGCCACCGCTCGACCTGCCCCGACCCATCGTGCTGCCGGGTGCCGCCCAAGGAACTCATGGACGCCTGGGCGGGCAAAGCCTGGCCGTCGGCGCGGGCGCACTCTCACCTGCTGGCCGCCCTCCCGCCCGGCGCATTCCCGGGCGTGGACGAGACCGAGGTCTACTCCTTCCTCGAGGCGCACCGGACGCCGCGCTGACGCCGGCGGGCCGCGGACCCCTCACTCGGTAGTCTGGCCCGGTGAAGTACGTCTCGACACGCGGTCGCGGTGACCGGCCAGGCCTGCCCTTCTGCGACATCCTGCTGGAGGGGCTCGCGCCCGACGGCGGCCTGTACGTGCCCGATACCTACCCGCGCGTCGACGCCGCGACGCTGGTGTCCTGGCGCCGGATCCTGTCCGGGCAGGGGTACGCCGCGCTGGCGGCGTCCGTGCTCGCGCTCTACGTCGACGACATCCCGCCGGCCGACCTGCCCGGGATCTGTCAGCGCGCCTACACGGCCGACAAGTTCGGCGACGCCGACATCGTCAGCCTCAGCGATCTGGGCGGCGGGCTGCTGCTGGGGCACCTGTCCAACGGGCCCACCGCGGCGTTCAAGGACATGGCCATGCAACTGCTCGGCGAGCTTTTCGAGTACGAGCTCGAACGGCGCGACCAGACGCTGACCATCCTCGGCGCGACCAGCGGGGACACGGGTTCTGCGGCGGAGTACGCCATGCTCGGCAAGGACCGGGTCAGGGTGTTCATGCTCACCCCAGCGGGCCGAATGAGCCCCTTCCAGCAGGCCCAGATGTTCAGCCTGGACGACCCGGCGATCACCAACATCGCCCTGGAGGGGGTGTTCGACGACTGCCAGGATCTGGTCAAGGCCGTCAACGCAGACCTCGGCTTCAAGGCCGCGCACCGCCTGGGCGCGGTGAACTCGATCAACTGGGCGCGCCTGGTCGCTCAGGTCGTCTACTACGTGGCGCTGTACCTGCGAGCCACCCACACCGACGACCAGCGCGTCACGTTCGCCGTTCCCAGCGGCAACTTCGGCAACATCTGCGCCGGCCACGTGGCCCGCGAGATGGGACTCCCCATCGACACCCTCGTGCTGGCCACCAATGAGAACAACGTGCTCGCCGAGTTCTTCGACACCGGGGTCTACCGCGTGCGTGCGACCGCCGAGACCCTGGAAACCTCGAGCCCCTCGATGGACATCTCCAAGGCGTCCAACTTCGAACGGTTCGTGTTCGACCTCCTCGGCAGGGACGCCGCGGCCGTCCGCCGGCTGTTCGCCGAGGAACTCCCCGCCACCGGCCGCTTCGACCTGTCGGGCACGGACGCCTTCGCCGGACTCCGCCAGCGCTTCGGGTTCGTCGCCGGCTCCTCCACCCATGCCGACCGCGTCGCGACGATCGCCGCCGAGCACGCGCGCAGCGGCGTCGTCGTCGACCCGCACACGGCCGACGGGGTGACGGTGGCGCGCGAGCTCCACGCCCGCGGCGTCCTGGTGGAGCCGGTGATCGTCCTCGAGACCGCGCTGCCGGTGAAGTTCTCGGCCACGATCGTCGAGGCGCTCGGCCACGACGTGGAGCGCCCCGCGAAATTCGCCGGCCTGGAGGATCTGCCCCGCCACGTGGTGGCGCTGCGCAACGACGTAGGGGCCCTCAAACGACTGATCGCGGCCGGCTGAGATGGACGGCTCGATGAACCGACGACACGTGTTGCTGGCCGGCCTGGC
>JBKHWW010000182.1:0-4623 GCA_046566345.1 Actinomycetes bacterium
AGGTCGCCGGGCGGGAGGATGTCGAACTGCGCGCGGAGGCGTCCGGACGAGCCGCCGTCGTCTGCCACGGTCACCACAGCGGTGAGCTGGCTGGTGACCCGCCGCAGCGCCCGCAGCGATGCCGCCAGGCCGTGCCCGCCCCCCAGCGCCACCACCGACGGCAGTCGCTCCTCCAGGGGCGCGCTCACTCCAGCCCCAGGTCGCGGTGGACGATATGCACCGCCCTGCCGTCGGCCCGCAGGCGGCGTGCCAGCTCCTCGGTCATGGCGGTCGAACGGTGCTTCCCACCCGTGCAGCCGATCGCCAGCGTGGCCAGGCGCTTGCCCTCACGCAGATAGCCCGGGATCAGCGCGTCCAGCATCGTCTGCACGGCCGCCAGCCACTCGTGGGCGGCCTCGTGTCCGAGGACGTACCCCGACACCGCCTGCGACAGGCCGGTCTGCGGGCGAAGCTCGGGCAGCCAGTGCGGGTTGGGCAGGAACCGAACGTCAAACACCATGTCGGCGTCGATGGGGACCCCGTTCTTGAAGCCGAACGACATCAGAGTGAGCCGAAACTCGCGGTCGTCGGAGCTGTTGAAGGCGTACGCCACCCGGCTGGCCAGCTGGTGCACGTTGAGGTCAGAGGTGTCGATGACCATGTCGGCCGCCGCCCGCAGCGTGGCCAGCATGGCGCGCTCGCGCCTGACGCCGTCGAGCAGGGGCCCGTCTGCCTGCAGCGGGTGCGGACGCCGCACTGACTCCTGGCGGCGGACGATGACGTCGTCAGCCGCCTCGATGAAGAGGATCTGAGGCCAGATTCCGCGCGCGTTGAGGTTGTCGAACGCGTCGGGAATGTCATCGAACTCGGCGCGGGTGCGCACGTCGAGCACCACAGCCACCTTCGCGTAGCCCGACTCCGTGGCGACGTCCACCAGGCTCGGTAGGAGGGTGGGAGGCAGGTTGTCGACGACGTACCAGCCCAGGTCCTCCAGCGTGTGGGCCGCGGTGCGGCGTCCGGCGCCGGACATGCCGGTGATGGCAACGAACCGGGTGGTGGGTGCGCTCATGGGGCCATTATGTCGGCTCGATCTCACCGGTCGCCGTGTTCAGGGCCTCACCGCCCGGACGCGCGGCCAGGGCCTCCTTGACCGCCGTCGCCGTGCGCGGGCCGATGCCGGGCACCAAGGCGATCTCGGACTCCTCGGCGGAGCGCAGCCGCCGCAGCGAGCCGAAGTGCTTGATCAGCGCCTTGCGACGCAACTCCCCCAGCCCCGGGACGTCGTCGAGCAGGGAGTCGACCATGGACTTGCTGCGCCGGCCGCGGTGGTGCGCGATCGCGAAGCGGTGCGCCTCGTCGCGCGCTCGCTGGAGCAGGTAAAGGCCTTCGCTGCTGCGGGGCAGGATCAGGGGGAACTCCTCGTCGGGCAGCCAGACCTCTTCCAAGCGCTTGGCCAGGCCGATGAGGGGGACGTCGTCGACGCCGAGCTCGGCCATGGCTGCGCGGGCTGCAGCCACCTGTGGGGCGCCGCCGTCCACGACGACCAGCGAAGGTTTGTACGCGAACCGGCGCGCGGCTCCCGTGGTGGCGTCCACCAATACGGCGTCGGGACCCTGCAACGAGGCCTGGTCCTCCAGGTAACGACGGAAGCGCCGCGTGATCACCTCGTGGATCGACCCCACGTCGTCGCTGCCCTCGACGGTTCGGATGATGAACCGCCGATACTCCGACTTGCGTGGCAGGCCGTCCTCGAAGACCACCAGCGAGCCGACCACCTCGGTTCCCTGCAAGTGCGAGATGTCGTAGCACTCGATCCGCAGCGGCGGAGTGTCCAGGCCGAGGGCGTCCTGCAGCTCTTCCAGCGCCTGGTTGCGGGTCGCCAAATCGGAGGCGCGCTTGGTCTTGTGCAGCGCCAGCGCCTCGCCGGCGTTGCGGGCGACGGTGTCCATCAGCACGCGCTTGTCGCCGCGCTGCGGCACCGAGACCCGGACCCGGGAGCCACGCACGTCGGTGAGGAGGTCCGCCAGAGCGGGTCCGGACGCCGGCGCCACCGGCACCAGCACCTGCCGCGGGATGCCGCCGGATAGCTCCGCGTCGCCGTTGGCGTAGAACTGCAGGCAGAAGGTCTCGATCAGCTCGGCCAGCGTCGAATCGTCGGAGCGGTCGGCGACCCACCCCCGCTCGCCCCGCACCCGACCCGCGCGCACGTGGAACACCTGGATGGCGACCTCCAACTCGTCGGATGCGAGGGCGATCACGTCGGCGTCCGTCGCGTCGCCCAGGACGATCGCGTTGCGCTCGGTCGCCGCCCGGAGAGCGGACAGATTGTCACGTAAGACCGCCGCCTTCTCGAACTCCAGCGCCTCGGACGCCTCGAGCATCGCCGCCTGCAAGCGCCTGGTGAGCTGGTTGGTGTTGCCCGCGAGGAAGTCGCACACATCGGAGACGAGTTCACGGTGGGCCTCGGCGTCGATGCGCCCCACGCACGGGGCCGAGCACTTGCCGATGTAACCCAGCAGGCACGGCCGCCCGGACGCCGCCGCGTTGCGGAACGTGCCCGCCGTGCACGAGCGCATCGGGAAGACCCGCAGCAGCCCGTCGATGGTGTCGCGGATCGCCCACGCCTGGGCGTACGGACCGTAGTAGCGATTGCCCTTGCGCTTGGCGCCGCGCCCCACGAACACGCGCGGGAACTCCTCACCCCAGGTCACGCACACCCACGGGTAGCTCTTGTCGTCGCGGTACTTGATGTTGAAGCGCGGATCGAACTGCTTGATCCACGTGTACTCCAGTTGGAGCGACTCGAGTTCGTTCTGCACCACCGTCCACTCCACCTTCGCAGCGGTGCGGACCATGGTCTGGGTGCGGAAGTGCAGGGACGCCGGGTCGGCGAAGTAGGAATTGAGGCGCTGGCGAAGGTTCTTGGCCTTACCGACGTAAATGACCGTGCCGGCGGCGTCCGAGAAGCGGTACACACCCGGCTGTGTGGGGATCGTCCCGGGAGCGGGGCGATAGCTCGCCGGATCTGCCATGACGATCAGCCTACGTGGCCGGGCCGACACTCTGGACGCCGCCTGGATCGGGCGCAAGACCCTTGACCCCGGCCCCGCGCGCCCGCCCGCCCAGCGCCACACGGCTGGCGCGCGACTAGGGTGATGACATGACTCCCGACCGACGATCCTTCCTCACCAGCGCCGGCCTGGCCGCCATCGCCGTCGGCACCGGCGCGCTCACCTCAGGCTGTTCGGGGTCCGCGGCCGGCGCCTCGGGTGGTAACGCGTTGTCCGTCCCGGCCAGCAGCATCCCTGTGGGCAGCGGCCGGATCCTCGACAGCGCCTCGTTCGTCATCACCCAGCCCGAGGCCGGAGTCTTCAGAGCCTTCAACAAAATGTGCACCCACCAGGGCTGCCCGGTGAGCGCGATCGAGGCCGATGAGATCCACTGCCGCTGCCACGGCGCGCGGTTCTCGATCGCGGACGGATCGGTCACCAACGGGCCGGCCACGCAGCCGCTGCGCGCGGCCACCGCCACCCTCGAAGGCGACCAGGTGATGGTGTCGGCGTCCTAGGCGTGCGTCCTAGGCCGGCGTCATGGCGCGGCGTCCTGATGCGGCGCGGTCGGTCAACAAGGGGCGCAGGTAGTGCCCCGTGTGGCTGTCGGGGTGCGCGGCGATGTCCTCGGGGGTGCCCACGGCGACCAGCGTGCCGCCGCGCGAGCCGCCCTCGGGGCCGAGGTCGATCACCCAATCGGAGGCCTTGATGACGTCGAGGTTGTGCTCGATCACGATCACCGTGTTGCCCGCGTCCACCAGGCGGTTCAGGACCCCCAGCAGCTTGCTGATGTCTTCGAAGTGCAGGCCGGTGGTGGGTTCGTCGAGGATGTAGACGGTGCGGCCGGTCGAGCGGCGCTGCAACTCGGTGGCGAGCTTGACGCGCTGTGCCTCACCGCCCGATAGGGTGGTGGCGGGCTGTCCGAGCCGCACGTAGCCGAGACCGACATCGACGAGGGTGTCCATGTAGCGCCGGATCATGCTGATCGGCGCGAAGAACTCGGCGGCGTCCTCGATGGACATCGCGAGCACCTCGGCGATGGTCTTGCCCTTGTAGTGCACCTCGAGGGTTTCTCGGTTGTAGCGGGCCCCGTGGCAGACCTCGCACGGCACGTACACGTCGGGCAGGAAGTTCATCTCGATCTTGATCGTGCCGTCACCGGCGCAGTTCTCGCAGCGCCCGCCCTTGACGTTGAAGGAGAACCGGCCGGGCTGGTACCCCCGGACCTTCGCCTCCGGCGTCTCGGAGAACAACCGGCGCACGTGGTCGTACACGCCGGTGTAGGTGGCGGGGTTGGACCGCGGCGTCCGGCCGATCGGCGACTGGTCGACGTGGATGATCTTGTCGATGTTGTCGGCGCCGGTGATCGAGCGGTGCCGGCCGGGGACGTCCCGGGCGTTGTAGATCCGCTTGGCCAGCGCGGTGTAGAGGATGCTGTTCACCAGGGTGGACTTGCCCGACCCGGACACCCCGGTGACCGCGATGAGCTGGCCGAGCGGGAAGCCGACGGTCACGTTGCGCAGGTTGTGCTCGGTGGCCTGGTGCACGACGATCTCGCGCCCCTTCACCCGTGGGCGGCGCTGCGCCGGCAGCG
>JBKHWW010000183.1:0-4580 GCA_046566345.1 Actinomycetes bacterium
TGGATCTGCGCAACGTCATCGTCGGCGAGCACCCTCGACCCTGCGTGCGGCTGCTGGGCGAGGAACCACGCGAGGGCGACCTGACCCGGGGTGCGCCGACTCCTCCGGGGAGCGCCCGGACCCCGTCGACGAGCACCTGATTGGCGTGACGGTTCTCGGAAGTCAAGCGGAGGATGGTGCCTCGGGACGACGGCGCCGGGACGCCCGTCTGGGCGACCGGCTGGCCTGTGCCGGCGAGGGGGCGATCAGCGTCACGCCGAGGACGATGCCGACCGCGAGCAGGGCGACGTGCCGGACGACGGGGGAACGGTGATCAGATTCTTCATGGGGGTTGTCCGAGGAGCCAACCGAGGTGACCGAGCCGCGATGGCGGACGGCCCACCCGCGATCGGCGGGTGGGCCGTCCGTCCATCGTGCGAACGTTGCGTGGTTGGGGTCAGCGGGTCGTGTTGTGCAGCTCGCGGGCGTCGGTGGTGACTGCGGTGTTGCGGCCGAGGAGCCAGGCGTCCACCGAGTAGCGGCCCGCGCCGGCCACGGCGAGTGCGAGGGCGGCGGCGGCGATGACGCCGACGAGCTCCCAGCCGTTGGTCGCGACGAAGACGCCGCCGGGCAGGTGGACCAGGAGGGCCGCCCCGAGCATCTCCAGGGCGACCACGAGGCCGGTGACGGCGGTGAAGGCGCCGACCAGCAGCAGGCCGCCGCCGACCAACTCGACGATGGCCGCGACGGTGGCGGAGAGCTGCGGCGCCGGGACGCCCATCTGGGCGAACGCCTGGCCGGTGCCGGCGAGGGTCCACTCCGTGAACTTCTGGACGCCGTGGGCGATCAGCACGGTGCCGAGGACGATGCGGGCCACGAGCAAGGCGACGTCACGGACGACGGGCGGAACGGTGATCAGGTTCTTCATGGGGTTCTCCTGGTGCTGGAAGGTGGGCGGGATCAGGGGTGGGCCCGCTCGATAGTTCAACCATAAGGCTTTGTTGAAGTCTCAACCAAATGGTTGCAGCCCGCGAAGTACCTGGCACAGGTCCGAAACTTCCCCGCCCGAGCCGAGTCCCAGCCTTCGCCCCACGCCGATCCATAGCTTCGTGGCTCAGCAGCGGCCGACCAGTTGTGGCGAACTTGATGTCACACGCCGGTGAGTCCACTGACGCGCCCTGTGTGGGCCTCCTTCGTTGCAGCCGCTTCGGCCTCCTGGGGGCGAGGACGACGAGGCACATCACTGTCAAGGGCCATTGGTTTCTGACCATGTCGGGCCGTCCCGTAGGCCGTGTGGTGCCCGCCGCTGTCCACCGGTTCAAGTCGGCACCCGTTAGGCGGGGTGTGACTGGCTTGTCTGACCGCCGGCAGGAGGCCGCGATGCAGCGCGAGACCATACGCCGCGGCGAGGAATTCGGCTTCGACGAGGACCGGGTTCGAGTCTGGCAGGCGGGGGGCCGCGTCGTGCCGCACGCTCCAGCACCCGGCGTCACTGAGATCGTGTTCGTGCGTGACTTCGCGGCAGGGGTCTCCGAGGATGCCCGGGAAGCTTCGCCTGCACGCCTCCTCACCTGGCGGTCGGGTCGCCGCCTTGTACCCAGTCGCAATTGGCGACATTGCGGCGCCGCCCCCGCTCAAGGACTGCTGCCCCGGCTGGCCGGCCGCCCCGCCGTCAGCCAACACCGCGGCGGTGACCCGTGGGTGCCGGCCGCCTATGCTGAGGGACGGCCCTGGGCGCGAGTCCTTCGCGTTCCTCGGGTGCTGATCTATTCCCCACGCATTCCCCACGACAAGGTGACGACATGGCGAAGGCCGATCAAAGTACCTTGTCAGGTGGTCATTATCGCCGGATAGCAGAGAGCTTCAACTCCTCTCTCGCGCACAAAACGCGCCTCTGGCTAGGGGTTATACAGAGAAACGGCGGGAGGCGAAAACCGCTCACCCTCCTTTGTCACGACTGGTGACGTGCTGCTGACAAGGGAGAACGCGTTGCTGGCGAGCCCCGGCGGCTCCTCTGGCTGGTGCCCCCGCGTGAGGCATGTTCCCCACGTATTCCCCACGGGTGATCATGGAGCGGACTGTCCTTACGGACTGATTACAGGTGGAATGCGTGCAGCCAGTCAGCCGGTCAGGCGGTCAGGCACTCGCCAGCTGGCGCCCGGCCGGCCGGATGGAAGGTGACCCCGACGAGGATTGTCCGGGTCCGCACATGAGTCGTTGGTGATGGCAGGCTGATGCCATGGAACTGCTGGGCTTCTTGGACCACGTAAACCGCGGCGAGGTGATCGAGGGCGGCTCGGAGGCGCACCGGTTCATGCACGGCGCTGCCCAGGAGGCTATGCGGGTCA
This sequence comes from Actinomycetes bacterium, assembly GCA_046566345.1. Taxonomy (GTDB): domain Bacteria; phylum Actinomycetota; class Actinomycetes; order Propionibacteriales; family Propionibacteriaceae; genus Propioniciclava. The sequence continues at coordinate 2,328 of JBKHWW010000183.1, forward strand.
CCGCCCGCCTGAATGCCGGTTACCGCTCCCCGGAGGAGGTCCGCGCGTTGCTCGGGGAGCTCACGGGCCAGCGGGTTGACGCCTCCGTCACGGTGTTCCCGCCGTTCTACTGCGAGTTCGGCAAGAATCTCTTCTTCGGCGCCAACGTGTTCGTGAACATGGGCTGCCGCTTCCAGGACGCAGGTGGGATCACGATCGGCGAGGGGTCGCTGATCGGCCACGGCTGCACCCTGACCACCCTCAATCATGCGGTCGACCCGGACCGACGCGCAGACATGCTGCCCGCGCCGATCGTGATCGGCCGACGCGTGTGGTTCGGGGCGTCGGTGACGGTCGTGCCGGGGGTGAGGATCGGCGACGGGGCGATCGTGGGTGCCGGTGCTGTGGTCACCAGAGACGTGCCGCCGGACTCGGTCGTGGCTGGCGTGCCGGCGAGGGTCCTCCGTCCCACCGGGTACGAGGCCTGACTCAGGGGCGTTCCGGAGTGTCTGAGTGTGTCGGCCCGGTGGTGGCGGTCGCGTCGCCGGGTCGCTCCGGAGCGATGGGCGCGGCCACCCAGCTGGCGAGCAGCCGGAGGGCTCGCTCGGACGGCGATCCCGGTTCAGCTGCGTAGACGGTGAGGGCAACGCCGGTGTCGTCGCGCAGGTCGACGGTCTCGTAGGCCAAGTGCAGGTCGCCGACGACCGAATGGTGGAAGTGCTTGGTGCCGGCTGTGTGGATGCGGACGTCGTGGGCGCTCCACCGGCGCCGGAACTCCTCGCTGCGGGTGGACAACTCTCCCACGAGTTCGTGCAGGGCGCGGTCGTGGGGGTGGCGTCCGGCCTCGGTGCGCAGCATCGCGACGTTGATGTCGGCGAAGAAATCCCAGTCGGGGTAGAAGCGACGGGCCACTGGCTCGAGGAAGGTGAAGCGGGCGAAGCTGGGCTTCCCGGTAGGGTCGGCGAACAGGTCGCTGTACAGGGCGCGGCCGAGGTGGTTCGCGGCGAGCAGGTCACCGCGACCGTTGGCGATGATGGCGGGGGCGTCGCGCATCGCGTCGAGGATCCACTGCAGCCCGGGTGACGGCTTCCACGGCTTGTCGCCGCGCCGGCGGGGGCGGTTGAGCAGGCTGCTGCCGTCGGCGGCGCGGGCCAGGTCGTAGAGGTGTTCGCGCTCGGCGGCGTCCAGGTGGAGGGCGCGCGCTAGGGCGTCGAGGACGCTGGCGGACACCCCGGCGAGCTGGCCGCGTTCGAGTCGGGAGTAGTACTCGATGCTCACCCCGGCGAGGCTGGCGACCTCGCCGCGGCGCAGACCGGGCACCCGGCGCTGTCCGACCACCGGCAGCCCGGCCTGCTGGGGGGTGATCTTCGCCCGGCGGGTGGTGAGGAACTCGCGTACTTCGGCTCGGTGGTCCACGGCGTCCACGGTAGTTCGGACGCCGTGGGTGTGGGGTGCCCTGTCGGTGCACCTCACAGGCGTGACTTCTCCAGGCTCGGCGTCCCCGCGACGCTGGTCGTGACACAGGGCGCGAGCCCGATTCGATCGATCAGGAGTCTGTGAATGCGTGGAGTGGTGATGTACGGGCCCGGTGATGTCCGGGTCGAGGAGCGTGAGGTGCCCCAGCTGGTGGCGCCGACGGACGCGATCCTGAAGGTGGTGGCGTCTTGCATCTGCGGGTCGGACCTGTGGCCCTACCGGGGGGCGGACGCCACCGCCGACCCCACGCCGATGGGACACGAGTACGTCGGGATCGTGGAGGCCGTGGGCGCGGACGTGCGGAACGTGACGGTGGGCGACTTCGTGGTCGGGTCCTTCTTCGCCTCCGACAACACCTGCGAGATCTGCCGGTCCGGCTACCAGACCCACTGCGTCCAGCGCCAGCCCGGCGCGGCGTCCGGGGCGCAGGCCGAGTACCTGCGGGTGCCGCTGGCCGACGGCACCCTCGTGGCCACACCGGGCATGCCGGACGCCGACCTGGTGCCGTCGCTGCTGGCCGCCTCCGACGTGCTCGGGACAGGCTGGTTCGCCGCCGTCGCCGCGGAGGTTGGGCCGGGGAAGACGGTCGCCGTGGTCGGTGACGGGGCGGTCGGCCTGTTGGGGGTGTTGGCCGCGAAGCAACTCGGCGCGGAGCGGATCGTCGCGATGAGCCGCCACGCGGACCGCCAGGCACTGGCGCGGGAGTTCGGCGCCACCGACATCGCCACCGCGCGCGGCGACGAGGGGGTGGCGCGGGTCAAGGAGCTGACCAGCGGGCTGGGCGCCCACTCGACCATC
>JBKHWW010000184.1:0-7273 GCA_046566345.1 Actinomycetes bacterium
ACCGGGAACCGGTCGCCGACCAGCTCGTGGCCGTCGGGCAGGTCGGGCGGCTTGGAGATGAAGTTGATGACGTCCATCCGGAAGCCGTCGATCCGGCGCGCGAACCACCACTTGCACAGGTCGACGACCTCGTCGCGCACGCGCGGATTCTCCCAGTTCAGATCTGGCTGCCCGGGGGCGAACAGGTGCAGCACCCAGCGTTGGGCCTCGGGCAGCCACCGCCACGCCGACCCGGTGAAGGCCGAGTTCCAGTTGTTGGGTGGCTCCTCGGGGTGCTCGGGGTCGGGCTTGACGAGGAAGTAGTAGTCGCCGTACCGGCCGTCAGGGTCGGCGACGGCCTTCCGGAACCACTCGTGCTGGTCGGAGGTGTGGTTGACCACCAGGTCGAGGATGATCCGCATGCCACGGGCGTGACAGCCCTGGATCACCGCGTCCAGTTGCTCGAGCGTGCCCATCTCGGCCATGACGGCGCGGTAGTCGCGGATGTCGTAGCCGCCGTCTTCGTTCGGCGAGTCGTAGATGGGGCTCAGCCAGACGCAGTCCACCCCGAGGTCGGCGAGGTAGTCGAGGCGGTCGAGCAGGCCCCCCAGGTCGCCGATGCCGTCACCATTGGAGTCGGCGAAGCTGCGCGGGTACACCTGATAGAAGACGGCCTGCTTCCACCAGGTCGGCTCGGGGTCGCCCGTCCCGTGCTCAGGGGCGTGCGGCTCGGCGTTGGCGAGGGTGATCAGGAGCGGGATCAGGTTGTGGCCGGTGGCCAGCTTGGTCAGCCGGGCGAGGGTCCTCAGGCGCAGCCCTCCCACGATCGGGTTGTCGATCCAGCGGTTGGACCGCCCCTGCAGATGGAACATCTTGTCGATGACATCGCGCCCCACCGGGTGGGCGTAGAAGTCGCGCACGCGTGCCATCTCGTCGAGAGTGGGGTTGACTTGCCTCTCGCGCCTCCTGCGACGCAGCGCCATCGTGGGCCCCCTTACGCCATGGCCGCCAACGAACAGACGCTAGCGGTTCATACCGGTGCCGGCATAGCCAAGGAGAGGAAAAGGGTGGCGCGCTCGGAGGGACTCGAACCCCCAACCTGCTGATCCGTAGTCAGCTGCTCTATCCATTAAGCTACGAGCGCCGGTCGTTGAACCGAGAAATCACTCTAGCGCCCCGGTTCGGGTACGTCCAAACCAGCACGCACCATCACCGTGGTGCCGCGGCGTCCAGCGGGGTTACGATCGAAGCGGACGCCAGCGCCGGCGTCCCTCACCCGGCAGGAGAATGAATGGGCACCAACGGCAAGGACGTCATGGACGCTCTGAAGGAGCCGGCCGCGAAGCTGCGCGAGCTCATTCCGAACGTGTACGCCGGCTACACCGCGACGCACCGCGCGGTGTTCACCGACGGGGCGTTGGACCGCAAGACGAAGGAGCTCATCGCCCTCGCCGTGGCCGTCGCCACCCGGTGCGACGGCTGCATCGCCTCGCACGCACGCGGGGCGGCGCGGATGGGCGCTACGCCCGACGAGGTCGCCGAGGCACTCGGCGTCACCATCCTCATGCAGGGCGGCCCCGGCACGGTCTACGCGCCCCGGGCGCTGGACGCCTTCTACGACTACTACCAGGCACCAGCCGGCAACGAGTGACTCCTGGCCCACGGCCCGACCCACGCCCCGGCGAGCCGCGCAGTGTAGGTCAACGGACATCTCGAATGGGAGAGGCTGTCCGAATGTTGCATGATGTTGCTAGCGGACCAGGTCACAGATGCTCACCGACGCAGCCGACGGTGGGCTTACGCAAAGGAGCAAAATGACCCTCGAGACCATCCCCACCAATGCACCCGCGAACGCCCCGGCCGACCTCGTCGCCTGGGTGGACGAGATTGCGGCGCTCACCAAGCCCGACAGGATCGAGTGGGCGGACGGCTCCGAGGAGGAGCGCGACCGCCTCAACCAGCTCATGGTCGACTCCGGCGCCTTCATCAAGCTGAACCCCGCGAAGCGCCCCAACTCCTACCTCGCGCGTTCCACAGCGTCCGACGTCGCGCGGGTCGAGTCGCGCACCTTCATCTGCTCCGAGAAAGAAGAGGACGCCGGGCCCACCAACAACTGGGCCAACCCGGCCGAGATGAAGAAGATCCTCCACGGCCTCTTCGACGGCGCGATGCGCGGCCGCACGATGTACGTCATCCCGTTCTCGATGGGCCCGCTGGGCAGCCCGATCTCGCGCCTGGGCGTCGAGGTCAGCGACAGCCCCTATGTGGTGCTCAACATGCGCATCATGACGCGCATCGGGACGCCGGCGCTCGACCTGATCGCGTCAGGCGAGCCGTGGGTGCCGGCCGTCCACTCGGTGGGCTACCCGCTGGTGGACGCCGAGGGCAACCGCCGCGAGGACACCGCCTGGCCGTGCAACGACGAGAAGTACATCACCCACTTCCCCGAGACCCACGAGATCTGGTCCTTCGGCTCCGGCTACGGCGGCAACGCGTTGCTGGGCAAGAAGTGCTTCGCGCTGCGCATCGCGTCCGTGCTCGCCCGCGACGAGGGCACCATGGCCGAGCACATGCTCATCCTCAAGATCACCCGCGAGTCCGACAACCGCGAGATCTACCTGTCGGCGGCCTTCCCCAGCGCCTGCGGCAAGACCAACCTGGCCATGCTGCAGCCCACGATTCCCGGCCTGAAGGTCGAGACGGTCGGCGACGACATCGCCTGGATGCGCCCCGGCGACGACGGCCGGCTGTACGCGATCAACCCCGAGGCGGGCTTCTTCGGCGTGGCCCCGGGAACGTCGGCGGCCACCAACCCGGTCGCGCTGGCCTCGCTCGACCACGACGTCATCTTCACCAACGTCGCGCTCACCGACGACGGCGACGTCTGGTGGGAGGGCCTCACCGACGAGAAGCCCGCGCACCTGATCGACTGGACGGGCGAGGACTGGACACCCGACTCCGGACGCCCGGCCGCGCACCCGAACTCCCGCTTCACCGTGGCCGCTGACCAGGCCTCGACCATCGCCCCGAACTGGGACGACCCGGCGGGCGTGCCGCTGGACATCGTCCTGTTCGGCGGACGCCGCGCTACGAACATCCCGCTCGTGGCCGAGGCGTACGACTGGGAGCACGGCGTGTTCATCGGCGCCACCGTCTCCTCCGAGCAGACCGCAGCAGCTGAGGGCTCCGTGGGATCGCTGCGCCGCGACCCGTTCGCGATGCTGCCGTTCTGTGGCTACAACATGGCCGACTACTGGGCGCACTGGCTCGAGATGGGCGACAAGCTGGGAGACAAGGCCCCGAAGATCTTCCAGGTCAACTGGTTCCGCAAGAGCGAGGACGGCAAGTTCCTGTGGCCGGGCTTCGGCGACAACGCCCGACCGATCGAGTGGGCCATCAAGCGCGTCCTGGGCGAGGTGGACGCCGTCGACGCGATTTCGGGCCGCCTGCCCAAGAAGGAAGACCTGAACGTCGAGGGCCTCGACCTTGATGACGCGACCCTGGACAAGATCTTCGCCCTCGACCCGGCCGCCTGGTCGAAGGAGGCCGATCTCACCGAGGAGTACTTCGCGCAGTTCGGCGAGCGCCTCCCGGCGCGCCTCGCCGGGCAGCTGGAGAAGCTCCGCGACCGCATCGCCACCGCCTGAGCGGACGCCGCACCGACGCCAGGGGCCCGAGCACACGCTCGGGCCCCTTCGCTGCCGTGGGGTGTCATTCGAACCGGGCGGACGCTAGCGTGCTCGGTGACAGTGCCGTCACCAAGGAGGAACCGATGAAGCTCTCCCCCCAGTCCGACGCCATCGTGAAGGCCACAGCCGGCGTCGTGGCCGAACACGCCGAGGCGATCACCAAGACGTTCTACCCGGACATGTTCGCGGCCCACCCAGAACTCATGCGCGTGTTCAACAAGGCCAACCAGGCGATCGGCGAGTAGCCGAAGGCGCTGGCGGCGTCCGTGGTGGCGTACGCGGTCAACCTCATCGATCCGGACGCGCGCGACTTCACGCCGGTGATGCACCGCATCGCGCACAAGCACGTCTCGCTCGGGATCAGGGCTCAGGAATACACCATCGTCGGCCACCACTTGATGAAGGCGGTCGGCACTGTGCTCGGCGACGCGGTCACTCCCGAGGTGGCCGCCGCGTGGGACGAGGTGTACTGGCTGTTCGGCTGCGCACTCATCGCCGAGGAGGCCAAGCTGTACGCCCTCGGCGGCACGGACCCCGAGAACCCGTGGCGCCGGTACCGGGTGGTGGAGCGCTTCGAGGAGAACGACGAGATCTTCTCCCTGGTGCTCAGCCCGGTCGAGGGCGAGACACCGCGGCACAAGACCGGTCAGTACGTGGCCATCGCGGTCGACCTCCCCGACGGGTCCCGGCAGCCGCGCCAGTACACGATCTCCTCGGGCCCGCGCGGCGACTCCCTGCGAGTGACGATCAAGCGCGTCCACGGCGTCGACGGCGCCCCCGAGGGGCAGGTGTCGAACTGGCTCGGTGACAACGCCCAGCCGGGGACGATCCTGGAGCTGTCACAACCAGCCGGTGACCTGATCCTCGACGAGAGCGAGGGGCCCATCGTGCTCGTGTCGGCCGGCATCGGCATCACGCCGGTGGCGGCGATCTTGGAGGACCTGTCCCGGCGGCAGCCGCACCGCACCGTTCGGCTCTTCCACGCCGACAGGTCCCACGACACCCACGCGCTCTACGCCTCCCTGCGCCGCCAGGTGCTCTCCATGGAGGACGCCCGCGCTCAGAACTGGTACGAGTCGGGGGCCGAATCGGCGCCGACGCTCTACCCCGCCCGCGAGGGGCTGATGGACCTCTCGGACGCCGAGATCCCCGCCGACGCGACCGTGTTCATGTGCGGGCCGCTGCCGTTCATGAACAGCGTCCGGAAGACGCTGCTGGCCAAGGGGGTTTCACCGGAGCGGATCCGCTACGAGGTGTTCGGACCCGACCTGTGGGCCCAAGATCTCTCGAGCGCAGTCTGAGTCGGCCGGGAGGCGGGCGGAACACGGGGAGGGGCAGGCGTCCCCTCCCCGAGCCGTGTCACGAGGGGCATCATAGTGTCTGACCAGGGGCGATGCCTGCCCCTGATCTGGCAGCAGCGGAGCAGCCGGGGGCTCATGATGATCAGTCGACGCACCTTCTTCAAGGTCACCAGCGCGGGCGCGCTCACCCTCTGGGTGACGGGCGGATCGGGGGTCGCTCGTGCGGTCGCCGCACCTGTCGCGGGCGCTGCGCTCGCCGCGGCGTCCATCGATCAGTTCGCCAGCTCGCTGCTCGTGCCGCCGGTGATGCCTCGGAGCGCGCGGCTCGTCCAGCGAGGCGGGAAGAACGTCGACTATTACGAGATCGCGGTGCGCCAGTTCTCCCAGCAGGTGCTCCCGGAGGGGCACCCCCCGACGACGGTGTGGGGCTACGGGCCCCTCTCGACCGACCGAAAGGGTGCACCGCTGACCGACCTGTTCCATGCGCCGTCGTTGACCATCGAGGCGCGCACGGGAACGCCGGTGCGCGTGAAGTGGATCAACGGCCTGGTCGACTCCGACGGCAATTACCTGCCGCACCTGCTTCCCGTCGACCCGACCCTGCACTGGGCCAACCCCGGACGTCTGGGCAGCTCCACCACCGACTCGGCCCCCGACCTGACCGGCAAGACCTACATCGCGAGCGCATCACCCAGCGACGCGGTCGCCGAGAACCAGTACACCCGCTACTGGGGGCCTGTGCCCATCGTGACCCACGTGCACGGCGCGGTCGGTGTGGGCGATGAGAGCGACGGCTATCCCGAAGCCTGGTACCTGCCCGCCGCGGTCGATCTCCCCGACGGTTACGAACCCGACGGCACCTGGTACGACTTCTTCAAGGCCAAGGCCTCTGCGCGCTTCGGCGTCACCTGGGAGCCTGGCTCGGCGACGTTCCAGTACCCCAACGACAATCTCGCTTCGACGATCTGGTACCACGATCACGCGCTGGGCCTGACCAGGCTCAACGTGTACGCCGGACCGGCGGGCTTCTACCTGCTGCGCGGGGGCCTCGGCGGCGACGACGCGGTGCGGGACAGTCGGTCGGGCCAGACCGCGGTGCTGCCCGGTCCGGCGCCGAAGTACGGCGACCCCGGCGCGAAGAAGTACTACGAGATCCCCATCGCCATCCAGGACAGGTCTTTCACCGACGAGGGCCAGCTATTCTACCCCGACGCCCGCAGCTACTTCGACGAGTACACCGGGCCGTTCGTCCCCGAGACCTCCATCCCGCCGATCTGGAACCCCGAGGTCTTCGGCAACACGCTCATCGTCAACGGGCGCACGTGGCCGTACCTGACGGTCGAACAGCGCCGCTACCGTTTCCGCTTCCTCAATGGGTGCCAGTCGCGCTTCCTCATCCTCGACTTCTCCGGAATCTCCGGGGTGTCGGCCTGGCAGATCGGCAACGACGGCGGGTTCCTGCCCGCGCCCGTCGACCTGACTGGCAGCCACGCCGGTCACCTCCTGCTCGGCCCGGCCGAGCGCGCCGACATCGTCGTGGACTTCACCTCCGTGCCGCTCGGGAACCACGTGCTGGGAAACCTCGGCCCTGACGAGCCGTTCGGGGGCGGCGTCCCCGGCGTCGACTTCCCGGTGGCCGATCCCGACACCACCGGCCGCGTGATGCAGTTCCGGGTGGTGGCCGCCTCCGAGGCCGATCCAAGCACGCCCCCCGAGTTCCTGACGCTGCCCGCAGCCCTCGCCCTGCCGACCGCCACCGTGACGCGACGCCTGGCGCTGCTCGAGCACAGCCACGACGACCGGCCGACCGCCGCGATGCTCGGCTGGCTGAGTGACGATGCAGGCAACCCGTGGGATGGAACTGACACCGGACACGTCGAGTCGCAGATGTGGGCGGACGCCGTGACCACGAACCCGGCGGTGGGCGCGACCGAGGTGTGGGAGTTCTACAACGCGAGCGCGGACGCCCACCCCGTGCATGTGCACGAGGTCACGTTCGAGGTGCTCAGCCGGCAGGAGATCGAGGTCGAGGACGGACACATGGTTTCCCTCGACGAGGACGCGCCCATCCTTCCCCCCGAGCCGTGGGAGCGTGGACGCAAGGACACCGTCATCGCGCTGCCCGAGCAGGTCACCCGCATCCGTGCGACCTTCGCGAACGCAGGCCAGTACGTGTGGCACTGCCACATCCTCGAGCACGAGGACAACGAGATGATGCTGCCCTTCCGCATCGGCCCTGCCCAGCCCGGTGAGCCCCCCTCCTGACCCGGCTCAGAGGTCGAGCTTCTCGTTCTCTCCCACGTT
>JBKHWW010000185.1:0-15501 GCA_046566345.1 Actinomycetes bacterium
GTCCGGCGCAGCGGTCGCGGCCAGGCGGGCCGCGATCGGCTCGATGCCGGTGCGGACCTGCATGAGCTGGTCCAGTTCCTCCGCCTGGTGGACGCCCGCCAGGCGCCACCGGATCACCCGCGGATCCATCACCTGCCAATGGGAACGTGGTTGCACGACGTTCCCGACGCGGCGCTTGACGGCGACCATGCCGAGGGTCTCCAGCACCCGGACGGACTCGCGGGCGACGGCGCGGGACACGTTCAACCGGCCCATCACGTCTTCGAGCAGCACCGCCTGACCCTCGGCGAGCGCGTGGTCGGCGATGGCCTGTCCAAGGACTTCCACCACCGCCTGATGCAGTACCGGCGCAGGCATCGGAGCCTCCAAGCTGCCAGGTCGTCGTGTTTCCGAAGGGTCACGATTGCGGCTCTCCTGGTTGCAAAGGTAGCACCTTTTGTGTCACGCTCCCTAGGGACAGGCAACGAAGCTGTACGAGGAGGGGTAGGGCCAGGTGAGGATCGTCATCACAGAATGCGACCATGACGCCTTCGACGAGGAGAAGGCCGTGGCCGCTTCCGCGGGCGTCGACCTCGTCATCGCCCAGTCGGGCAGCCCGCAGGAGGTCGTCGCCGATGCCAGCGGAGCCGACGGCATCGTGGTTCAGTACGCGCGAATCACGGGCGACATTATGGACGCCCTCCCCAGCGTCCGTGTCATCGGCCGCTACGGCGTAGGGGTGGACACCATCGACGTGCAGGCGGCGACCGCCCGCGGCATCGCGGTGTGCAACGTCCCCGACTACGGCACCGAGGCCGTCTCCGATCATGCGGTCGCGCTGACCCTCGCGGCGGCACGCGAGATCCCGCGCCTCGACAGGGCGCTGCGCGAAGGGCGCGTCGACTTCCCGGGCGTCCGCCCGCTCCACGTGGTCGGCGACCGCGTCTTCGGCGTCGTGGGGCTGGGCCGGATCGGCTTCGCCACCGCCCGCAAGGCGGCTGGGCTGGGCTACCGGGTGATCTGCCACGACATCCTGGCCGGCGACGACGAGCTGTACCGCGGCTACCCGCACGTGTCGCTGACCGAGCTGCTGCGCCGCAGCCAGGTGGTGTCGCTGCACACGCCGCTGACCGAGCTCACGCACCACCTGATCGGCGCCGACGAGTTGGCGCTGATGCGCCCTGACGCGATCCTGGTCAACACGGCGCGCGGCCCCGTGGTCGACACCGCGGCCCTCGTTGAGGCCCTGCGCGCGGGGCGGATCCGGTCCGCGGCCCTCGATGTCACGGAGGTTGAGCCGTTGCCGCGCGACCATGAGCTGACCACCCTCCCCCAGGTCGTGCTGACCCCGCACATGGCCTGGTACAGCGAAGAGACCTACGGCGAGCTCAAGCGCCGCGCGGTGCAGAATGTGGCAACACTGCTCCGTGGAGGCCGTCCACAGGACATCGTTAACCCTGAGGTCTTGGGCGCCCCGGGCCGGAACGAGCGACCGGTGCCCACCCCATGACCGCCATCGAAGGGTGCCCCGTCCGGGGCCACGACGTCAGCGGGGGGGTGTTCAGCTGAGATCGCCCGGTGGCAGGCGGCTCCCGTCAGGGATCCGAGTGCCACCGCCGCACGGGTGACCGTGCCAACGGACGACGAGCGTCCGGAAGAAGTTACTGGGGCCCGGCCACCTGGCCGCGTCCGTGCAACGGAGCAACCAAGGAGTAACCATGCAACCCAAGCGCATTGCAGCCGCCCTGCTGGCCGGCGCGACGGCCTTCGCCCTCGCGGCCTGCACCAGCGGCGCCAGCCCGGCGCCCGGGGCCTCGGGCGGCGCCGCCCAGACCACGACGTTCCGGCTGGCGTTCAACCAGACCGAGCAGCACCCGCAGTACATCGCCGCCGACAACCTCGGCAAGAAGCTGAGCGATGCCACCGACGGCCGCTACACCATCGAGGTCTTCGCCAACGAGACGCTCGGAACCCAGTCCGACGTCGTCCAGAACGTGTCCGACGGGTCGGTGGAGATGATGTACATCGGCGGCCCGGTCATGGAGTCGTTCAACCAAGACTTCATCGTCTTCAACCTCCCCTACATGTTCGCCAGCCAAGAGGCTCAGGCGGCGGTCTTCTCCGACGACGCCGTGATGGGCGACCTGAAGAAGTCGATCGAGGGGAGCAAGTCGATCACCGTGCTCGGCGCCCTGCACGCCGGCGTCCGCAACGTGTACGCGACGAAGGCTGTCCGCACGCCCGAGGACATGAACGGACTGAAGGTCCGTGTCCAGCAGTCCGACTCCCAGGTGAAGATGCTCAACCTTATGGGCGGCGTCGCCTCCCCCATGGGTCAGGGTGAGGTCTACACCGCCCTGCAGAGCGGCGTCCTCGACGGGGCCGAGAACAACGAGACCGTGTACAACGCCCTCAAGCACGACGAGGTCGCCAAGTTCTACTCCTACACCCAGCACCTCGCGATCCCCGACTACCTGCTGATGAGCACCCAGGCGCTCGAGGCGATGCCCGAGGCCGACCGCCAGGCGTTGCTCGACCTCATCCCGGAGACCATCACCGAGGCCAACGATGGCTTCCTCAAGTTCGCCGCCGACTCCAAGGCTGCGTCCGAGGCCAACGGCGCCACCTTCGTCACCGACGTCGACACCGCCGCCTTCAAGGCCCGCGTTCAGCCCCTGGTCCAGGAGTCGATCAACAACCCGGTTCGCCAGGCCCTCTACGACGCCGTCCAGACGGCCAACGAGGCCCATCCCGCCAAGTGAGGCTGCCGGGGCCCTCGGGTCCCGGCAACTCCCGGCGCCGGTCGCATCCCGGCCGGCGCCGGCCCCGCACACGTGAGCCGAAAGGAGCCACCGTGCGCCAACTCGAAGCATTCAAGAAGGGCCTGGACGCCTTCCTGCGCTGGTTCTGCATCACCCTGTTCGTGGTCCTCGTCGCGCTCGTGTGCTGGCAGGTCTTCGTCCGTCAGGTGCTCAACGCCGGCGATCCCTGGACCGAGGTCGCCGCCCGGGTCGTGTTCATCTGGCACGGTCTGATCGGCGCCGCCTACGTCATCGGCGAGAAGGACGATGTGGCCATCGACTTCCTCGTCCGCAAGCTCCCCGAAGCCGCGGTCAAGTCTGTGGAGGTGCTCGCGCACGGGATCGTCGGCTTCTTCGCCGCATGGGTGATGGTCTTCGGCGGCATGCGCCTGGTGACCTCCTCGTGGGACGACGTCGTCCAGTTGCTGCCCGTCTCTCAGGGCTTTCTCTACCTGGCCATCGTGATCAGTGGAGGGATCATCCTCCTCTACTCGATCATCCACATCGTCCAAACCATCGTGAAGCCGGTGAAGAAGCCGGTTGATGACGAGGACATCGATATCACCACGCTGACTGAGGAGTCCATCTGATGAGCGAGCCACTCCTGGTTGGGATCATCCTGATCGGCGGCATGTTCGGCCTGATGGCCATCGGCGTGTCCGTCTCCGTGTCGATCGGCCTCCCCTCCGCGATCTGCGCAGTGATCCTGATGGGCTCCGAGCGGGGCCTGCTCACCGCGGCCCAGAAGATCTACAACGGCATCGATTCCTTCCCCCTCCTCGCGATTCCCTTCTTCGTGCTCGCCGGCACCATCATGAACAAGGGCGGAATCGCGGGCCGACTGATCGACCTGGCACGAGCCTTGACTGGCAAGATGCCCGGTGCGCTGGCCCAGACCAACGTGATCGCCAACGCGCTGTTCGGCTCGATCTCCGGCTCGGCCTTGGCAGGCGCGTCGGCGGTCGGGGCGGTCATGGGTCCCGCCCAGCGCAAGGACGGGTACGACATGAACTTCGCGGCGGCGGCCAACATCGCCTCCGCACCCTCTGGAATGCTGATTCCGCCGTCCAACACGCTCATCGTGTATGCCCTGGTGTCGCAGGCGTCCGTCGGCGCCCTGTTCATCGCGGGGTACATCCCGGGCATCATGTGGATGGCCACCTGCATGGTGATCGTGTGGTGGTACTCCCGCAAGCGCCCCGAGCTGCGCGGCACGCACTGGCCCACGCCCAAGGAGGCCTCCCTGGCCTTCCTCCGGGCCCTGCCCAGCCTCGGCCTCATCGTCGTCGTGATCGGCGGCATCGTCGGCGGCGTCTTCACCGCCACCGAGCGCGCAGCCATCGCCGTGGTGTACGCGGCGATCCTCTCCCTCATCTACCGGACGATCACGATCAAGGACTTCCCCAAGATCCTGCTGGACGCCACGCGCACGTCGTCGGTCGTCGTCTTCCTGATCGGCCTGTCGTCGATCATGAGCTACGTCATGACCTACTCGCGCATCCCCCGCCTGATCGGCGAGTGGCTCGTCTCGGTAACCGACTCCAAGGTCGCCTTCCTGCTCATCATGATGGTGATCCTGCTCGTCATCGGCATCCCGCTGGACGCCACCCCGGCCGTCCTGATCTTCACGCCGATCTTCCTGCCGATCGCGGTGCAGTACTACGACATCCACCCCGTGCACCTCGGCATCATGATGGTCTTCAACATGTGCATCGCGGTGATCTCGCCACCGTCGGCGCCGGTTCTGTTCGTGGGCGCCCGCGTGGCCGGAAAGAAGGTGGAGGACGTCATCAGGCCGCTGATGCCCTTCTTCATCGCCTTGATCGTCACCCTGTTGATCATCCAGTTCGTCCCCGAGCTGTCCCTGTGGCTTCCCAGGCAGCTGGGCATGATCAAATGAGAAAGGACCGTTGATGAAGTCGTTCGCCATCCGTGGCAAGGAAGATGCGCTCACCCTCGAATCCGAGGCTCCGGTCCCGGCCGAGGGCCAGGTGCGGATCCGCGTCCGTTACGTGGGGATCTGCGGGTCCGACCTGCACTACTACTACGAGGGCGCCAACGGTGCCTTCGTCGTCAAGGAGCCCCTCGTCCCCGGACACGAGCTCTCCGGGGTCATCGACCTCGACCCGCAGGGGGAATGGGCCCCCGGGACCCCCGTGACCGTGCACCCGGCGACGTTCGGGCCCGACCGGCCCGGCATGGAGGACCTGCGTCATCTGCGGCCGGGCGGGTCCTACCTCGGCAGCGCCTCGACGTGGCCGCACACCCAAGGCGGCCTCCAGGAACTGCTCCTGGTGGGGCGCGAGATGATCCGGGTGCTGCCCACGGGTCTCGACCTGCGCCGGGCGGCGCTCGCCGAGCCGCTCGCCGTGGCCCTGCACGCCTGCACCATGGCCGGCGATCTCACCGGGCGCTCGGTGGTCGTCTCTGGCGCCGGTCCCATCGGGCTGCTCGTCGCGTACGCCGCCCGCTCCCGGGGTGCAGCGCGCGTCGCCGTCGCCGACGTGCTCGCGGGCCCGCTGGCGCGTGCCAAGCAGTTGGGCTTCGACGAGTCGTACCGGGCCGGCGAGACGCCTCTTCCTGCCGGAGAGTTCGACGTGGCCATGGAGTGCTCGGGGGCCCGGTCCTCGATCGCCGCCTGCATCGACGCGCTGCGGCCCCGCGGCGTCCTCACCCAGGTGGGCATGCTCCCGGCACGGCCGCTGGAACTGACCCTGGCCGCCCTGGTGTCGAAGGAGCTCACCTGGGTGGGCTGCTTCCGGTTCAACGACGAGATCGATGAAGCGGTGGAGTTGCTAGCCTCCTCACCGGGGGTGGACGCCGTGATCAGCCACATCGTGCACGCCGACCGGATCGAGGAGGCGCTCTCGGTGGCGAAGGACTCCGAGGCCTCCGGCAAGGTGCTCGTCGAGGTCTGGGACAGCTGAGGTGGGGCAGGCGCAGCTGCGGGTAGGCGTCCTGGGGCCGGGCATCATGGGCGGCCCGATGGCTCAGAACATGGCTCGGGCGGGCATTCCGGTCTCGGTGTGGGCTCGGCGTCCGGACGCCGCCGCGGCGGTCGCCGGCAACGGAGTCGCGGCGGTGGGCACGCCGCGCGACGTGGCGGCGTCCAGCGACGTCGTCCTGGTGATGCTGCCCGACCTGCCCCAGCTCGAGGCGCTCCTGGAAGGACCCGACGGCCTGTGGGCGGGCGTCACGAGCGAGCTGGTGCTCGTGGTCGCCTCGACCGTGTCCCCGGCCGGCGTCCGTTCGTTCGCCGAGCGCGCCAAGGCGGCGTCCGGTGGCCGCGTCCGTGTCGTCGACGCGCCTGTCAGCGGCGGCGAGGTGAAGGCGGTCGACGGCACGCTGTCGATCATGGTGGGCGGCGCGGACGCCGACGTGGCACGCGCCTGGCCGGTGCTGAGCGCGTGCGGGACGCCGACGCACCTGGGCCCGCTCGGTGCGGGCCAGGTCGCCAAGGCGTGCAACCAGCTGATCGTGGCGGCCGAGGTCGCCGCGCTGGCCGAGGCGTCCCTGCTGGCCCGCGATGCCGGCATCGACCTGGCCACCCTCTTCGACGTCCTGTCCCGCGGCCTGGCATCCTCGGCCGTGCTCGACCAGAAGCGAGACAAGCTCACCCACGCCGACTACACCGTCTCGGGCCCGGCGCGGTTCATGGCCAAGGACCTGCGCTTCGCGCTCGAGGCGGCGGCGACCACTGGCAGGGCGATGCCGACGACCAGCTTCCTGCGTGGGCTCTACGACGGCCTCAACGACGCGGGGCTCGGCGACTCCGACATCGCAATCATGCAGCGTTACATCGACGAGTTCGCGGCCGGCCCGGCCGCCACCTAGAGGAGAAACGATGGAGAACCGATACGCGACCGCCCCCGAGCACGTCGCCGTTATGGGCACCGCCGAACTGCGGCGGCGCTTTTTGGTCGACGACCTGTTCGTCGCCGGCGAGCTGAAGCTGGTCTACAGCCACGTCGACCGCGTGATCCTCGGCGGCGTGGTGCCCGAGGCGGCTCCGCTACCGCTGACAGCGCCGGCCGAGCTCCGCGCCGAGCACTTCTTGGACCGCCGGGAGCTGGGGATCGTCAACGTAGGCCCGGACGCCGTGGTCACGGTGGACGGCACCGAGCACCCGGTGCGCAACAAGGGCTGCCTGTACGTGGGACGGGGCACCCGTGAGGTGTCGTTCGCTGCGCCCGGCCGGTTCTTCCTGTACTCGGCGCCGGCGCACAGCGAGTTCCCGACCCAGGGCGTCAACCCGGGCGAGAGCGACATCCGCGAGCTCGGCGACCAGGCCACCTCGAACCGGCGCACGCTGAACCGCTACATCCACCCCGACGGCATCCGCAGCTGCCAGGTGTCCATGGGCGTCACGGTCTTGCACGAGGGCAGCATGTGGAACACGATGCCGGCTCACACCCACGACCGCCGCATGGAGGCGTATCTCTACTTCGACGTCGCCGACGACGCGCGGGTCGTGCACCTCATGGGACATCCCGAGGAGACCCGCCACCTGGTGGTCGCCAACGAGCAGGCCGTGATCTCGCCCAGCTGGTCCATTCACTCCGGCGTCGGGACGCGCGCCTACGCGTTCGTGTGGGCGATGGCCGGCGAGAACCAGGACTTCGACGACATGGACCACAAGGCGATCACCGAGCTGCGTTGACCCGTCGCGGACCTCGCCCGGCTCGTCACGACCACCGGGGAGGTCACCGGCCACCGAACTCCCGGACCTGTTTGATCACAAACTGGCCGTTGGCCAGCACCTTCACCTCCAGGTCCAGCGAACGCGGCTTGGTGTTGTCGCTGGTGACCGAGCCGCAGTCGCCCGGGTAGTAGTCGGGCTCGGCGGCGCAGTAGGCCCGCTCCACGGTGCGGACGAGGTCCACCAGCGCGGTCATCGCCTCGGCCGACAGTACGGGAGACGTGAGGGCCGGGGCATCGGCGTCCGGCTTGGCGAATCGAGTTGTGGTGAAGCTGATCGGTTCCTCATCGGAGATGAAGGCGGCGATCGTCACCTCGCTGTGGGTTCCGGGGGTCGGGTTCGTCACCAGGTTGTTGCCGCTCTGGAGCGACAGCGAGTAGCCGTAGACGGCGTCGGTGTTCAACACCCGCGTGATGACCACAGCATTGGCCACCACCTCCGACTCGGTGTCGTACGCAGCCACGAGCGCAAGCCCCATCGCGACCGTGGTCTGGTCGATCCGGGCGAACCAGCGCTCGTCGATCGCGCGGCGGTTCCACAGGCTCGCGTACACGGCGCGGACCGCGCAGGCCAGCGAGCGCGGATCCACCTTGTGGTTGACCTCGCCGTCCTCCTCGACCTCGACCTCCACGCGGCACTGCTGGCAGGGCTCGTCGCGCACCTTCGTCTTCACCGAATAGCTGTCGTGCAGGCCGGCGCCGTCGAATCCGGGAATGTCCTCTGCGTTGGCAGAGGAGCGCACCTTGAGCTTGGCCACCCCCGGGAACACCGCCTCGACCTTGGCTCGCAACGGCTGCAGCAGGTCCGGCGGGAAGTAGGCACCCAAGAACGCCTCCCGGACGCCGCCCGCCCGCGCGACCAACTCGCGCGGGGACAGCCCTCCACCCTGGACGTCGGCGACCAGGGCGTCCACCAGCGCGCGGAGGTTCCGGTTCTCGGGTGGCTGATCAGATCGTCGTAGTAATGGAAAGGCACGGCAACACCGACCGGAACGAGGTCGTAGCCGAGGAGGCCGCTCGGCGTCCCCGGCAGGTCAGCCCGGCCGAGGACGTCGGGGTGGGCCAAGAACCCCAGGTTGGCGGCTTTGGCGCCGTAGCGACGCGAGAGGGCCAGCGCGTCCGAGGCAGGCACCTTCCCCATGTCGGCGTAGGACAGCAGGTCGCTGGTGGGCTCCCAGCCGAGCGGAACCAGCTGCCTGTTCACCCGGTCGGCCAACTTCTGCGCCACCACCGCCGCCGTGGTCGGCTCGACGAGGAAGTCGTCTGCCCGGACGACCAGGTGCACGGGCTGGTCGGCGAACGGCGCCAACCTTGGGTGCTCCGGACCCGCGTCGCGGAGGACGGCGTTCGGCGTGTTGCGCTCCTTCGACTTCAGGTTGACGTGGGAGTTGGTGTCCTGCACGGCTCGCGTCATCACGCCGGCCACGACGGACAGGTCCAGGGGCAACTGGTCGAGGATGACGATGTCGTCGGGGCGGACGTCGTCGAAGTCGGGCGGGAAGATCCGCAACGTTCCCCACGCCTCGCCGAGGTTGAGCGGGATGTAGGTGATCGAGCCCAGGATTGCGTCGAGCGGCAACACCTCGACGCTGAGCGCCGCGAGTTCCGCGGCGATCCTGGCCGTGGTCTGCTGAGCCCCGGTAGGCACGAAGACGAGCGGGGCGCCCGGGATCGTGATCTTCGGCGCGACCGCCGCGAGAACCTCGGCCAGTGACTCCTCGGCGATCAGGTCCTGCGGGTAGAACTGCAGGCCGACGACCGGCCCGGGGCGGTCGGTCAACTCATAGGTGTGCACCACCCCGGCCACGTACCGTTTGGGGCCGGGCGTGAAGTAGGTGATCTCGTTGAACTCGGCGAGCCCTTCGGGGATCCCGAACACTTCTCGGGCGAACGACCAGTGGTAGCGGGCGGCGTCCGGCACCGCGCCACCGCGCAAGAAGTTGGCGTTCATAAAGGACACGCGCGGGCCGGAGGGCGCCCGGAGGTCCGCGAAGAACTTGGTCAGGACGCCGTTGGCGACCAGGTCCGCCGCGGGCTGGGCCAGCGCGTCCAGCTGGTCGAGCGAGGTGATGGCGTCGTGGGCAAGAGGCAGGGCGGCCGCGGGCGTCCGTTCGGCCCTCGGCGGGCCGGGCTCAGGCGCGGGGGCGGGGAGACGGGGCAGGAAGCCGTACATGTTCGTCCTCCGGGGGGTGGTGGCGCGTCGCGCCACGAGCGTCCTCGTGACCCAGCCACGCCGGCGTGGCCACCAGTAGACCGCAGCCTCTCGACCGGCGGGAGGGGAAGCCTGCCCCCTTGACTCCTAGCGGCGGATCACTCCCAGACCGCGATCGACCGGCGGGTCGGCACCGACTCGGGATCGGAGGCGAAGAGTTCCGGGGACGCGGTCTCGATGGTCTTGATGTCGGCAAAGACGGTCCGCAGGTGGGCGCGCAGCTCGTCCCGCGCCTTGTCGAGATCCTCCGCGACGACCGCGTCGTAGACCGCCCGGTGCTCCTGCTTGAGGTGGTCGAGGATGGGCAACTTCGTGATGCCCAGCATCCGCGCGCGGTCCAGATGGCCCTTCGCCGCGGCAACGAACGACCAGGACGGCTCGTGGCCTCCGAGCGCCATCAGGCCACGGTGGAACTCCTCGTCCAGGCTGAAGAAGCCGATGACGTCATCGCCGACGCGGTCCTGTTCGTCGAGGTTCGCCTCGAGCCTGCTGAGAATCTCGGGGTCCGCGGGCAGCGGGATGGAGGACAGGGACGCCAACTCCACCGCTTCGCGCAGGAACTGCGCTTCGGCCACCTGGGCGGGGTCGACCCTGGAGACGAAGGTGCCCACCTTGGGGAAGACACGGACCAGGCCCTCCCTGGTCAACAGCAGGATCGCCTCGCGCACCGGCGTGCGGGAGACGCCGAGGGCGGTCGCGAGGTCGTTCTCGGACAAGGGCGTGCCCGGGGCGAACTGAAGCGTCAGGATCTTGGCGCGGAGCGCGTCGTAGGCCCGCTCCCGACCCGAACCGACCGTTCGCGCACTCCCCTTCTCCGACTTGCCATCCATGCCATCAGTGTAGTGCAAGATCTGCTGAGCGCACGCTAGTTGACAGGCACTGCCATACTTTGCTTGTATACATCATGTCGATGACGAGCTTGCAAGGAGAAGCATGAAGGCAGTAGTGGTCCACGGAGCGGGTGACCTGAGGGTCGACGACGTGCCCCGCCCGGCGCTCCGAGCGGGTGAGGTACTCCTTGCGGTCGAATGGGGTGGGATCTGCGGCTCCGACCTCGCGTACGCGGCGCACGGCAGCTCGGGGACCGCGATCCTCAAGCACCCGCTGGTGTTGGGCCACGAGGTTGCCGGGCGTGTCATCGAGGTGGGCGACGGCGTCGACGAGGCTCTGCTCGGCACGGCCGCGGCGGTCCATCCGCCGACGGTGGAACCGGAATCCGTGCTCCCCGATCGCCTCGCCGGACGCACCAACCTGCACACGCGCGTCCGCTACCTGGGTTCGGCCGCGCTCGATCCGCATACCGACGGCGGATTCTGCGAACTCAAGGTCGTCCGACGCGACCAGCTGTTGGCTCTGCCGGACACCGTCGACACCCGTCGCGGCGCCCTCGCCGAACCGCTGGCGGTGGCGGTGCACGCGGTCAACCGCGTGGCCGGCGTGCTGCCGGGAGGCGTCGCGGGGCGTGAGGTCTTGGTCAACGGCGCGGGCCCGATCGGGCTGCTCGTCATCCTCGTCGCCCGGCAGCAGGGCGCTGCCCGCGTGACCGCCTCGGACATTTCGGACGCCTCCCTCGCCCGCGCCACCGCTTGCGGGGCGGACGAGGTGATCAATGTCGCCACGGACGCGCTGCCGCAGGAAATCGAGGTCGTCATCGAGGCGTCCGGCGCTGCCGCTGCACTGGGCGGCGTCCTGCGAGCGACGGCCCGCGGAGGCGTTCTCGTGCAGGTCGGCAACCTCTCGGCGAACCCGGTCACCGCGGTGCTGGGCGACTTGGTGACCCGCGAGGTCACGTGGGTCGGCTCGTTCCGCTTCGCCGACGAGATGGAGCAGGCGATCCAGTTGCTGGCCGACGGCTTGGACGTCGACGCCGTCATCTCTCACGAGTTCGGCCTCGGCCAGGCACTCGACGCGTTCGCCGTCGCGGCGGACCGCGCGAGTGGCGCGTCGAAGGTCCTGTTGAAACTGCACGACTGACGGGCTACCCAGCCCGTCGCGAGACACCCGAGTGATGGGGCCCCAATCCGGGGCCCCGCCGACCACAGGAGGATTGGGATGAAGAAGGTGATGAGCCTGGCCGTGGCAGCAGCGATGTCGCTGGCGCTGGCCGGATGCAACATGGGGGCCGCCGCCCCGGGCAGCGCGACGCGCGACCAGCCGATCACGATCAAGGTCGGGGATAACTGGGGCGCCACCCATCCGATGGCGAAGGCTATCGACGAGGTCTTCAAGGCCGAGGTCGAGCAAGGAACCGACGGCGCCGTCGTCGTGGAGGTCTACCACTCCGGCACTCTCGGCAACGAGGCCGACCTGTGGGACGGCGTCCGCAACGGCACGATCGAGCTCGCCGTCGTCGGTACCCCGATGAACCAAGAGTTCCCCACGATGCTCATCTCGGACTGGCCGTTCCTGTACCGGGACATCGAGCACGCCAAGAAGGTCTGGACCGGCGACATCGCCGGCGAGGTCAACCAGCAGTTCCACGAGAAGTTCCCGACCGTCGAGGTGCTCGGCTGGGGGCCCAACAGCGCCCGGACCTTCACCAGCAACAAGCCGCTGACGTCGGTGGAGGACTTCGCGGGCCAGAAGTTCCGGATGCCGAACAACCCGATCCACATCGGGATCGCCGAGAACCTGGGCGCCAGCGCGCAGGTGATCCCCCTGGGTGAGCTGTTCTCGGCGCTGGAGACCGGCGTCGTCGACGGCCAGGACAACGGCATGGTCACGGTGATCAGCGAGGGCCTCAACGAGGTGCAGAAGTACGTCTACGAGACCAACCACATCGTGGCCACCCTCGAGATCGTTGCCAGCGATTCGATGATGCAGCGCCTGTCGGAGGATCAACAGAAGGTGCTCCGCGACGCCGCCGCCAAGGCGTCGGAGAAGGCATGGGACGACTACATCGCCAGCGTCGACAAGGACCGCCAGACCCTGCGTGACCAGGGCCTGACCGTCACCGAACTTACCGACGCCGACCGCGAACGGATGATCGAGAAGATCAAGCCGACCACCGACAAGCTCTACGCCGACAACGCGTGGGCCACGGAACTGACCGACAAGATCCGCGCGGTCAACTGACACGTCCGGGGGCGGGCCTCTGCCGGGGCCTGCCCCCCACTACTCAAGGTGTGACGATGATCAAGTTCTTGGACAAACTCTTCCGGGGTGTGGACGTGCTCATGGCCGTCTTCCTGGCCCTCATGATCGTGCTCTTCTTCCTCAACGTCGTGCTCCGGTACGTCTTCTCCACAGGGTTGGTGTGGTCGGAGGAGGTGGCGCGCCTAGCGTTCATCTACCTCGTCTACTTCGGCACCGTCGGCGCCTTCCGCGACAACCGCCACCTGGGTGTGGACACGGTGCTGATCAGGCTGCCCAAGCGGGCCCAGAAGGGGCTTTACGCGGCGATCCAGCTCGTTGTCATCTGGATGATGTGGCTGTTGACCGTGGGCAGCTGGCAGCTGGCCGTCCAGAGCCTCAACGACCGCTGGGTGGCGACCCAGTTCCCGCGCTCGCTGGTGTACGGCGTCGGCGTGGTGACCGGGGTCGCGATCATCCTGGTTGCGCTGGGCAACCTCTACTCCCTCTTCGTCGGAAAGCGGTCGGTCGACGAGCTGACGATCATTCGGGACGCCGACGCGGACCCGCTCGCAGAGATCGACTGAGGACCCGCCATGTTGCTACTCATCCTGTTCCTGACGTACCTGGTCGTCGCCATCATGCTCGGCGTCCCGATCGCGTTCTCCCTGCTGCTCGCCGGCGCCGCCGTGGGCCTGCACATGGGTGGTGCCGCGGCCGACCCCCAGATCCTTGCCGCCCAGTTGATGCGCGGCACTGACTCGGTAGCCATGATGGCCCTTCCCTTCTTCGTGCTGGCGGGCGAGCTGATGAACCGCGGCGGCCTGACACACCGGATCATCGCCTTCGCCAACATCTTCGTCGGCCGCGTTCGTGGCGGGCTCGGCTACGTGACCATCCTCGCGTGCTTGCTGTTCGCCAGCCTCGTCGGCTCCGCGGTCGCCAGCACCGCGGCGCTGGGCGCCATCCTCATTCCGATGATGGTCCGCTCCGGGTACGACCGCGCTAAATCCGCCGGCCTGGTGGCCAGCGCCAACCTGGTCTCGCCGATCATGCCGCCGTCTGTGCCGTTCATCGTCTATGGCGTGACCGCCGGCGTGTCCATCAAGTCGCTCTTCCTGGGCGGTGTCTTTCCGGCGATCTACCTGACCCTGGTCATGTGCGTGATTTGGTTCTTCGTCTCGCGCAAGGATGCCGTGAGGTCCGACGAGCCTCGTCCGACGCTCAAGGAGGCAGCCAAGGTCGTCACCGACGGCGTCTGGGCGCTGCTGCTCCCCGTCCTGATTCTGGTGGGCCTACGGGGCGGCGTGTTCACCGCCACCGAGGCCGGCGTCGTGGCCGTCGTGTACGCCCTGGTGGTTGGCAGCCTGGTCTACCGCGAGCTCACCATCCCCGTGATCTTCAAGGGTCTCCGGTCGGCGGCCAAGATGTCAGCGGTGGTCATGTTCCTGGCCGCCGCTGCCCAGGTGGCCGCGTACTACATGACGATCGCTGGACTGCCCCGCATCATCACCAGCGTGCTCAGCCCCCTGGTAGCCAACCCGACCCTGCTGATGGTGGTGCTCGTTGTCGTGGTGCTGATCGTGGGCACCGCCATGGACGTGGTGCCGACGATCCTAATCCTGACGCCGATCGTCTTGCCGCTGTTGACCGCCGCCGGGATCAGCCCCGTGTACTTCGGCATCGTCTTCACGCTGGCGAACGTGCTCGGGCTCACCTCACCGCCGGTAGGGCCCGTCCTCAACGTGGCCTGTGCCACCGGCAACGTCAAGATGGACCAGATCATCCGCCCGGTCCTGCCCTACTTCATCGCCCAAACCATCCTGGTGTTCCTGCTGGCGCTGTTCCCGGCGCTGATCATGGTCCCGCTGGGCTGGCTGGACGCCTGATCGGAGACATGAAGAAATGAAAATGGGATTCCGCTGGTTCGGCTCGGCCGACGACCCTATCCCCCTCGCGCACGTGCGCCAGATCCCCGGCGTGTCTCACGTCGTAGGCGCCGTGTACGACGTGCCCGTCGGGGAGGTGTGGCCCTCCGAGCGGATCGCGGCGCTGAAAGGTGAGGTCGAGGCGTCCGGGCTGGCCCTCGAGGTCGTCGAGAGCGTCAACGTGCACGACGCCATCAAGATCGGATTGCCGAGCCGAGACCGATACATCGAGAACTATGTGGCGACGATCAAGAACCTGTCGGAGCACGGGGTAAAAGTCATCTGCTACAACTTCATGCTGATCTTCGACTGGATTCGCACCGACCTGCGCCAACAACTCCCCGACGGCTCCTTCGCGATGGCCTACGACCAGGGCATCGTCGAGGGATCCTTCGAAGACGTGGTGGTGCGCGTCCAGGGCGGGGCCGACGGCTTCCTCCTCCCAGGCTGGGAGTTGGATCGGCTGACCGACATCCAGTCGCTCTTCGACGCCTACGCGGGGGTCGGCGAGGAGCAGTTGCGCGCCAACTTTTCCTACTTCGTGAACGCGATCATCGACGCCTGCGAGAAGTACGACGTGCGGATGGCCGTCCACCCCGACGACCCGCCTCGCTCGGTGTTCGGGATCCCCCGGATCGTCAAGAACGTGGAGGACATGCGCCGCATCGAGGCGTTCGTCGATTCGCCCTACCACGGCTTCACGGTGTGCACCGGCTCGCTGGGCGGGAACCCCGACAACGACGTACCGGCTCTGCTGCGGGAGTTCTCCGCCAAGGACCGCGTGCCGTTCGTGCATCTCCGCAACATCAAG
>JBKHWW010000186.1:0-9354 GCA_046566345.1 Actinomycetes bacterium
AACCACGCGACCGGGGCCACCAAGGCGTAGGGCACCAGGTTGGCCAACCCGAGCGCTGCGTCCTCCCAGGGGTACACGGTGATCCAGCGCGCCGGACCGACATAGCCAGCCATCGATGGCGCCCAGAAGAGCGAGCCCGCCACGGGTAAGCCGACGAGGACCGCGCCGGACAGCAGCGTCAGCCGGGCCACGGTCGGCGCGGGCGCCGCAGCCAGGGGGTACCGCAGGAACGGCGGTACCAGGCAGGCCGCCGCCGCGAAGTCGGTGACGAAGGCCAGCTGATGCCAGTACCCAGCCTCGAGCTCGGGGAGCATCAGACCGGCAGCACCCATCGACACGATGGCGGCGACGATCCACCAACCGTCGGAGCGGTGGGCCGGGACCCGCAGCAGCAGAACCGCGGACGCCGCCATCACCGCCATGAGCGCCAGAGCAGGAACGGCGATCCAGCCGTCACGGGCGACCCAGAGGACGCGTGGCAGGAAGCTGCCCGCGGCGGCGACCAGCAGGGCGCCCCCGGCGAGCACACGCCACACCGACATGGGGACAGTGTGCAGCGGCTTGCCCTCCAGCGGAATCCGCGCTGGCACGGATGACGGTTCAGGCAAAGGGGCTGACCATGGAGACATGACCACCTTCCCGATTCCGACGGGGCGCCACGTCGCTCCTCGTCCCGACCCGCCGTGGGCGAGTTGGAGCATCCTGCTGCCCCTGGTCGCGGTGCTGATCCTGATCTGGTTGGCGGCCGCGGTTCAGGTGCTCCCGATGGCCGGGGACGCCGACCACCCAGTCGTCCCCGTGCCCCGAGCCCAAGCGGCCCCGCAGGCGCCGGGACGATGACAGTCACCACGACCGAGGAGGAACCGATGTTCGGCATCATTCTGGACGTCCCGGCGCCGATCGACGCCTACGACGCTGTGCACCGAGAGCTGGGCAACGACACCAGACCCGTTGAGGGGCTGATCCTGCACCTGGCCCGGCCGACGGCCGACGGGTTCCAGGTCATCGAGGTCTGGGACTCCGAAGACCGCTTCTGGTACTACCAGAGAGAGGTGGTCGGTCCCCTGGCCGCCAAGATGATGCCCGGTGGCAGCCCCCCGACGCCGGAATCCGGCGGCGTCCGGTTCGAAGTGAGGGGCCTCGTCATCCCCGGCGCGGAGGTCTTCGTCTGACCGGCGCGGGAGCGGGAAAGCCCGAATCCTCCGCGGGCGCTGCCCCGGTCAGTCGGCGTCCGGGTCCCGGTAGGCGCCCGGCCGATCGACGATGAGGACCGCGCCCTCGGCGTCCCTCTTGAGGTCGGCGGGGGCCAGCCAGTGGGCGAGGTGGTAGACCGCCACGGTCACGATCGTGCCGAGGGCGATGCCGCCCAGGGTGAAGTCGCCGATCTGTAGGCCGACGTCCCCGACGCCGATGATGATGCCCGCGGCCACGGGGACGAGGTTCACCGGGTTGCCGAAGTCGACCCGGTTCTC
This sequence comes from Actinomycetes bacterium, assembly GCA_046566345.1. Classification (GTDB taxonomy): domain Bacteria; phylum Actinomycetota; class Actinomycetes; order Propionibacteriales; family Propionibacteriaceae; genus Propioniciclava. The sequence continues at coordinate 1,473 of JBKHWW010000186.1, forward strand.
CTTCCAGATCTTGGCGCCGAGGAGGCCGATCATCCCGTAAAGCACCACGGTGATCCCTCCGAGGACGCCGCCGGGCGTGGCCGAGATGACGGCGCCGAACTTGGGCGAGAAGCCGAACAGGATCGCGACGAGCGCCGCGACCACGTAGGCGGCCGTCGAGTAGACCTTCGTCGCTGCCATCACGCCGATGTTCTCGGCGTACGTGGTGGTGGGGCCGGCGCCCACGAGCGTGGCGAGCATCGAGGCGCCGCCGTCGGCGCCGATGGCCCGGCCCATGTCGGCGTCGAGGTCGGCGCCCGTCATCTCCGCGACCGCCTTCACGTGTCCCGTGTTCTCCGCGATCAGCGCGATCACCACCGGCAGCGCGACGAGTGCGAAGCCGAGGTTGAACGTCGGCAGGTGGAAGCCGACGACGTTCGTCGGCGCGTTGAGCTGCCAGTTGGCCAGGTCGGAGACGGGCGGCAGCCCGAACCACGGGGCGCTCGCGACGCCCGACCAGTCGACGCGCCAGTGCGTCGTCGCTTCGCCAGCCGCCGGCGAGTAGGAGGTGATCTGCCCCGTGACCAGGTCGAGCAGCCAGCTCAGCACGTAGCCGATGACGAGCGACACGAAGATGGCGATCCGGCTGACGAACCCGCGCACGCCCACGCTCAGCACCACGACCACCACCATCGTGATCAGGGCGACCCACTGGTCCTGCGGCCAGTAAGTGCGGGCCACCACGGGAGCGAGGTTGAAGCCGATGAGCATGACGACCGCGCCGGTGACGACCGGCGGCAGCGCCCGGTGGATCACCCGGGAACCCGCGTAGTGGATGACGACGCCCGCGGCGAGCAGCAGCAGACCGACCCAGAACATCGCTCCCGAGACGTGGCTCGGGTTGCCGCCCGCGGCGTAGATCGCGGTCGCCACGCCTACGAACGACGCCGAACTGCCGAGGTAGGACGGCACGCGGCCCCGGACAGCGGCCAGGAAGATCAGCGTGGCGATGCCCGACATCATCACCGCGAGCTGCGGGTTCAGGCCCATGAGCAGCGGGAACACGAAGGTCGCGCCGAACATGGCGACAACGTGCTGGGTGCCCAGGCCGACCGTCTTGCCCCAGCTCAGCCGTTCGTCGGGGGCGACCACCGCCCCGGGTTGCAGTGAACCGTCACCGTGGAGCTTCCACAGAGCCATCCCCAACACCTTCCGCCGACTGGCCAAACGGCTGCAATGTACTCCCAGGAGAGGGTGGTGCCTGCGTCCGTCCGCGCCGGGCGGCGCTCACGACGACCAGCCGACGTCCTCCCAGTGGGTGGTCGCGTAGCCGGGCGCCCCCAGGTTGGCGACGCCGTTGCGGACGGCGACGAACTGGGGTGACTGGTACAGAGGGATCTCGGTGACGTTCTGCCAGAGCAGCCGGGCGAGCTGGCTGGCCTGGTCCGCGCGGCGCACGGCGTCCACCTCGGTCGCCACCCGGTGGACGGGGTCGGCGAGCGCCGGGTCGGTCAGCGCGGCGGCAGGGAGGTGCGCCAGCGGGAACGCGCTGACGGGTACGGTCAGGGCCGTGAGGTCGGCGTCCGCCTGGGTAGGTGTCAGGACGACCCCGACGTCGGCCAGCTGGGTCGTCAGCGAGGCGAGTTCGCTCGCCGCCAGGGGGTCATCCGGTGACGAGGAGAAGGTCAGGGTGAGGGCTCGGCCGTCCTTGGTGCGCGTGCCGGACGCCGCCGTCCAGCCGGTGCCCTCCAACACCTGCGCGGCCTGGGACCGGTCGTACCCGAGCCCGGTCGCGCGGGCTTGGTCGACGTAGCCCGGCTGGGTGGGCAGCACCAGGCCGTTCGACCACGTGAGCGGGGCCCGGACGGTGTGGCCCAGGGCCTCCTGGGCCACACCGTCGCGGTCCAGCGCCAACAAGACGGCGCGCCGCAACGCCGTGTCGGCCAGGATGCCGTCGGTCGCCAGCCGCAGCGTGCGCCCCGCGGTTCCGGGCGCGATGCGCACCGCGGTGTCGGCGGCCGCGCGCGCCTGCTGCAGCCGCGCGTTAGACACGCCGGTCTCCCACACGTCGAGTTCGTTGTGCTGGAAGGACGCCGCCAGCGACTCGGGCTGGACCGTCCGGAACATCAGACGTTCCAACTTCGGCGGGTCACCCCACCAGCGCGGGTTGGGCTCGAGGGTCACCAGCCCCTGGACCGGGTCCAGGTGGGCGACCACGAACGGGCCGGCCAGGTAGGCGCTGTTGGGTTCGTCCCACGAGAACGCCGCGCCGTTCGCGACGGACGCCGCCCGCACCGGCCCGGCTGCTAGGGCCTCTGCCCAGTCGGGGTCGATGCCGCGGTACGTGACGACCACCTCGGTGGCCGACGAGCCGGCTCTCACGGCGGCCACGCGGTCCCAGCCCGCTGTGGAGGCGAGCGACACGCCTGCGACCTGGCCGGTCGCCGCCCTCCAGGTCGCCACCCAGTCGTCGGCGGTGATCGGCTGCCCGTCGCCCCACACGGCGCTCGGGTTCAACGCGAGCGTGACGACGGTGGGGCCTTGGTGGCTGGCCTGCGCCGAGGCGACGAAGTCGGGGTTGCCGGCGGCCCGCCCGGCGGCGTCCAGCGAGAAGTGCGCCGGGGCCAGCGGCTGGAAGAGGTCGAGGACGCCGTCGGTGGGGGCCGCCGGGTGGCGCGGGTTCCATTGGGTGGGCAGCGCGGCGAGCGGGAAGCGGGGCAGGCCCCCGTCCCGGACCTGGCCCCGCGGCATCGGGTTGACGTCGCTCTGCGCGTTCGCCGCCACCGGCTGGGTCGCGCTGGGCGTCGGCTCAGGCTGGGCGGTGCACCCCGCGACGAGGGCCGCCAGGGCAACGCCCAGGCACGCGGCCAGTCGCCTGCGACTCACGGGTGGCTACCTCCTGACGATGGGGTGGTCTCGGTGCGGGAGCGTGAGTCACCCTAGCCCCGTCGTCTGGACCCACCACGGGCGCACAGGTCACGATTCGTGCACGGTGGGTCACAGTTCTGCAAAGGGTCAGATCCAGGAGCGCAGCCACATGCGCGCTAGCCACTGGCCGTGTGGCAGCACCTGGTCGGTCAGCACGGGGTAGATCCAGGCGAAGTTCGCCACCACCAGGCCGACCGCGGTGCCGGCGATGATCGCGCCCGAGCGGCGTCCGGGCGACTCCTGTGGGCCGAGCGCGATGCCGAGGGCCATCGCCAGCGCGATGGCCGAGAACGGGACCATCGTGATGGTGTAGAAGAAGAAGACCGGCCGGTCCGCGGAGAAGAACCACGGCACCCAGGTGGCCATCACACCGAGCACCGGGACGCCGAACCGCCAGTCGCGCCCGGCCAGCCACCAGATCGCGGCGACGACCAGGGCGACCGCCGCCATCCACCACAGCGCGGGCGTTCCCATGCCGACGATGACGCGCACGCAGTTGCCCGGGCCCTGGCACCCGTCCGTGCCCGTGGCGATGTCGCTGACCGAGTCGAACGCCGTCGGCCGCAGCATCAGCAGCCACGTGGCCGGATTGGCGTCGTAGGCGTGGGTTTGCTCCCGGATGTAGGTGCCGGTGTGGAAGGCCAGGATCTCGTTGTGGTAGTTCAGCAACGAGGCCAGCGCCTCGCCGAAGGCGCCGACCCACGGGTGATCGGGGTTGTTCCGCCCCCACTCGCGGCCCCAGCCGCCGGTGGTGGTCAGCCAGCCCGACCACGAGGCGACGTACACGGCCAGCGCGGTGACCACGAGCGAGACGAATGCGAGGATGCCCTCGCGCACCAGCGCCAGCCACGCACGGAAGCCTGCGCCGGCCAGGCGTCGGGCGCCCACGTCCCAGAGCACGGTGAGGATCCCGAAAACGGCCAGCACGTACACGGAGTTCCACTTGGTCGCGACGGCCAGCCCGAAGAGGACGCCGGCGACCCAGCGCCACGGCCGCCACCAGAGCACCGGCCCGAATTGGCCGGCGAGGCTGGCCCAGCCCCTGGCCTCGAGGGCGTCGGCCAGGCGGTGCCGGTGATAGTCGCGGTCGGCCACGAGCGCGGCCACGGCGGTTACCAGGAAGGTTGCCTGGAAGATGTCGAGGAGGGCGATCCGGCTCATCGTGAAGGCGAGACCGTCGAACGTGAGCAGGATGCCGGCCATCGCGCCGACGAGCAGGGACCGCGACAGCCGCCTGGCCAGCCGGATGGTGGCCATCACGAGCAGGGAGCCGAAGATCACCGCCGCAATCCGCCAGCCGAACCCATTCAGGCCGAACAGCGCCTCGCCGGCCGCGATGAGCCACTTGCCCATGGGTGGATGCACGATGAACGCACCGCCGGCACCGAGCGCCGAGGTGTCACCCAAGGCCACCAGGTCGTTGGCCCCATCGGCCCACCCGGCCTCGTACCCGTGCTGCAGAAGCGACCAGGCGTCTTTGGCGTAGTAGGTCTCGTCGAAGATGAGCTTGTTGGGGTAGCCGACCCCGACGACGCGGATCACGAACGCGAGCAGACCGATGGCCAGGGTGACGCCCCAACTGACCCACGGGTTGTCACGGACGCCGTCGCGCAGCCGGTCGAGGGTCGTCACCGGGCCATGCTAGCCGGAGCGTTTCGCCATACTGGGGCCGTGACTGCCCCCGAACCTGGCGTCCTCGTGCTCGCCGCGACGCCCATCGGCGATACCGCGGACGCCAGCCCGGCCCTGGTGGCAGCGCTGACTTCCGCCGACGTGATCGCCGCCGAAGACACCCGGCGGCTGCGAGATCTCTGCCGCCGCCTCGGCATCGAACCCGGAGGCCGGCTCGTGTCCTACTTCGACGGCAACGAGGCCAGCCGCGTCGGCGTCCTGATGGACGCCCTCCGCGCGGGGGAGCGCGTGGTGGTGGCCACCGACGCCGGGATGCCGTCCATCTCGGACCCCGGATTCCGCGTGGTGCAGGCGGCCATAGCCGAAGGCGTCCGGATCACCGCCGTGCCAGGGCCCTCGGCCGTGCTGACCGCCCTGGCCGTCTCGGGGCTGCCCACCGACCGGTTCTGCTTCGAGGGGTTCGTGGCGCGCAAGGCGGGGGAGCGGCGCCGTCGGCTGGCGGCCCTAGCACGCGAAGACCGCACGATGGTCTTCTTCGAGGCCCCCCACCGGCTCGCCGACTTCCTCGCCGACGCCCGCGACGCCTTCGGCGAGGACCGGCCCGCCGCCATCTGCCGGGAGCTGACCAAGACCTACGAAGAAGTGGTCCGCGGCGGGCTGGGCGAGCTGGCACGCTGGGCCACGGGCGAGGTGCGGGGCGAGATCACCGTCGTGATCGCCGGAACCTCCGGGCCGACGGCCACCCTCGAGGAAGCGGTGGCAGCGGTGTTGGCGCGCGTCGAGGACGGCGACCGGCTCAAGGCTGCGGTCTCCGAGGTGGCGGAGTCGCTGGGGCTGGCCAAGGGCGAGCTCTACGACGCGGCCGTGGCCGCCCGTCGGGCGGCGTCGGCGGGCTGACCCTGGTGACGGCGCGGCCGCGCCCAGGTCCACGGCCCTATCCTGACGCGGTGACCGATCCCCAGACGCGCCGCGCGCTGCCCGAGGCGCCCGACCCGCTACCTGTGCCGGTGACGGACGCCCACACCCACCTCGGCACCACGGAGCGCAAGACGGGGTTGACGCCTCGCGAATCGGTGGCGCGCGCCCGCGCGGTCGGCGTCCGGCGCCTGGTGGACGTCGGTTTCGACCTGCCGAGCTCCCGGGCGGCGATCGGGGTGGCCGAGGAGCTCGACGAGGTGGTCGCCACCGTGGCGATCCACCCGCACGACGCGGTCGAGCTGGGGGAGGGCCTCGACGAGGCGCTACGCGGCATCGAGGCGCTCCTGGGCACGTCAGACCGGATCCGAGGGGTGGGCGAGACCGGCCTGGACTTCTACTGGGTCAAGGACGGCTGCGGCCGGGATCGGCAGCGCGAGTCGTTCGCGGCGCACATCAAGTGGGCCAAGGCGCACGACCTCGCCCTCGTGGTGCACGACCGGAACGCCCACGAGGCCCTGGCCGACGTGCTGGACGCCGAGGGATGGCCTGACCGCGTCCAGATGCACTGTTTCTCGGGCGATGCGGGCTTCGCGCGGCGGTGCCTGGACGCGGGCGCACACCTGTCCTTCCCCGGCACGGTGACCTTCAAGCCGAACGAGGACCTGCGCGAGGCCGCCAGGATCACCCCCCGGGACCGGATCCTGGTCGAGACCGACGCGCCCTACCTGACGCCGATGCCGCTGCGCGGACGCCCCAACGCCAGCTACCTGATGCCGCACACCGTGCGGTTCCTGGCCGCGGTGCGCGGCGAGTCGGTGGAGGAGCTGTGCGCGGCGCTGGACGCCAACGCCACAGCCCTCTTCGGCGACTGGGGATCGTCACGTGGCTAAGGGCTTGCTCGACCCGAGGACGATCCGGCAGATCGCCGCCGAGCTTGGTCTTCGCCCCACCAAACAGCGCGGGCAGAACTTCGTGCACGACGCCAACACCGTCCGCCGCATCGTCGCCGCTTCGGGCGTGGGGCCCGACGACAGCGTCCTCGAGATCGGCCCTGGGCTGGGTTCGCTCACCCTCGGCCTGCTCGAGGTGGCCCGGCACGTGACCGCCATCGAGATCGAGTCGTCGCTGGCCCGCCGGCTGCAGCGCACGGTGGCCGAGCGGCTGCCCGAGGCGTCCGGCCGGCTGCTGGTCGTGGAGGCGGACGCGCTCGAGGTCGGCGAGCTCCCCGATCCGCAGCCCACCGCCGTTGTCGCCAACCTGCCCTACAACGTGAGCGTGCCCGTGCTGCTGCACGTGCTCGCGCGGTGGCCGTCGGTGGCGCGAGGGCTGGTGATGGTGCAGCTCGAGGTCGCCGACCGGTTGGTCGCTGCCCCGGGGAGCAAGGTGTACGGCGTGCCCAGCGTGAAGCTGGCCTGGTACGCCGCCGCCACCCGCGTCGGCACCGTGCCACCCACTGTCTTCTGGCCGATGCCGAACGTCGATTCCGGGCTGGTGTTGCTCTCCCGGCGGAGGCCGCCGGAGACGACGGCGTCCCGCCAGCAGGTCTTTCGGGTCATCGACGCCGCGTTCGCGCAGCGCCGCAAGATGTTGCGCGGAGCGCTGGCGGAGCTGTTCGGCGGTTCCGTGGCGGCGGTATCGGCGCTGGAGGCCGCGAGGGTCGACCCGCAGGCTCGCGGCGAAGTGCTCACGGTGGCCGACTTCGCCCGCATCGCGGAGCAGTTGCCGCGGTGACGGGCAGCCCGGCGATGGAGTCCCACGGGGCAGGATCGAAAGCGTCTGTGTCAGCTCGCCAGCGTCCAGCGTGACTTTCGCCCCGCTCGATTTGCCGAGCGATCCGAGAACATCAATCCCACTGATGTTCGCAGGTAAGCCAAAATATCGAGCAGGGCGAAAGTCACGCTCGTGAGGTGCAAGCATCAGGCGCAGCGCCCTCGACCCGCCCAGGCCTGACTGGTAGGAAAGGCCCATGACAGTCAGGGCGTCGACCGTGGACGGGCTCAAGGTCCGTGCTCCCGGCAAGGTCAACCTCGCCCTGCGCGTGGGTCGTGTCCGCGCCGACGGTTACCACCCGCTCGCGACCGTGTTCCAGGCGCTGTCCCTGTTCGACGACCTGGGCGTCCGCGCGGCGCCGCCGGGAAGCTACTCGGTGCGGAGCGCCGGGGAGCAGGCCGAGATTGACAACCGTCGATGGAAGGGCCAGGCTGGCATCGACAATCATCGATGTGAAGGAACGCGCCATGCCTACGATCCAGGTTTTCGAGCCCGCCCTGTGCTGCACGACGGGGGTGTGCGGACCCGACGTTGACGAGGCGCTGGTGACCTTCACCGCGGACGTCGACCACGTCCAGCAACAAGGTGTCGACATTGCCCGTCACAACCTGGCCAACGACCCGATGGCCTTCGCCGAGGAGCCGGTGGTGGCGCG
>JBKHWW010000187.1:0-15228 GCA_046566345.1 Actinomycetes bacterium
GATCTCTTCGGTCCGGGCGAGTTCGAGGACAAGCTCACCGTCGCCACCGACTTCGCGGCCGGCCCGAACTTCGTCCGCCCCGACGACGCGGTGATCCGGGCGCTGGAGCCGATCGCGGAGTTCCTTCGCGGCCGCCTGTCCGGCGGCATTGAGCTGCGTGGGCTGTCCTCCGACTTCGCCGGGGAGTTCCCGGTCCTGGCTCGTCTGCTCGCCAAGGCACCGCCCGCCGACCTGCTCGAGCGGGTCAACGCCCAGAAGAACTCCCTGTGGGACTCGCTGTACGCCCAGACGACGCGCGGCTGCGACCGCTACGTCAGTACGAACTACCTCGTGGATGCCCTTCGGGTCTACCACGTGCTGCTCCTGGTCTGGCTGTCCCTGGCGCTGAACCGTGAGAGGTGGGCGGGGGGCACTTTCGACGAGTACCACCCGATCATCGACCTGGAGAAGGCCGCGGCGGGAGGCGGCACCAAACCGGGCGACCGACGGACGCCTCAGCCGGGGCCGATGGAAGCGACGGCGGGATCGCAGGGGGGCTCCGCGGTGTTCCGCGTGCCGCTCGACCGCGGTGCCATGAAGCCACCCGTGGTCGGTGACCTGCTGCGGGTCGAGCAAGACCTGCGCAGGTACGAACTGTCGGAGATCGCCGATCTCGTCACCGTGATGCAGGGGGAGCGGCGGGAACGCACGGTCCGCACACTGGCGCGCACGACCCAGACCACCACCACCGAGACGGCGTCCGAACGCGAGCAGACCAGCAGCGTCACCACCGACGAGCGCTTCCAGTTGGCGGCGCAGTCTCAGAGCACCGCCAGCCAGGCAGCCTCGGTGGACGTCGGGGTGTCCGCGAGTGGGAAGTGGGGCCCCGTGCAGGTGTCGGCCACCGCGAGCGCCTCCTTCGACACGTCGAAGTCGAGCACGGACTCCCAGTCTCAGGAGTACGCGAAGAACATCACCGAGACGGCCTCCAGCACGGTCCGCAACTCGTTCAAGCAGAGCACGTCGTTCACCGTCCTCAACGAACGGCAGGAGACGTCCCTGCAGGGGTTCAACAACGAAGCCGGCACCGGGCATGTCAACGGCATCTACCGCTGGCTCGACAAGGTGTACGAAGCACGCCTGATGAACTATGGCCGTCGTTTCATGCTGTCGTTCACCACGCCGGAGCCGGCCGTCTACTACCGCGCCCTCCTCGCGCAGGGTGAGAGCGCGGCGCTGGAGGCCCTGGTCGAGCCGACTCACCCAGTGAGGCTGCATCGCACGTCCATGCGGCCGCTGGAGCCCGACGAACAGGGCCAGGGGTTCCGTAGTTTCGAGGACGTCTCGGAGGGCAACTACGCCCAACTGGCGGCGTTCTACGACATCGGCGACGTGGAGCCGCCCCCGGTCGAATCCTTGACCGGCAGCAAGTCGATCGTCGTCCCCGAGGGCGCGCCGCCCACCGAGCTCAAGGACAACGGGCTGGCCCTCGTGATGAAGGACGACAGCCTCGTGCTGCCGGCGGACTACCGGCTCACCGGCGCCGGCGTCTACGTGCCCGACGGCCCGTCGAACAACTTCCGCCAGTTCGTCGACACGCTCCACCTGGGCGAGAAGAAGAATGAGGTCGACCGCATCCTGGTCGGGGTCGGCGATAGGGACTTCCACCTCACGGTCACCGGGAACGGCAACGACCCGGCGACCATCGATACCAACTTCAACACCACCATCCCGTTCCACCCGTCGGCACCCTTCGCCTCGCTGGCTCACCCGTCCCTGCCGGTCACCGTGTCCGCCACGTTCTCGGGCATGCTCGCCCTCACGATCGTGTACACCGCCGTCCGGACGGCGGAGGCGTTCCAACGATGGCAGGCCAGCGTCTTCGCTGCGGCGCTCAAGGCTTACGCGGCCCAGAAGCAGGCCTTCGACCAGGCCGTCGCCGCCGCCCGGGCGCTCGGCACGGGCAGTACCGTCGCCCAGACGCACAACCTGCGCGAAGACCAGTACCGCGCCATCGAACTCACCGAGCTCAAGCGCGCCTGCATCGAGTTGATGACGGCAGGCACGGCAGACGGGCACCCCTCGATCCGTGTCGGCCCGGATGGGAAACCGACCGTGGTCCACGAGGAGGCAGACGCGGCCGGACTGCCCAACTGGCGCTCACCGGTGGCCAACGGGGCAGTCGTCGACCTGTTCGAGCTCGGCTTCGACTGGGGCCAGGCGACCTACCAGTTCCACCCCTACTACTGGGCGGGACCGAAGCGCTGGGACGAGACAGCCCTGGCCGCCGGCGCGGACCCTGTCTTTGAGGCCTTCCTGCGGGCGGGCAGCGCGTCGGTGGTGGTGCCGGTGCACCCCGGTTACGAGCGTCCCGTCGTCTTCTTCCTCAAGACGGGACGCGTCTGGGGCGGCGGCTATCTCCCGCTCTTCACTCATCCCGACATGCTGGACGTCTACACCGACGCTGAGCTGGGCACCCAGTTCGATCCGCCGCTGCAGGTGGGGGAGCCGTGGGAGGTCCGCCTGCCGACCAGCTACGTGATGCTCCAGGCCGGCGATACCCTTCCCGAGTTCCCGCCGGAGGCGGCAGATGAGCCTGTGGTGGCGCCCACGGAGCCCGCGCCGGATGACTCCGCGCCGTTCTGAGCCGAGAGACGCGTCGTTGGCCCCAAGATAGGTTCGAACGCGGACGCGAAGCGCGAGGCGCGGGTCAGCATTCCGAGGAGAGAGAAGACGGGGACGATGAGGACGCTGCTGGTCACCACGGGGAGCCGAGGTGACGTGCAGCCGTTCCTGGCCCTCGCTCGCGGTCTGACCGACGCGGGCCATGGCGCGCTGGTCGCGGCGCCGCGGCGGTTCGCCGGCCTGGCTGCCGCGATCGGCGTCGATTTCGTCGGCCTGGACGACAGCCTGTTCCAGCTTCAGGACGACCTCGTCGGCGCCGGCGGCTGGGCGGCCGTCACCGCCGTTCGCCGGGTCAAACCTTTTCTCCGAGCCTGGTTGGAGGACCTCTCCCAGCTGGCGGACGCGGCCGCCGACGCGGTCGTCTTCACGCAGAAGTCGCTCGGCGGGCGCTCCATCGCCGAGAAGCTCAAAGTGCCCGCCTTACCGGCTCAACTGGTCCCGCTGACTCCGCCGACAGCGGCGTTCGTTAACCCCGTGGCGCCGGCGCTCACCCCTGCCCTCCTGGCCCGCGCCTCGTGGTCCCTGACCGACGCGGTCGAGCTGCCGTGGCGCGGCATGGTGGCCCAGTGGCGCTCTGAGCGCCTGGGGCTCCCGGCACGCGTCACGCCTCTGTCCGATGTCATCGCGGCGAACGGCATCCTCAGCGCCTGGAGCGCGCACCTGCTCCCCGCCCCGCCCGACTGGCCCAAGTCGGCCCGTCCCCTCGGCTTCTGGACGCCGCCGGCAAGCGACTGGCAGCCACCTGACGCCCTGCAAGCGTTTCTGGACGCCGGCCCCGCGCCGGTCCTGGTCGGTTTCGGAAGCATGACCACCCGGGATCCCGCCGCCCTCACCGCCGAGGTCGGCGCCGGCCTACGCCGGGCCGGTCGACGGGGCATCATCGTCGCAGGCTGGGCCGGTCTGGGCGTGGGGGGTGCCGGCGACGACGTGATGGTCCTCGACGAGGCGCCCTACGAGTCGCTGCTGCCGCTGGTGGCTGCGGTCGTTCACCACGGGGGGATCGGCACCGTGGGTGCCGCGCTGCGGGCCGGCGTCCCGCAGGTGATCCACCCGTTCTTCGGCGACCAACCGTTCTGGGCGCGCCAGCTCCAGCGCCTGGGCGTGGCACCTCCCCCGCTCAGACGGCTGAGGGCAGCGGATCTGGCCGTGGCTCTCCGCGCCACGGAGGGAATGGCCGCCCGGGCGCAACAGCTGGGTGCTGTGGTCAGGGACGAGGACGGGATCACGGCTGCGCGGCTGCGCATCGAAGACCTGGTGCGCCGCCCCCCGGCCGGCTGATTCCCGGATGCGGCGTCCGGCCTGGCCTAAGAGCGCGCTCCGGGTGCGCGTATTACTCGACTGGCTCGTTCAACAGCCGGCGGACGCCTGCCCGCGCGAACATCAGCGCCAAGATGAGCGCGGTGACGGCGAAGAACCCGCCGAGCTTGACCCGGTCGCCGAAGAGCAGTGCGACCAGCTCGAGGACCACGAACTTGCTCCCGATGAGGACCAGCCACAGGGCGAGAGCGGCGGCCACCTTGCCCACCGGAGTGGTCGCGGCCTTGAAGCGAGCCTTGACCCGGTCCTTGACCCAGACGACGAGCTCGAGGACGACCTTGAGCATGATGGCGGTGAGGAGGGAGACCGTGAAGGTCTCGGTGATGACGGCCGGCATGTACTCGACGGCCAGGTTGAGGATCGTGACGTAGACGAACACGTCGACCAGGTCCACGGGCGACAGCCAACGCGAACGACGCTGGCTGCGGCCACCGCTCACGGAAGTCACACCCTCACGGTGCCGCCTGTCGCCCCTGGCCACATCACCCGCGGCGGGGGATCAGCACGCGAGCGCCGCACCGTCGACGCTGCTGCCCGCGGTGGCGCTACCGGCCTTGGGTGCCTCGCGCCTAGCGCTCGCGACAGAAGGCGTCCACCTGCTCGGTGCGTCCAGAGACGATCAGTTCGTCGCCCTGGTGAATCATCGTCTCCGGCACGGCGTAGACGAAGTCTTGCCCGCGGCGCTTGATGCCCACGATGGTCACGTTGTTCTTGGTCCGCACCATCGAGTCGCGCAGGGGCTTGTCCCACGTGATCTGGGGCGCCCGTGTGCGCGCGATGGCGAATCCGTCCTCGAACTCGAAGTAGTCGATCATCTGCCCCGAGACGGCGTGCGCGACCCGGCGACCGGTGGACGCCTCGGAGTACACCACGTGGTGGGCGCCGATCCGGTCGAGGATCGCGCCGTGCTCGCGCGTCGCGGCCCGGGCCCAGATCTCTCCGACACCCAGCTCGACCAGGGCCAGCACGGTCATGATCGACAGTTCGACCTTGCTCAGAGCGACCACGGCCTTGTTGATCTGCCGGACGCCGATCTGCTCGAGCGCTTCGCGGTCGGCCGGGTTCATCTCGACCACGTGCGTGAACTCGTCGGCGTACCGGGCGGCCATCACAGGGTCCTCGGTCACGGCGATGAACGGGACGTCCATCTCCTTCAGCGCTCGGGCGGTGGCCGAGCCGAACAGGCCCAGGCCGACGACCAGGACGGTCTCGTCGGCGAGGCGGCGGTCGTGACTTCTACCCAACAATTGGCTGCTCCTCCGGGAGTCGGAACCGACGGTGGCGCCCGCGGAGGGCGAGCGCCGTGGCGATAGAGATCGTCCCTACACGCCCCAGGTACATCAACAGCATCAGCACGACCTGCGACTCCGGGTGCAGGTAGGGGGTGATGCCGGTGGTCAGCCCCACCGTGCCGAACGCCGACAGCGTCTCGAAGAGCACCTGCGCCAGGGTGAACCGGTCGTCGGCGACGATGAAGGCCGTTGCCAGGGTGACGGTCGCCAGCGCCAGCGTGGCGACCGTGAGCGCCGAGCGCTGCGCCTGCCGCGGGATGGCCCGGTGGGCGACGCGCACCTGGTTCTCGGCGCGCAACTCGGCCGCGACGGTGGCAAGGATGATGCCGACAGTGCCCACCTTGATGCCACCCGCCGTGCCCGCCGAGCCACCACCGATGAACATCAGCAAGTAGTAGAGGCCCAGCGTTGCCTCCGTCGCGGCGCCGTAGTCGATCGAGTTGAAGCCCGCGGTGCGCGGGAACACGCTTCCGGCCAGGGTGGCCAGCAGCTTGTCCCCCAGCGGCATCGGGCCGAGCGTGCGCGGATTCGTCCACTCCGCAATCGCGAAGACGATCGCCCCTGCCACCAGGAGCACCAAGGTCCCGCCGAGCGTGAGCCGGGCGTGCGCCGACAAGTTCCGCCAGCTGCGCGGACGCCAGCGGCGTCCGAGCTCGAACAAGACCGGGAACCCGATCCCACCCACCACGATCGCCACGCAGATCGGGACGATGATGCTGGCGTTGCCGACGAACCCGATGAGGTTGTCGCTGAACAGCGCGAACCCCGCGTTGTTGAACGCCGACACCGCGTGGAAGACGCCGTACCACGCGGCCGTGCCCCAGTCGGCGCTGTGGGGCCTGAATGAGAAGGTCAGCACCACGGCGGTGACGGCCTCAGCAGCGAGCATGATGATGCCGATCCGGCCCGGCAGGCGCAGCGCATCGGCGAGGCTGCGCTGGTGCAGCTCCTCCCGGGCGAGGATCGAGGTCTGCAGCGAGAGGCGTCCGGTCGCCGCCAGGGTGAACACGGTGGCCAGGGTGACGATGCCGTAGCCACCGACCTGGATCAGCAGCATGATCACGACCTGGCCGAACGGGCTCCAGTAGGTGGCCGTGTCCACGATCGTCAGGCCTGTGATGCACAGGGCGGAGACTGCGGTGAAGGACGCCTCAAGCAGGCCAGGAGGGCGTCCATCCTGGGCGGCGATCGGGAGCAGCAGCAGGAGTGTCCCCACGGCGATGGCCACGAGGTAGGCCGCAGGTATGACCCGGGCCGGGTGTCCGAGCCACTTCGTGAGCCGCACGGGGTGAGGATAGTCCTTCTCCCACGGCGGGTGCGGGTTGGAGGGTCAGGCCGGGGCGGACAGACTGGCGGTCATGGCGCGGCGGAGGGCGACATCGCGCGGGTCGTCCTGAGAGCGCCCCATGCGGTTGCACACATACGCGTAGCCGAGGCGGGCGTCCGGGTCGGCGTAGCCGAACGAGCCGCCCGCCCCCGGTGCGCCGTACGACCGCGGCCCGCCGAAGGACCAGTCCGGCGCCGGCCGCATGAAGCCGAGCGAGAAGCGGATGTCGGCGCCGCCCATGCACTCGTCCCGGAAGCCGAGCGTCGGTGGCGCGGGCGGGGCCTCGATCTCGCGGAGAGTCTCGGGCCGGAGCTGCAGTTCGGCTCCGCCGGTGGCGAACACGCCGTAGGCGTGCGCGATAGCGCGCGCGTTGCCCACCCCGCCTCCGGAGGGCACCTCCAGGTCGCGCGAGAAGATGCGCTGAGGGTCGTGACCGAGCAGTGTGCCCGGATTGGTGATCAGCGAGCGGTACAGGACGGAGCGCTTGTCGAAGGCGGCCAGCAACATGCGCGGCGAGAGTTCCAGCAGGTTGAGCCAGGGCGAGCGCGAGACCAGGGGCGCGAGCCGGCTGTCGGGGAGGTCGGCGGGTAGCCGGATGTAGAAGTCCAGGTCAAGCGGCCGCGCGATCTCGTCGGCGAAAACCTGGCCCAGGGTGCGGTGGTGCGGGTCGACCCGACGGATCAACTCACCCTCGTAGAAGCCGAGGCTGATGGCGTGGTAGGCCTGCCGCGTCCCGGGCTCCCATTCGGGACGTTGCCCAGCCATGATCCCGGCCAGCTTGTCGAGGTCGGCGACCACGGCGCGATCGACCGGCTCGTCGAAGCCGAACAGCCCGGCCTGGTGAGCCAGGAGTTGCCGCACCGTGATGCGCTCCTTGCCGTTACGAGCGAACTCGGGCCAGTAGCTACTGACCAGCGCGTCGTAGTCGAGCCAGCCCCGCGAATGCGCCAGCGCCATCACCAGGCCAGCCATCCCCTTGGTCGAGGAATAGACCAGCGTCATCGTGTCGGCTTCCCACGGCGCACCGGTCGCCCGGTCGCGGACGCCGCCCCACAGGTCCACCACCTTCTCTCCGTCGTGGTAGACGCAGCACGACGCACCGATCTCGCGGCGGCGCGCGAAGTTCTCCTCGAACGCGGCGCGCACGGCCTGGAACTCCGGGCGCACTGATCCGTGTATCTCGGGCACAGCTTCGGCGCGTTTCATCGTTGTCACCTCGTGGACCACGGTACGCCGGACGAAACCGGCCGGCCTGGTATCACCCTGCGACGCGATCGAGGACGACGTCGGCGACGAGGTCGGGGTGCTTCTCGGGGAGCCAGTGGTCGGCGTCCGCTTCGACGAATCGGTAGGGGCCGGTGCAGTAGTGCGCGGTCCGGCGGGCGGCGCGGGGGCCGAGGTAGGGGTCGTGGCGTGACCAGACGTAGGTCGTCGGCACGGCGACGGCACCGTGCGAACGGGTCGTGTGCGGTGAGGGCCACAGAAGAAGCGCCCGGTACGGTGCGAGCGCGCCCGTGATCGCTCCCGGCTTGCGCAGTTGCTCCTCGAAGGCGACGCGGTACTTCTCCGGCAGGTCCAGTGACTGCAGGCCCTCGCGTTGCAGTCCCCACGCGAAGAGTGCCTCGGGCAGCCGCGGCACCTGCACCGCGAGCATGTACCAGCTGCGCAGGCCCTGTGCGCTCCTGGCCAGCGACCAGAGCATCGCCGACGGGTGCGGCGTGGTCAACGCGGTCAGGCTGCGCACCCGGTCGGGACGCCGAAGCGCAGCCTCCCAGGCGACGCCGCCGCCCCAGTCGTGGCCGACGAGGTGGGCGCTGGGGAGACCGGCGGCGTCCAGAAGAGCGTGGACGTCCTCGACGAGCCGCTCCACCCGGTAGTCGCGACGACGGCGCGGACGTGCGCTCGCGGGCAGCCCCCGTAGGTCGGGAGCCAGCGTCCGCAGGCCGGCGTCGTTGAGGCGTGCGGCCACGTCCTGCCACGACGCGCGCGTCTCGGGGAAACCGTGCAGCAGGACGACGGTGTGGCCGGCGTCCGCGTCGCTGGGCCCGCTGTCGTCGACGGGAAAGGTCATGCCCCGGTACGAGAAGTGATCCACCCGGCGACTCTTTCACGACGCCGGGGTCCCCGCCCGGGGAAGTCTTGGCGTCCGCGTCAGCTCGGCTCGCCCGCCGACGTTTGAGTTGGACGTGGTGGGCTACTAGAACGGAACGAACCGACGATCGACACGAAGGGAACCCTCATGGCTGAACTTGACGGCAAGCGCATCGCCTTCCTCCTCACCGACGGGTACGAGGACTCTGAGCTCACCTCCCCCTGGGAGGCCGTCACGGCCGCAGGAGCCGAGGCGGTTCTCGTAGCCCCGAAGTCCGGCACCATCGAGGGCAAGAGGGGTCACCAGGCGAAGGTGGACCTCGAGTCCAGCGCAGCCGATCCAGCCGACTATGACGCCCTGGTGCTCCCCGGCGGCGTCGTCAACGCCGACCACCTCCGCATGGACGATCGCGCGGTGGCCTTCGCCAAGGCGTTCTTCGACAAGGGCAAGCCCGTTGGCGTGATTTGTCACGGCGCTTGGATCCTGACGGACGCTGACGTGGTCCGCGGCAGGACGATGACGTCATACCCGAGCCTGCGGACCGACCTCGTCAACGCCGGCGCCTCCTGGGTCGATGAGGAGGTCGTGGTCGACCAGGGGCTGGTGAGCAGCCGGACGCCGAGGGACCTGCCCGCCTTCAACAGCAAGCTGGTCGAAGAAATCGCCGAGGGGCCGCATCGGTCGTAGAGACACCGGGGCCGGTCCGGGAGCACAATGGCGGGCGACCCAACGGAAGGAATCATCATGGCCACGCTCTTCCAGATCGACTTTCCCACCGAGGGGCCGTTCGGTGATGAGATGTCCCAGGCGTACGCCGACCTCGCGGCCAGCATCAGCGTCGAGCCGGGACTGGTGTGGAAGATCTGGACCGAGAACGCCACCGAGAAGACCGCCGGCGGGATCTACCTGTTCGCCGACGAGGAGTCCGCCCGCGCGTACGCCGCGATGCACACCCAGCGGCTGAAGAGCTTCGGGGTGACCGGGGCCCGCATGCTGTTCTTCGACGTCAACGAGGCGCTCACCGCGACGACGCGGGGCCCGGTCAGCTGAGCGGCCGTACCCACTGGCCGCCGCAGAGTACGCCGGTGACGGACGCCTCGGCGTCCAGCACGACGGCGTCCGCGGGTGCGCCCGCCCGGAACCCTGCCTCGGCAAACCCGACCGCGCGCGCCGGGTTGACCGACGTCTGCGCAACCGCCCACGTCAGCGCCTCGTCGCCGTCCGCTGGGCCGTGAGCCAGCGCGAACCGGAACAGGTCGTCCATGGTCGCGGTGCTTCCGGCAATGGTGTCAGTGCCCGCCAGATGCGCGACGCCCCCGACGACCTCGACGGCGAGGGCTCCGAGCGTGTACGGGCCGTCCGGCATCCCGGCCGCGGCCATGGCGTCCGTCACCAGCGTCACCCGCGATGGCCCCACGCGCTCGCACACCTCGCGGTACAGAGTCGGATGAAGGTGAACCCCGTCCCCGATCAACTCGACGGTGACGCCGGCGTCCTCGAGGAGCGCGACCACGGGCCCAGGCTCCCGGTGGTGGATAGGCCTCATCGCGTTGAACAGGTGCGTCGCCACCGTGGCGCCCGCGGCGATCGCCTGCCTGGCCTGCTCATACGAGGCGTCCGTGTGCCCGATCGCGGCGACGGCGCCGGCGTCCACGATCTGACGGATCGCGTCCAGCCCGCCGTCCAACTCTGGTGCCAGGGTGACCATCCGAACTGCACCCTTGCCCGCGGCGAGGACGCGGGCGATCTCCGCGGGGTCCGGACGCCTGAGCGTGTCGGGCTGGTGGGCACCCCGCTTCAGCGGCGACAGCCAGGGCCCCTCCAGGTGGATTCCGGCCAGGAGGCCGTCCTGCACCTGCTCGGCCAGGACGCTCACCTCGCGCAGCAACTCGTCCGGGTGGGCGGAGACCAGAGATGCCATGGTCGTCGTGGTGCCGTGAGTGCGGTGCAGCGCGACCGCCGCCTCCGACTCCGCGGCGGTGGCGACGGGGAAGGCCCCCCCGCCGCCGCCGTGCACGTGCATGTCGACGAAACCGGGCACCACGGTGACGCTCCCCAGGGCGAGATCGGCACCCGTCAGTGGACGGGGCGGCTCACCCGAGCCGAGTGCCGAGATGCGTGGTCCGTCGACCTCGATCCAGCCGGGGCGGAGGATCTCGCTCCCGGTGGCGACGGTGTCCGCGGTGATCAGCATGGTGTTCTCTCCGTCTCGGTTCGTCACACGCGCTGCCACGCGGGCTTGCCCACGTAGGTCTCGCGGTAGTAATCGGCCAGCTGGAGGCGGCTCGCGGCGGCCTCGTCCACCAGCACTGTCACGTGCGGGTGGTGCTGCAGGATCGTGGCCGGCCACAGGGCGCTGACCGCGCCCTCGGCCAGCTGGTGGACGGCCTCGGACTTGATCCGCCCCGTCGCGATCAACACAATGTGCCGAGCGTCCATGATTGTCCCCAGGCCCTGGGTGAGGCAGTGCGTCGGGACGGCGTCCGGGTCTCCATCGAAGAAGCGCGCGTTGTCGAGGCGGGTCTGCCGGGTCAGCGTCTTGATCCGCGTCCGGGACGCCAGCGACGAACCCGGCTCGTTGAAGGCGATGTGCCCGTCGGTGCCGATCCCGAGGATCTGCAGGTCCACCCCGCCGGCCTCGACGATCGCGGCCTCGTACGCCGCGCAGGCCCCGGGCACGTCGTCGGCCAGCCCGTCCGGCCCCTGGACCCCCCCGGGCGCGAAGTCGACGCGCGAGGCGAACTCGGTGTCGATGACGTTCCGGTAGCGCTCCGGGTGGTCCGCGGGCAGCCCGACGTACTCGTCGAGTGTGAACGCGCGCACCTTCGAGAAGGACAGCTCGCCTTTGTCGTACCGGCTGACGAGGTCGTCGTAGACAGGCCGGGGAGAGGATCCCGTGGCGAGGCCGAGCACGGCGTCCGGCTTGCGGTCGAGCAGCGCGGCGATGGCGTCGCCGGCGAGGCGTCCGATCTCGCGGGTGTCGTGGAGGATGACGATTTCCATGGTGTCTGGTCCTTTGCGTTCTCGGGGTGGCCGGCTCAGCGGGTCAACGTGAACAGGGCGGCCTGAGCGGAGACGTCCGTGCCGGGGGCGGCGAGGTCGTCGAGAGCGGACGCCTTGGCGTCCATCACCACCACGGGGATGATCGGGTTGCGGCCGGCGGCTTCCACAGCGGGCACGTCGTAGGTGACGATGGGCTGACCCTGCTCGACCTGGTCACCCTTGGCGGCGTGCAGGGTGAACCCCTCCCCCTTGAGCTGAACGGTGTCCAGCCCCAGGTGGACGAGGACGCCGACCTTGTCGGCGGTCAGGACGACATAGGCGTGCGGCCACAGCTGAACGAGCTTCCCGCTCACCGGGGCGACCGCCTCGAGAACGCCCCGCGGGGGGTCGATTGCTAGGCCGGCTCCCACCATGCCGGCGGCGAACGTGCGGTCGGGGACCTCGTCGAGGGCCACCACGCGTCCCTGGACGGGCGCGAGCACGGTCGTCGTGGTGGGCATGTGGGCCGGCGCGGGGGCTTTCTCCGGAGACGCTACGGTCGCGGTGGCGGACGCGGCGGGCGTGATCGCGGCGGGCGTGATCGGGGCGGGCGTGATCGGGGCGGACGCGGCGGGCGCGGCTCCGGCGAGCGCGGCGGTGATCGCGTTCCTGAGCGCGTCAGCCTGGGTGCCGAAGATGGCCTGGACGTTGTTGCCGACCTCGATGACGCCGGCGGCGCCGAGGGACTTGAGGCGGGCGTGGCTCACCTTGGACTTGTCGGCGACCTCCATCCGCAGGCGGGTGATGCAGGCGTCGACGTTGACCAGGTTTGCCCGACCGCCGAACGCGTCGATGAGCTGCTCTGCGAGGGCGGACTCCGTGCCCGTAGCTCCGGAGGCGCCCGCGGCGGAGGCCGAAGTCGCCTCGTCGGTCGCGTTGGCGGCTTGGGCGGCGGCGAACTCGTCCTCGGGCTCGCGGCCCGGGGTGCGCATGTTCCACTTGACGATGGCGAACCGGAACATCACGTAATAGAGGACGAAGAAGGCCACGCCCATGGCGATCAGCAGCGGGATGTTCTGAGCCGCGGGGGCCGTGCCGTAGAGCAGGAGGTCGATCAGGCCGGCGGAGAACGAGAAGCCGAGGTGGATGTTGAGCGCATGGGCGATCGCCAGGGACAAGCCGGTCAGCGTCGCGTGGATCAGGTACAGCGGGAACGCCACGAACATGAAGGCGAACTCCAGCGGTTCGGTGACGCCGGTGAGGAACGCGGTCAGGCCGGCTGCGGACAGGATGCCGACCGCGATCTTCTTCTGGGCCGGGCGTGCGACGTGGATCATCGCCAGCGCGGCGCCCGGGAGGCCGAACATCAGGATCGGGTAGAAGCCCGAGGTGAGCAGCCCGGCGGTCGGGTCCCCGGCGGCGAACCGAGTGAGTTCGCCCGTCACGGTGCCGGCGGGACCCTGGTACTCGCCGTAGAGGAACCAGATGTAGGTGTTGAGGATGTGGTGCAGGCCGATCGGGATCAGCATGCGGTTGGCGAACCCATAGACGAACGCGCCGAAGACGCCGGTGCCGCCGATGAAGTAGCCGAACGAGGTCAGGCCGGTGTTGAACAGGGGGTAGAAGTAGCTCAGCGCGAAGCCCAGGAACAGGGTGGCCAGCGAGACGACGATCGGGACGAACCGGCGTCCGCCGAAGAACCCTAGGTAGGCCGGCAGTTGGATGGTGTGGAACTTGTCGAACAGCCACGCGGTCACCAGGCCCACTGCGATTCCGGCGAAGACGCTGTAGTTGATGGTGGCCTGTTCGCCCGACGGCGTCGTGACCCCGGCGAGCACGATCGGCGACATCGAGGTGAACACTGCCTCGATGACGAGGTTAGCCGGCAACGGCCGAGAGGGCCGTAGAGCCGTCCGCCTTCTTGGCGAAGCCGATCGCCACGCCGACGGCGAAGAGGAGGGGCAGGCTGGCGAAGACCGCGCCGCCCGCGGCGCTCATCGCGTCGAAGAAAGGGCCGATGACCGGCCACTCGATCTGGCCGAGAAGGTCGTCCTGGCCCAGGCGCAGCAAGATGCCGGCGGCGGGCAGCAGAGCGATGGGCAGCATCAGGCTCTTGCCCAGGCGTTGTAGCTGGGCGAATCCTGGAATGTGGAGGCCAGCGCGCTTCTCGCTGGCTCGTGTTTCGGTAGTCATGTGGTTCTCCTCGCCGATCCGATCGTCCGGTAATCCGGGGTTAAGGCTGGTGCACTGCTCGATTGGTATAGACCAACACCAGAAGATTGGCATAGACCAATCAGCGTGTCAAGACGCCGCCTCACGCGCGCTATCGTTGGTCTAGTCCAATGCGGAGCAGGAGGGTCTCATGGCTCGTGGGGAAGATGGGGTGAGGGTTCCCAAGTACTACCGCGTCAAACGCAGCATCCTCGACTTGATCGCGGACCTCCCGCAGGGCTCCGCAGTGCCCACCGAGCGCGAACTGGCCAGCCGCTTCGAGACGTCGCGCACGACGGTCCGCCAGGCCATTGCCGAATTGGTGGTGGACGGGCGGCTGCAGCGAGAGCAGGGACGGGGCACGTTCGTTGCCCGTCCGAAACTGATGCAGTTGCGCCCACTGACGTCGTTCTCCCAAGATCTCGACTCTGAGGGCTGGCGCCCGGGCAGTGTGGTCCTCGACGTTCAGGAGGTGTCCGCACAGGGGGAGGTCTGCGAGCGACTCGGGCTGGCGCCAGGCAGCCCCATCCACCGCGTCGAGCGGCTGCGGACGGCCTTCGAGGAGCCGATCGCCCACGAGATCGCGCACGTGCCCGGCCCGCTGCCGGGTCTGGCCGAGCGCCTGGAAGAGCTCTCGTCGCTGTACCGGACGCTGCGCGAGGCCTACGGCATCGAGATCGTCACCGTCGAGGACACGGTCGAGACCATGCTGGCGAACCCGCTCCAGGCCGACCTACTGGGCGTCGACACCGGCCTGCCGATGCTGCTGGTGCACCGCACCGGCTGGGACGCCTCGGGTCGGGTGGTCGAGTGGACTAGGTCGGTGTTCCGCGGGGACCGCTTTCGCTTCGTGTCCCGCCACCGACTGACGGACGCCGCCCTGCCCTGACCCCCGAGGCTTGGGCCGCGGTGCGGGCCTAAGCGCCGGCCCAGGGTCCGGGATGAGGGCTACCCCTGGTCAGGGGATGATCGGCCCGCTACCGTCCCGCCCAGACCCGTTGGCAGACCACCCGCCCACCCCACCTGACCCCAGGGAGCCTTCCATGCGAGCCCACCACCTTGCTTCACCCCCACGCGCACGCGCGACCACCGCATTGCTTGCGGCGCTCTCGCTGGTGATGGGGCTCGCGGTGGCGATGCCGCCGGCGGCTCGCGTGGACGCCACGGGCTTCCAGCTGAACGGGCAGTCGTTCGGCGCGAACGCGACCGTGATGATCGAACTGGGCACGCTCACCCGTGACTGCGACTTCATCGAGACGGCGTCCACGGTCTACGTGGTGCCCACCGGCACGGTCGGTCCGGGGTCGTCCCTGGCCGACGTGAGCGGGACGCCGAACGTGCTG
>JBKHWW010000188.1:0-21530 GCA_046566345.1 Actinomycetes bacterium
AGCCCTTCACCCTCGACGACCGCATCACGCTCGGCGACGACCGGCACTTCGCCCTGGGCGAAACGGCCGCGATGGTCGCCGGCCTGTGGGCTTGCCTCGACGCGCACTGGGTCAACGACCCGGTCCGTGACGAGGCGGCCTCGGCCAAGATGCTGCAGCTCAAGCTCGCGGCGGCCTGCGGCCTGAAAGTCCCGCGGACGTGCATGACGAACGACCCGGCGCAGGCGCGCGCCTTCCTCGAGGCCGTGCACGGGGCAGCCGTCTTCAAGCCGTTCTCGGCTACACCCGCGACCTGGCGCGAGACGCGCCCGGTCCGCGAGGCCGACATCGCGCTGCTCGACAACGTGGCCCTGGCTCCGGTCATCTTCCAGGAGCGGATCGACGGCGGTGTGGACGTCCGGGTGACGGTGGTCGGGAGGAAGCTGTTCCCGGCGCGGATCGCGGTCAGCGACGCGCGGTTCGAGTACGACGTCCGGCTCGACACGCAGGCGGCCCGCATCACCGCCTGCGAGCTGCCGTCCGCCGTGGCCGCGGGCCTGGGTCGGCTGATGGGCGCGCTGGGGATCGTCTACGGGGCCGCCGACTTCCGGGTGGCGCCCGACGGCCAGTTGCTCTTCCTTGAGGTCAACCCGGCCGGCCAATGGCTCTTCGTGGAGATCGAGACCGGTCAACCCATCACCGAGGCGCTGGTCGACCACCTGATCGCGGCGGACCGATCCGCTCAGCTGGCGGCCTGATCCACGGGGGCGGGGGTGGTGACGTACTCCTCGATCCGCTGCTTGGTGCGCACATGT
This sequence comes from Actinomycetes bacterium, assembly GCA_046566345.1. Taxonomy (GTDB): domain Bacteria; phylum Actinomycetota; class Actinomycetes; order Propionibacteriales; family Propionibacteriaceae; genus Propioniciclava. The sequence continues at coordinate 795 of JBKHWW010000188.1, forward strand.
GCGCGCCGGGCCAGGGCCAGCGATGCCGCCCCGGACGCCGTGAGGTAGCCCCCCAGCACCCACCGCAGCAGGCGTCCGCCCAGATCGGGTACGGCCAGGATGGCGACCCCGACCACCGCGGCCAGCAGCCCCTCGAGCACCAGCCAGAGTCGGCGTCCCGGCAGGGTCGGCGCCCGCCACGCCGCAAACAGCGTTGTCGCAGCGCGTACGAGCGCCCAGCCGGCCACGGCCCACCGGACCAGACCGAGCGCGAAGGCGTCGTTGAGGGCGAGGAAGCCCGCGAACAGCAGGCTGACCAGGCCGATCAGCAGCCACCCGAGCGCGGCGTTACCGTTGCGCTTGAGGCCGACCGCCCCGGCGATGGTCTGGATGGACGACACCAGCAGCCACAGCGCGAATCCCCACGCGAGCAGGCGCGGTGGCACGGGCACGGGGAGCAGCAGCAGCAACAGACCGGCCAGCACGGCCAGCAACCCGTGCCTGATCAACTGCGCGTTGGCGCCCCCCAGGAGGCGCCGGGCCAGGTAGCCAGGCCCGCGCACGGACGCCTCGGGCCCCCTCGCCGGGGCCAGTTCTGGCCGTGCCACACGGGCGTCAGGGGGCGCAGCGTCGGCGTCCGGCACCTGCTTGCCCTCGATCAGGGCGGCGGCGGCGTCCGGGTGTTCGTAGGGGTAGGCGGCGTCCCCGTCCACGGCCACGGCGTCCAGCGCCGGGCGCCTCGCGGCCTCGGCGGCCAGCCAGTCCCGGGGCGTCACGGGGTCTCGGGTGGGGAGCACCACGCGGACCGGGCGTGCCTGGCGCGCGAGCAGCGCGCCGGCGTCCGTGGCGAGGACGGTGTCCACTGACCGCAGCGTGGGCACCACTTCGGCTTCCAGCCGCTCCCCCGAGAGTCGTTGGGCACGTTCGTCACGGACCAGCTCCGCCCAGGTCTCCCGGACGGCGATGAGCCCGGCCACCGCGGGGTCGGAACGCTGGCCGTTACCGGCCGTCGTAGGGTCGACCAGGGCGGGGGCGAACGCCACCACGTCGCTGACGTGGTGGGGGGACGCCGCGGCGCACTCCAGTGCCACGCTCGCTCCAAGCCCGCGTCCGACAAGGGTCACCGGCACGTCACCGAACAGCGCCGCGACCGTGGACAGGACGCCCGCCGCGTGATCTTCCAGCGTGTAGTGGCTCGACAGCGGGCGAGGCGACTCCCCGAAGCCGAGCAGGTCGAGCACCGCCACCTCGCGCCGGGCGGCGAGGCGGTCGGCCACCGGGAGCCAGCGCCGGCCGTCCTCGCCCAAGCCGGGCAGGAGCACCACGGGAGCACCAGTGCCGCGGTGGTGACGGACATGCAGGGTGCGCACTTCGTCGGCGAGGATCTCCTCGGCCACCTCGGCGGGTGCCTTGATCAGGAGCATGTGGTCGGCGCTCAGCCCGACCATCCGCCGGACCTCGAGCGTCGGCTTGAGCCGTCGCAGCGCCATGGTCTGGTCGGGCCGCACGATGGGGTCGCGGATACCGAGCGCGAACACGGTCGGCATCGTCAACTTCGGCAGGTCCTCGGCAAAGGTAGCGGCAGACACCGTGTTGGCCAGGTTCTTCTGCATCACGTCCCAGTGGGCGGCGACGTCACCGGTCTTGAGGAAGTCGCGCATGGTCTCCGCAAGAGGGCCGGACGCCAGCCCGTACGCCAGCGTGTCGCGCTCTTTCTGCCGCCCCACGAGCCGCCACATCCACTGGAAGAACCGTGCCTGGGCGTAGTGCCACCCGAATGAGGCGCGCGAGTAGACCTCGGGGGGTAGGTAGAAGGGCGCCGCGAGCAGGAACAGGCGGCGGAGTCGGTCGGGGTGCGTCGCCGCATAGCGGATGGCGACGTTGCCCCCCATGGAATACCCCACGAGCACGAACCGCTCGGTGACTCCGAGGTCGTCCAGCGTGGCCGCCAGCACGGCAGCGTGCTGGTCGGCGGTGTAGTCGATGTCGTCGGGCTTGGGCGACTCGCCGAACCCGAGCAGGTCGGCGGCGATCACCCGATACTCCGGGCCAATGGTGTCGACGACCGTGCGCCACGATTCGGCGTTGGAGTTGATGCCGTGCAACAGCACGATCACCGGCCCCGAACCCTCGTCGTATCGTACGTGCAGACGCAGGTCCTCCAACGCGGTCGCCACGGCTCGCCCCGGGGCTCAGAGACCCAGCAGCTTGGCCTTGGCGGCCGAGGACTCCTCGTCCGAGAGCAGGCCCTGCTGGTGCAGCTGGGCGAGCCGCTCCAGCCGAGCCAGAGCGTCGTCAGGCGCGGGCGCCGCGGACGCCGTAGGCGCGGGGGCGGGCTGCTGATGGGCTGCCACCGCCCTTGCGGCAGCCTCGTCGAGGGCCGCCTGCTGGGCCTGCGCCCGGGCCGCCGCCAACTCCTGCTGCTGGGCGGCGGCGGCCTGCTGCTTAGCGGCCACGTTCCCGGAGACTCTCGTTGCCGTACCGGCGATGACCGCCGTGCGGGCGGCTGTCCCGATCAAGCCGGGGCCGCGGCGTCGTGCTCGCATCATGTCGCTGTCTCCTGTTGATGAGGGCGGCTCAGCGCTCGTCAGCGCCGAGGTAGAGAGCCATGGCAGCCTCGGCGAGCTCGGGGTCGACGCGTCCGTGGTCCATGAGGGCACCTCCCGAGGCACGCACCGCGTCGGCGAGCCGCTTGGCCCAGAGATTCTCCCACACTACGAGGGCCGCCGAGGTTCCTGGCGGCAGGGCCTCGGCCTCGATGAGCAGGTCGTCTGCGTTGAGCAGGTCGTCCACCTCGTGCTCGAGGGAGGAGAAAGCCTCGGCGGCGTCGGCGGGCAGGTCGTCCAGTTCCAACGTGAGGACGGAGCCGTCGGACTCCTTGAGGATGAACGCGAGGTCGATGATGCGGACAGTGCCGGCGTCCACCAACTCGGTCAGCGCCGGGACGATGTCGCCGGTGAACCTGTTGCCCTCGAAGGCGAACAGGGCGTATTCCACGGGGCCCAGAGACACGATCGGTGATCCTTACTTCTTGCAGGTGCGGGAGTCGGCCCGAGCGGGCCTGCGTGGGGTGGACCCGGACGGGCAGGCCCACCCCGACGATGAACCCGGGAGTCAGTTTCCCCCGAGTTCCTCGGCCAGTTCCTTCTCGTCGGACTCCGAAAGGGAGGTCTTCAACACGGTGCCGCCGAACTCGGCCATCGCGGCCGCGAACTTGTCTTCGGTGATCTTGGAGGCCATGACGACCAGGGCCGCCTTGCCGGGCTCCAGCAGGCCGTCGACGCGGTCGCGCAGGCTCCGGTTGATGCCCGACTTGCCGGCGGCGCCCATCAGCGCGCCCCACGCCCCGCCAAACAGCAGACCGAAGCCGGGCACCAAGAACAGCATGCCGATGATTGCGCCCCAGATCGCACCGGACGCCGCGGAGGCACCGACGATCGAGCCGGGGGTGTCGATGTGCTTCTTGCCGTCGTCATCGACGCGGACGACGGCGAGGCCGGTCAGGTTGAGCACGAAGTCGCGCTGCAGCTGCAGCACCTTGTCGTTGGCGCGCTGGGCGGTGGCGTGGTCGTCGTAGCCGATGATGATCAGTTCGGACATGCGGTTGGCTCTCCTTCGAAGGACGCGACCGCGCTGGGCGCGCGGCTCTCACACGCCACCCTCGCCGTCGGGCCCGGAAGATGCATCACCCGCCACGGGTGATCCACGGCGACCCTGGCTCGGTGAGGGGCTACGGCGCCTCTTCCAGGACGACCGTCACCGTGTCAGGCTGTTGCCGACCCGGTCCGACGAGCGCGAACTCGACCCGGTCGCCGACGTCGGCGGTGGCGAGCAGCCGGCCTAGGCCAAACGAGGTTGCCGGGCCGCCGTCGACCTTGACGATCAGGTCACCCACCCGAACGCCCGCCCTGTCGGCCGGCCCTCCCTGGACGACCGTCTGGACGTAGAGTCCGGCTTCCGCCCCGAACCGCGCGGCCGCGATCGGGGGGATCTCGACGAACGCCAACCCCAGGTACGGGTGGGTCGCGCGCCCGTTGGCGACCAGCTCCTCGGTGATGCGCTTGACCGTCCGGGCGGGGACGGCGAAGCCGATGCCGACGTTCCCGCCGCCTGCAACACCCGAGGCGTCCGGCACCGTGGAGATGACGGTGTTGATCCCGACCAGGCGGCCCGAGCAGTCCACCAGCGGGCCTCCGGAGTTGCCGGGGTTGATCGAGGCGTCCGTCTGGATCGTCCCGGCCAGGACGGTGGACCCTCCCCCGGTCACCGGGGCGAGGACGTCGCGGTCCAGCGCGCTGACGATGCCCGCGATCACTGTTCCGGACAGTCCCAGGGGGGCGCCGAGCGCGACGACGCGCTCGCCGACCCGCAGCGTCGAGTCGTCGGCCAGGGCCAGCGTGGGCAGGCCGGTGGCGTCGATCTTCAGCACCGCCAGGTCGGTCTTCGGGTCTGTCCCGACGAGGGTGGCCCGCATCAGCTCGCCGCTGGTGAGCAGCACGCTGATCCCCTGGGGCGCCGCGGTCGCGATGACGTGGTCATTGGTGACGATCTCCCCGTCACTGGAGGTGATCGCGCCGCTGCCCGAGCCTGCCGCCACGCGCCCCTGCGCGAACACGGTGACCACGGCCGGAAGGGCCGCCTCAGCCAACGCCACCGCGTCGCACGCGCCGCTCGGGGCGACGGTGTTGCTGACCACCAACCCGCCGAGAGCGCCGCCGATGAGGCCTGCGGCGACACCCAGCGCGACGACGCCGAGGACGCGCCTTCGGTGCAGTGTCATGCCCGTGGGTCGGGGCGGGGTGGTCGGTGCGGCCACTGTCTCCTCCTGTGAGCCGTTGGTTGCTGGCCGGGGACGCGGCTCAGAATGGCCAGATCAACGGGACCAGCAGGATGCCGACGGCGCCGTAGACCGCCATCACGGGCAGGCCGAGCTTCCAGTAGTCGCCGAAGCGATAGCCGGCGGCCTCCATGACCACCAGATTCGCCGGGGTCGCGACCGGGGTGAGAAGGGCCGCGGCGGCGAAGACAGCGATGGCCATCAGGACGGGTGCCGGAGACACGCCCATCTGCGAGGCGGCGGCCAGGCCGACCGGCACGACGATGAACGCGGTGGCCATGTTGCTGATGAGCTGACCCAGCGCCGCCGTGACCACGAACAGCCCGACCAGCAGCGCGTAGGGGCTGGCGTCGCCGACGAGGCGGACCAGGCCATCGGCGAGCTGCTGGGCAGCGCCGCTCTTGACCATGGCCGTCGACAGCGGCATCAACCCGCCGACGAGGATGACGGTTGTCCACCCGATGCCGTCGTAGGCCTGCTCGACGGTGAGGACCCGGGTCGCGATGATGGCCAGCGCCGCGAGCAGGCCGGCGACGGCGGCAGGTACGGCGTTGGTAGCGAGCAGGACAACCATGACGCCGAGAATCACCAGCATCCTCCGGGCGCCCGGCCCGAGAGGGACGGCCTGGCGGCGGACCAGCTCCGGGTGGTCGATGGCCAAGATGTTGGGGTCGGCGGCGGCGGCGTCCAAGTCGGCCCAGGCTCCCTGAAAGAGCAGCGTGTCGCCCGCGTGGATGGCGTGACGCTCCTCCTGGACGTGCCCTCGGTGCTTGACGGCCAGCACGACAAGCTGGCCGCTCTCGGTGACGAGGCCCGGGTAGGCCAGGTCACCGATGAAGGCCGAGCGTGGCGGGATGACGGCCTCGAGGACGCCGACGCTGCGGCTCATCTGCAGGGGCGCTTCCCCTGACAGGCGGTACTGCTCGCTCAAGACGGCAGCTTGACCGCCCAGGTCCCGCAGCGAGCGTGCCGACGTCCGGTGAGGGATCAGGCGGGGGCCCAGCAGCACCACGATCGCGATGGTGCCGAGCAACAGGGCGAGGCCGAGCACGGTGAACGTGAGCAGGCCGAAGGGACCCACACCAGCTTGCTCGGCGTAGTCGGAGATCACCAGGTTCACCGGCGAGCCGGTGAGCAGCAGCATCGAGCCCGCGTGAGCCGCGAACGCCAGCGGCAGCAGAAGCTCCGAAGGCGACCGACCCGCCCTGATCGCCATCATCACCACCACCGGGGTGAGCGCGGCCACCGATCCGTTCGGGGTGATGACCGCCGTGAGCACCGCCACCATCACCATGATCACCAGCAGCAGCCTCAGCTTGCTCTCGCCGGCGAGCCCGAGGGCGAGGCCACCCACCCACGCCGTGACGCCGGTGGCGTCCAGCGCCTCGCTCACCAGGAACAGGGAGGCGATAAAGATCACGGTTGGATCGCCGAAGGAGGCGAACGCCTCGCCCAGCTCGAGAACGCCCGTCGCCCACAGGGCGAGCGGCACGCAGAGCGCCACGAGCATCACGGGGAGCCGGTCGGCGACGAACACCACCACCGTGAGCGCCAGGATGGTGAGAGTGATGGCCGCCGCGGTCATGCGGCAGAGCATGCCGGGCCCCCACGCGCCCCGCATCCCCCGGGCCGGGTGAGTACCGGCCGCATGCATAACCCGCAAAGGGTGATGCCCGCCAGAACCACCTCACCTAGGTTCAGGATCGCAGACACACCGCGTGTCGCCCGATCAGGAGTGGACCCATGACTCATCCGGCGCCCTACCCCCCGTTCGCCCTTCCCACTCGTCACCTCGCCCTGGCGGTGAGCGACACCGTCCCCGCGGATGTGGGGGCTGTCGGCCACCTCGTCTTCGCCGGTGAGGAACCGCCCGAAGAAAGCGGGCTGGCCGCAGTGCGCGCTCAGGCCCTGGGCTTCAACGCTGAGGCGGGCGCCTCACTCGTCCTGGTCACCGCCGACGGACCGGTCACCGTGCTCGTCGGCGGCGGTCCACGGGCGGACGCCGACGCCGCCGCGGTGCGCGATGCCGCTGCGGTCTTCGCCCGCGCGGTTCCCCGCCAGGTCGACCTGGCGCTGGTCTTGCCGGAACTCAGCCTCGGCGACCAGGACGCCGCCAGCGCCGCCCTTGAGGGCGCCGCGCTCTCCCGCTATGTGCATCGGATCGGTGCCGACGGGCCCGAAGCCTCCCTCTCCTCCTTCACCGTCGTCACGGACGCCGACCGCCGCGAGGCCGTCGATATCGGACTGGTGCGCGGTGAGGTGCTGGTGAAGGCGACCAAGCTCGCCCGCGATCTCTCCGGCACCCCGGGCGGAATCCTCACCGCCACCCGGCTCGGCGAGGTGGCGGTGAAGGTCGGAGCAGAGTCCGGCCTCGAGGTAGAGGTGTTCGGCGAGCAGGCGCTCGTCGAGCTCGGCTGTGGCGGCCTCCTCGGGGTCAACCTCGGCAGCGCCGAGCCACCGGTCATGGTGAAGTTGATCTACCGACCCGAGGGCGAGCCGAGCGGTCGACTGACGCTCGTCGGCAAGGGAATCATGTACGACGCCGGCGGCCTCGCGCTCAAGCCCGGCGACGAGGTGCACGCCACGATGAAAAACGACATGACCGGTGCGGCGGTCATCCTCGGGGCGATGACCGCCCTGCGTGACCTCGGCTGCACCACGCAGGTGACCGGCTACCTGATGTGCACCGACAACATGCCCGACGCCAACGCCCTGAAGCTGGGAGACGTCATCGTGATGCGCGGCGGGAAGACCGTCGAGGTGATCAACACCGACGCCGAGGGACGCCTGGTGATGGCCGACGCACTGGTGCTTGCCACCGAGGAACCCGTGGACGCGATCGTCGACATCGCCACCCTGACGGGCGCCTGCCTGCGCACCTTCGGCACACAGATCGCCGGCGTGATGGGCAACCACCCCGCCGTGGTCGACCAGGTGAAGGCGGCGGCCGACCGCGTCGATGAGCCGGTCTGGGAGCTTCCCCTTGCGCGCTGCTACCGCAGCGAGCTGGACTCGGGAATCGCCGACCTGCGCAACATGGGCGGTGCGAACGCCGGGTCCATCACCGCTGCTCTCTTCCTGGAGGAGTTCGTCGGGGGCAAGCCGTGGGCGCACATCGACATAGCCGGGACCGCGCAGTCCGCCAGCGCCGAGAAGTGGCGCAACAAGGGCACCACCGGGTTCGGTACGCGGCTTTTGATCGACCTCGCGCTCAACTTCCAAGCCCCCAGGAGCTGAGATGAGTACGTCTGACCCGACGCAGACAGCAGACGACGCCGCCCAGGGAGGCCTCCTCGGCGCGGTCGAGCGGCTCGGCAACAAGGTCCCGCCGCCCGCCCTGATGTTCGCGTACCTGATCCTCGTCGTGATCGCGGCGTCGGTCATTTTGAACGTGATGGGCGTGAGCATCACCGAAGAGATCGCCGTCCCGGTCAACTCCGGCGAGATCGTCTACGACTACTACGAGGACACCACCCAGCCCGGCATGCTCACCCCCAGCTCGCCGTATGAAGAGGAGTGGACGATCATCGAGGAGACGGTGGCGATCAGGAGCCTGCTCTCGGTCGAAGGCATCCGGTTCATCTTCTCGTCCTTCGTCAACAACTTCGCTGGCTTCGGGGTCGTCGCCGTGACCTTCATCGCGATGATGGGTGCCGGCGTGGCAGAAGAGTCCGGGCTGCTCGGGTCGCTCATCCGCAAGCTCGTGGGCGCCTCGCCCAAGTGGGCGCTCAGCTTCATCCTGATCCTCGTCGGCGTCCTATCCTCGGTTGCCTCGGATGCCGGCTACCTCATCCTCATCCCGCTCGCCGCCGCGGCCTTCGCCAGTGTCGGCAGGCACCCGCTGGCCGGCCTTGCTTCGGGCTTCGCCGGCGTCGCAGCCATCTTCATGGTCAACGTGGTGCTCACGCCGACCGACGCGATGATCACCGAGATCGCGAACGAGGCGATCGCCCTGGCTGGCGGCGAACCCATCACGATCGTCGCGAACTACTACTTCATGGTCGCCATGTCGTTCGTCTTGGCCCTGATCGCCGCACTCGTCACGGACAGGATCGTCGAACCGAGACTCGGAAAATGGTCCCCCGAAGAGGGCAAGCTCGGCGGCGGGGGTGGCACGGGACTCTCGCCTGAGGCGGACCGTCGCGGGTCGAGAATGGCGCTCATCGGCGCCGCCGTGGTCGTGGTCGTGGTCGCGCTGGCCACGTTCCCGCCCGGCGCGCCGCTCCGTGACCCCGTCACCGGCGACGTGATCGGCAACACGCCGTTCATGGACAGCCTTCTGTTCATCATCATGCTGCTGTTCCTGGTCTCGGGCGTCTGCTACGGCGCCGGGGCTGGAACCATGAAGAGCAGTCGGGACGTCATCGCTGCCATCACCAAGACGTTCTCGGGCTTGGGTGGCATGGTGCTGATGCTGCTGATGATCGCCCAGTTCATCGCCTTCTTCAACTGGTCGAACCTCCCCCGCGTGATCGCCGGCGCGCTGGCCAGCCTGCTCGAGCAGGCAGCGATCGGGCCCATTCCGCTGCTGCTGCTGTTCATCTTGGTGATTCTTTTGCTGGACGTCCTGATGCCCGGCTCGCTGCCGAAGTGGGCTATCTTCGCCCCTATCTTCGTGCCGCTGTTCATCCAGTTGGGAGTCGCCCCGCAGACGCTGCTGGCCGCCTACCGCGTGGCCGACTCGCCGGTGAACGCACTCACCCCGCTGATGGTGTACCTGCCGTTTATCGTGACCATCGCGCAGCAGTACCAGAAGAAGTCCGGCATCGGCACGGTGGTGGCCCTGATGCTGCCGCACTCGGTGACGATCTTCATCGCGGGCACCATTCTGTTCGTTGCCTGGTTCGCCCTCGGCATCCCGCTCGGCCCGGGCTACCCGCCCGCCGTCGTACCGTAGGTCGCCATGAGAACTTCACGCTTGCATCTCGTGCTGACCGCCGCGATGGTCACCCTGCTCACGGCCTCGTGCGCCCCGGCCAGCCCATCACCCGGCGGCACCCCGGCGTCTCCGGCGGCCTCGGCTGCGTCCACGTCCCCGACCGCGACGTCGCCGCAGGGCACGAGGCCGCAGGGTGACCTGTCCGGCACCCACTGGGTGCTCGCCGAGCTCGGCGGACAGCCGCCGTTGGCGGGGACCACCGTGACCGCCGCCTTCACCGGCGAGGGCTCGGTCGCAGGTTCCGGCGGCTGCAACAGGTACCGCGGCGCCGTGTCGGCGTCCGAAGGCGCCATTACGGTGGACGAGGCAGTGGCGATGACCATGATGGCTTGTGACGAACCGATCATGACGCAAGAGGCGGCTTTCCTCGAGGCCCTGCGCGCGGCCCGACGCTACACCCTCGCCGACAACGAGCTCAGGCTCACGGACGCTGACGGTGCCCAGCTGGCCCGTTTCACCGCCCAGCCGCAAGAGCTCGCCGGCACGAGCTGGCAGGTCACCGCATACAACGACGGGCGCTCCGCCGTCGTCAGCCTGCTAAGCGGAACCACGGTCACCGCCGACTTCGGCACCGACGGCAAGGTCTCCGGGACGGGCGGCTGCAACCGGTTCACCGGCGGCTTCACCCTCGACGGGACCGGGATCGCGATCGGACCGCTGGCGGGGACGAGGATGGCCTGCGCCGAGCCCGCTGGGGTGATGGAGCAGGAGGCCGCCTTCATGAAGGCATTGGAGTCCGCAGCGACGTTCGTCCTCGAGGGCGAGAGCCTGACCCTCCGGGACGCCTCCGACGCGATCGCGATTCAGCTCAGCCGCGGCGAGGCGTCCCGGTAGCGGCCACGTCCGCAGCGACGCGGATGGCGATGGACGCCAGGCCCAGGGTGAGGCCGTCAGCAAGAGAAGTCACGGACCCACCACCGTCGACTCAGCGGCTGGGGGATGAGGTGAGCAGATCCAGGCCGAGCTGGTGGGAAAGGTGCCGCGCGACGAGCTGGCCGCGCACGCTGTTGCCGGCCGCGTCCAGGGGTGGCGCGTACGTCCCCAGCCCGCCCTTGCCGGGCGAGACCGTGACAATGCCTCCGCCGATGCCGCTCTTGCCGGGCAGGCCGACGCGGTACAGCCATTCACCGGAGATTTCGTACAGACCGGCGGTGAGCATGACCGCCAGCACGTGGTGGCACAGGGGTTGGTCGAGCACCCGGCGACCGGTGACGGGGTTCACTCCCCCGTCGGCCAGCGTCGCCCCCATCACGGCCAGGTCGCGGGCGGTGACTGACAGCGAGCAGAGTCGGGTGTACAGGTCGAGCGCGACGTCGGGATCACTGGCCAGCAGCCCACGGTCGTGCAGCAACCAGGACGCCGCCCTGTTCACGTCGTTCGTGGCGGACGCCGACGCGTACACCTCCTCGTCGACGGCCAGCGTACGGCCGGCGAACCCGGAGAGGCCCTCCAGGACCGCCGCCCATTTGTCTTCGGGTGTGGCACCCGGCACGCGGCTCGTGGTGGCGATCGCACCGGCGTTGACCATGGGGTTGGTCCGGCCGTCCGGGCTGGATTCGACCGCGGTCAACGAATTGAACGCGCGGCCCGTCGCGTCCACGCCGATGTGCTCGGCGGCCGCCTCGGGTCCCCCCGCCTGGCACACGAGCGCGAAGACGAACGGCTTCGCCACGCTCATGATCGTGAACTCCACGTCAGCGTCGCCCGCGCCGTACGCGTCCCCGGTCACGCTGACGAAGCAGACGCCGAACCGGGTCGGGTCTGCGCGGGCCAGCGCCGGGTAGACCTGTGCGTTGCGGCCTTCCTCGTTCCCCCGGTAGAGCTCGTGGACGGCCTCGATCGCCCGCTGGACCACAGAGGCGTCCGGCAGGCGGCCTGTGGAGACGAAACCGCGTTCGGGGGACATCACGTGCATCCTGGATCGTCCCCTGGGGAGCCGCATCCCCCGCTTGGGGTGATTCCTGCGTGCTCCGGCACCGCCGTCGTCGGTAACGGCTCAGGCGGGCGCGATCCGCACCCGACCACGAGTGGCCAGGCCGTCTGGGTCGAGAAGGTGGCCCACGTGCTTGGCGGTCCGGGTGACCACGGTGCGGTCAAGGACCGCAACCTCGCGCTGACGGCCTTCGATAGCCTCCTCGAGACGTTCCATGTCCTCGAGGGAGCGCAGGGAGCAGGACACCATCAGGTTGGCGGCGCCCGAGGTCTTGGAGACGCTGCGGACCCGGGCGATGCCGCTGAGCTGGGTGGCGACCGCCGTCAGCCTGGCCGCTGGTGCGCGGAGGAAGTACCACACCAGGATGGGCGTGCTGGTGGCGGGGCGGGCGACATCGATCCGGAAAGCCAGCTCGTCGGCGGCGATCATCGAGGACAGGGCCTCACTGACCCGACGCGTCGACAAGCCGGTGCGGGCGGCCAGATCCGCGATGGGGGCCCGGAAGTCCTGAGTCAACGCCTCGACCAGGTCGCTCAGCTCCGTCGGCGCCAGGCTGGCCGCCTTCGGCGCTTGCCTGTCCCAACGTCGCACCTGAACCACCTGGGCCTGGCTCAGGGCCCGCGGCGCCCACAGCGTCGGCTCACCCACGAGGGCCACCACGTGGGCTGTGTGGATCGCGGTGAGGCGGTCGTCGCCGTCGCCCAGGGCCAGCGCCCAGCGGGCGATCGCGTCCATCGAGCGTCCCACCACAGACGTGATCAGTTGCCGGCCGGTGGCCGTCGCGTCGATCGTGACCGTGGCCTGGTCGGCGGCGAGCTTGTCGGTGATCCCTTGCAGGTGCGACGGAAAGCAGGCGACCTCCACGTGTGCCAGCGACAGCCGGGTGAGGGGCTGGCTGGGGATCACGGTGACGTACGCGACCCCGTGCTCGACCAGTCGGCGCCACCGCCGCATCAGGGTGGCCGCGTCGACGCCCAGCACCCCCCCGAGTGCGGTCCAAGGAATCCGCGCCCGGATCTGGAGCGCGTGAATCAGGCTGAGATCCAGCGCATCGAGGGGCAGATCGTGCACGCACGCCAGCATAACAGTGTAATTCCTGCGGTCCGGAGCAGGCCGAGAGGGGGCTGACCCTACAGTGCTGTCATTCCCGTCGGAAGTTGGAGGGTCCCCCCTTGACCACAGTGGAACCACGCTTGGTCACCCTGCCTCACCTCACCACCTCGGACGTCCTTGCGGCCAGCCCCGGCGATCGCACCCCGCGCCCGCAGCAGCGGCTGACCGTGCCGATCCCGGCCGCGCCGACCGTGTGCCGGGAAAGGGTGCTGCGTCTGTTGGAGGAGGCCGTCCGTCGGCCTGTGACGCTGGTGACCGGCGGTGCCGGCTGCGGCAAGACGGTTGCGGTCTCCGACTGGGCGAGCCATCACCGCGCCGCGGAAGCCACGGTGTGGGTGTCCCTCACCCGGCTCGAGGCGGACGCCGGAGGTCTGTGGGCCGCGATCCGGGAGTCCGCTCGGGCCGTCCTCGGAGATGCCGCGGGCGCTGCCGGCGTCGGAGCGGCCGACGGGCTGGAGGAGGGCCTCGACCTCCTCGGCTGCCTCGGGCGGCGGGGCGCGGTGCTGGTTCTCGACGACCTGCACCTCGTCGAGGCCGGCGACGCGTTGCCGCTGATGGAGGCGGTGCTGCGGCGTCCGCCGGCCGGCCTGCGCCTGGTCCTCATCTGCCGACACCCGCCCCGGCTGGCCCTGCACCGGCTCCGGGTCGCCGGCGAGCTCTCCGAGATCGGCTGGTCCGACCTGGCCTTCTCCGCCCCCGAGGCCGGCGCCCTGTTCGCGACCGCCGGCGTCGCTCTCCCCGACGCCTTGGTCGGCCTGCTGGTCCAGGCGACCGGGGGGTGGGCGTCCGGCCTCAGGCTGGCCAGCCTCGCCCTGGCATCGGCGCCCGACCCGTCCGCCGCGGCGGCGTCCTTCGATGGCGCCAATCCCCTGGTGACCGAATACCTGTCCCAGGAGCTGGCAGCCATGGACGCCGACCGGCGCCAACTGCTGCTCTCCCTCAGCGCGGTTGACGAGGTGTCAGCGCCGCTGGCCGAGGCGCTGAGCGGAAACCCGGACGCAGCGTCCATCCTGGCCGACCTCGAGGCCGAAGATTACGTCACGGCGGTGCGTCCAGGATGGTACCGACATCGACCCCTGGTCCGGCAGGTCACGCGCTCGCGCCCGCGGGCCCCCGAGGCTCCCACCCACGCCGAGCTGTGCAAGAGGGCCGCGGCTTGGTACGAGGCGCAGGATGAGCTGGTCCTCGCGCTGGACTACGCCGTGCGGTCGGAAGACTGGGGCCTCGCCGGCGGCATCGCACTCCGGGCAGTGGTATCCGCAGCCGTCCACGGCGAGGAGCGCGGGCCCGCCGACTGGTTGTCCCGGACTCTGGACCGGGTTCCGGAGCGTGCCATGCTGCGGTGCCCCGAGCTGCTCGTGGCGCGAGCGTGGGCGCGGTTCGACTCAGGCGATGCGGTGCGGGGGTCCGCTGCGCTCCGGGACGCCGCGCACGTCCTGGCCCTCCGGCCCCCCGAGATGACGTTCGTCTCCGTCGCAGAGGCGGCCCTCGAGGCGCTCCTTGCTCATCGCAGGGGCGACGCGGCGGCCATGCTCGCCCACGCGGCGCGCGCGGAGGCGGCCCTGACCGCGCTCTCGCCGACGGAGGTCACCGAGTGGTTCGCGCTGCGTCGGTCCGTGGCACGGCTGGTCGCTGTCGGCGAGTTGTGGATGGCCAGGCCGGGCGGCGTCCTCGATCTGGTGAGGCGCGAGGGAGCGCGCGCAGATGCGCCGGCCCTGGCTGCGCTGACCGGCATCCGCTGGCAGGGACACATCGCCCTCGCCGAACTGGCGATCGGCCTCGTCCAGCAGTCGAAGCGCACCGCGCTCGCGGCGCTCGGGGCCGCCACCGATGCGCTCCAGGACGCCGCCGGGTCGGCGCCAGCGTGGCTCACCCTCACCGTGGTCTGCCTCCGCGAGGGCGACACGGCGGCCGCCGAGGAGGCCGCAGCACGGGGCGCTGCGGCTAACGGCGGGGCCGACGTCTTCGTGTCGGCGGCGTTTCCGCTGGCCAGCGCCCGTCGGTGCCTCGCGCTGGGCGACCTGCACGGGGCCCGTGCCTGGCTCGCCGACGCCACCATCGTCGGCGGAACGCGCCCGGCCATCCCGTGGCTTGCGGGCATCCGGACGGCGGTCGCCATCGAGGTCGAGTTGGCCGCCGGGCTGCCTTCGCGGGCCGCTGGCATCCTCGCAGCCCGGGAAGCCGAGGTTTCGAAGGACGCCAGCGCACTCGATCCCGACACCCTGGCGCTCCCTCGCGCGCGGATGCAGCTGGCGCTGCACCGGGAAGCTGAGGTGAGGGACACCGTCGCTGCCCTGCTCGGCGCGAGCGGGCACCTGCGGGCGGAGGCGTGGCTGCTGCTCAGCTACGCCGAGGACGCGCTGCGCCGCGACTCGTTGGCCACCGAGGCCTTCAGCCACGCCCTGGACCAAGCCGCCGCCGAAGGCGTCCTGCAGTCGTTCCTGCTCCCTCACCCGAGGCTTGAGGCGATGCTCCGGCGGCACGGCGACGTCGTCGGGACCCATCGCGGCTTCATCGACCGGGTGCTGGCCGCCACGGGGGCGGAGCGCCTGGCCGTCGACGTCACCGAGGTCGACCCCCTCACCGAGCGTGAGCTGTCGGTGCTGGCCTATCTACCCACGCTGAGCTCGAACAGCGAGATCGCCGGCGCGCTCAGCATCTCGGTCAACACGGTCAAACAGCACCTCAAGTCGATCCACCGCAAGCTGCAAGTCAGCACACGCCGCGACGCGGTCCGGGTCGCGCGCCGCCTCGACCTGCTGCCGCGAGCCTCGGACTGAGCACGCCGCGTCCGTCACGACGACCCAGGTTTGGGCAGCCTGCGCCGCACATCGGGCCGCGTGGAGGGGCCGGGCGCCCAGGAGGCCACCCAAGGCGCGTCGTCCTTCGGAAGTCTGATGCCCTCTTCGAGGAACGCGAAGTCGCCGGCCAGCAGCCGCTTGGCCGCCCGCACGTCGGCGGTGTCGGTGTTCTCCCACAGCCGGGTGAACAGCTCGTCCACGCGCACCCTGGCCTGCTGGCAGAACAGGTCCGCCAGCGCGACGCCCTCCGGCCGGGCCACTCGCTCCTCGCGCGCCCGCACGCAGGACGCGGCCATCGCGAACAGCTCGGCGCCAATGTCGACGACGCGGGCCAAGAACGCCTGCTTCTTCTCCATCCGTCCTTGCCAGCGGGCCATACCGCGGAAGGTGGACCGCGCCAGGCGTCGGGAGGCTCGCTCGACGAACCGCAGGTGCCGTGCCAGGGCACCGTAGGGCCCGAACGAGGTCGGGACGCTCCCAGCGCCCGCCGCCAGCGTCGGCAGCCAGGCCGCGTAGAAGGCGGCGGCCTTACCGACCGCCCTAAGCTTGTCCTCGCGGGAGGCGTCGGGGTCGATGATGTCGCCTGCGACGCTGAGGTGGGCGTCGACCGCCTCGCGCGCGATGAGCAGGTGCATGATCTCGGTGGAGCCCTCGAAGATCCGCTCGATCCGGAGGTCGCGCAGCAACTGCTCGGCGGCCAGCCGCTTCTCGCCGCGCGCCGCCAGCGAGTCGGCGCGCTCGAAGCCGCGCCCGCCGCGGATCTGGACGAGCTCGTCGGCCACCTTCCAGGCCATCTCCGAGGCGAACAGCTTGATGAGGGCGGCCTCGATGCGGATGTCGTTGCGCTCGTCGTCGGCGAGGAGTGCGCACAAGTCGAGCATCGACTCCATCGCGTAAGTGGTGGCCGCCATGAACGCCAGCTTCGTGGCCACACCCTCGTGCTCGCCGACCGGACGCCCCCACTGGACGCGCTCCGCGGACCAACCCCGAGCCACCCACACGCACCACTTGGACGCCGCCACGCACATAGCCGGCAGCGACAGGCGTCCGGTGTTCAACGTCGCCAGGGCGATCTTCAGCCCGCGACCCTCCGCGCCGATCACGTTGTCCGACGGCACGAACACGTCGTGGAAGCGAGTGACCGAGTTCTCCAAGCCCCGGAGCCCCATGAAGGAGTTCCGGTTCTCCACGGTGATTCCCGGCGAGTCGGCCTCGACCACGAAGGCCGTGACGCCGCCTCGGCGGCCCTCGGACGCCGGCACGCGGGCCATCACGACCAGCAGCGAGGCCACGGTAGCGTTGGTGCCCCACAGTTTGACTCCGTTGAGCAGGTACCCCGTCCCGTCGTCGGTCGGGACCGCCGACGTGGCGAGGCGGGCCGGGTCGGAACCCACGTCCGGTTCGGTGAGCAGGAAGGCCGAGACCTCTCCAGCGGCCACGCGCGGCAGGAACCGCCGCTTGAGCTCGTCGGTGCCGAACATCGCCACCGGCTGAGGGACGCCGATCGACTGATGCGCGCTGAGCAGGGCGCCGACAGCCGGGCTGACCGAGCCGACCAGCGTCAACGCACGGCAGTAGTGGTAATGGCTGAGGCCTTGGCCGCCGTACTCCTCGGCGACGTGCATGCCGAAGGCGCCCACCTCCGCCAGGCCGGCGAACACCTCGTCGGGGATGCGATCGTCACGCTCGATCTGGGCGCCGTCCACGCTGTCGAGGTAGGCGCTCAGCCGCGCCAGGTAGGCGTCGCCGCGAGCCGTGGCGGCGGCGTCCGGCGCGGGCCAGGGTTCGATCAGGTCGAGCCGGAGCCGGCCCAAGTAGAGCTCCTTGCCGAAGCTCGGCTTGGCCCAGGTGCTCTCGCGGGCGGCCTCGGCGACGCGGCGGGCCTCACGTTCTGTGGGATCCCTGCGTTGGGTTGCGGGACGGCTCTGCTGGTCGGTGCTCATGGCGTCCTCTTTCGCGGTCTATCTACCGACGGTAGCCCGCATCGGAGGATTTGTTGAGGAACCTCCACAGATTCAGGCGAGCATCTCGCGCACCAGCGGGATCACGCGCGTGCCGTACAACTCGATCGAGGACATCAGCTGGCTGTGCGGCATCGGCCCGCTGGCGTACTTCAAGTCGAAGCGTTGGATCCCCAGCCGCCGCACGCTGGCCGCGATCTTCGCCGCCACCGTCTCGGGCGAGCCGACGTACAGCGCGCCGTGCGCGACCTCGTGAGCGAACTCGTCGCGGCCCATCGGTCCCCACCCGCGCTCGGCCCCGATCTTGTCCCGGTTCGCCTTGAAGTGCGGGTACAACTGCTGAGCCGCCAGTTCGTCGGTGGCCGCCACGTGCCCGGGGCTGTGGATAGCGACCGGCAGGTCCTCCTCGACGCCGAACTCCTCCAGGGCGCGCCGGTAGAGTTCGACGAAGGGGCGGAACCGGTCCGCGGGGCCGCCGATGATGGCCAACTGCAGCGCGAACCGATGGTGCGCCGCGCGAATCACCGACTGAGGCGAGCCGCCCACCGCCACCCACGCCATCATCCGGCCCGACTCGGTCTTGGGGAACACGTCCACGCCCTCGAGCGGCGTCCGGTACGTGCCCTGCCAGGTGACCGGCTTCTCTTCGCGGAGGGCCGCGAAGACCTCCAGCTTCTCCTCGAACAGCATCTCGTAGTCGGCGAGGTCGAGGCCGTACAGGCCGAACGACTCGATGAACGAACCCCGACCAAGCACCGGTTCGGCCCGCCCGCGGCTCAGCGCGTCGATGGTCGCGAACCGCTCGTAGACCCGAATCGGGTCGTCGGAGCTGAGCACGGTGACCGCTGAGCCCAGCCGGACGCGCTGGGTGGCCGTCGCCAGCCCGGCCAGCACGATGTCGGGGGCGCTCACCGTGAAGTCGGGGCGGTGGTGCTCGCCGACGGCGAACGCGTCGATGCCCAGCTGGTCAGCCAGAACGCCCTGGGCGACCACGTCGCGGATGGTCTGCGCGTGCGACACGGGGACGCCGCGGTCGTCGACGGCGGCGTCCCCGAAGGTGTCCAGCCCGAACCGGAGGGGGTCGCTCACCGGTCAGTGTGCGTGGTCGGCGTGCTCGGCGTGCTCGGCGTCATGGCGCGCCTGGGCCTCGGCGGCCTGCTTGCGGACGTCCTCGATGTCGACGGCCTTCACGGCCTCGACGAGCTGGTTGAAGCTGGAGGAGTTCATCGCGCCCGCCTCGCGGTAGACCAAGACGCCACCGCGGAAGGCCATCAGGGTCGGGATGGACTGAATCTCCAGGGCCGCGGCGATCTCTTGCTGCGCGTCGGTGTCCAGCTTGGCGAAGGTGGCGTCGGGGTGCTTGTCGGCGGCTGCCTCGAAGACCGGGGCAAACATGCGGCACGGCCCGCACCAGGCGGCCCAGAAGTCGATGAACAGCGTGTCGCTGCCTTCGATCGTGCTCGCGAAGTTCTCACTGGTCAGCTCGATGGTGGCCATCATTTCCTCTCGTAGGGTGCATGGTGCTCAACGCCCCACCCCCCGCGAGGCATTCCCGGGGGGCGGCCACGATGGCAACCCGGGCCTCAGAGTTCGGTGTCCCGCGTGGCCGGAGGCTGCTTGAGCACCACGAACCTCCGCATGGCGATGGACAGCCGGACCGGCTCGGGCCCACTTGCGCGGTCGACCAGCCAGTCCACCGCAGCCCCGCGGCGCTCCGGTGACGTGGCCGGGAGGTAGAGGGCAGCGACGATCGCCTCCGCGTCCTCCCGTGTGTGCACGTCGAAGTGGTAGCGCTCGCGCGCGTCTTCCACCTTGCGCAGGCCTGTCCCCACCAGCGCGTCCTTGTAGCCGGTCACCTCGGTCGGCCCCGGGAACCGGGGCAGGCTGCGCAGGCGCGCCACCACCCCCAGCGACGCGAACAGGTCGCGCGGGTGGAGGGGCAGCACGGTCGGCGCGGTGAAGGCGAAGACCCCGCCGGGCCGCAGCACGCGGCCCACCTCGGCGAACAGCTGGTCGGCCGGCTGGATAACGACCGCACCCATCGAGCTCACCACCGCGTCCACCGACGCTTCGGCCAGCGGCAGGCGCAGTGCGTCCGCGCGGACCCAGGGCCCCGCCGATCGGCTCGCGGCCATACGCAGCTCGGCTTCGGCCAGGTCGACGCCGATCACCGTGCGGCCGGGGCGGGCAAGCTCGCGGCTCATCGCCCCAGAGCCGCAGGCCACGTCCAGCACGAGCTCGGCCAGCGGCGAGACCGCTCGCGCCAGCCAACGGTAGGGGCTGTGGCCCCCCGACAGCGTTCGCGACAGCACCGCTTCGGTGATCCCCGGCCGGGCCGCGTGGAAGGCCGACAGGTACTCGGCCCAGTTGATGCTGCGCCTCATCCGGCCTCGTCCAGTGCTGCGATGGTTGCCCCGATGTCCCGGAGCAGGCGACCTGGGCCCACGGTCCGGCCGGCGACGGCGGACACCAGCGTGGACATGCCGGGCAGCGCTTCGGCCGCGTCGGGGTTACCGGGCACCACGGCGGGAAGGGTCAAGGGGTTGGAGCCGTCAGGCCACGGTGCGGCCAGCCGCTCCCACGTCGCCAGCCACGCGGCGGAGATCTCGGACGTGCTCGGCACGCCGAAGAAGTGCCCCACGGGCGCATGGTGGCGCAGCGCGACGATGGGCGAGTTCTGATAGATCACCGCGAGCCGGACGCGCGCGTCCAGGTCGCGCTGCTGCCGGCGGGAGCCGCGGACCGCCCAGGAGCAGGGGTTGGGGCACGTCTCGCCCACGTCGGGGCGCTCGCCGGCGTCCGTCGCCAGGTGGTGCATCGCGCAGATGGCCAGGGCCGCACCCTGTCTGCTGTGGAAGCGGTCCAGGTAGGCGGTGTAGCCAACGGAGTCCCCGCTGCAGGCGTGCAGAGCTCGCCGTGCCGTCGTCCGCAACGCGGCGCTGTGCGGGCACGCGGGGTCGTCGCTGCCCCAGCGTTCGCCGACGACCTCGGGCAGCCGGAGCGGGTCGCCCGCGTGCCCGAGGGTCGACTCCCACGCCAGCTGCGGCAGGTACTCCCCGATGAGGTGGGCGGTGACCACGACCTGGAGCGGCTCGTGGCGCTGGGCGCGCAGGTCCATCACCTCGAGCATCAGTTCGTACAGGGGAACCAAGGACCCGAGCGCACCCCATTCG
>JBKHWW010000189.1:0-15640 GCA_046566345.1 Actinomycetes bacterium
CCTGGGCTGCGCCGCGCTGTGGGGCATCGACATCGACCCCGACGAGTTGCGCGAGCTCGGCGCCGAGCTGGGGGCGGATGTCCCCTTCTGCCTGCTCGGTTCGACCGCCCTCGGGCACGGCCGCGGCGACGAACTCGTGCCCATCCTCAGCCGAGGCACCTACCACTGGGTGCTGGCGCTGCCCGAGGTCCAACTCTCGACGCCGGCTGTGTTCCGGCGGTTCGACGAGCTCAACCCGGACGCCAGCGCCATCCCCGAAGTCGGCTCGGCCCTGTTGGAAGGCTTGGTGGCCGGCGACGCCCGCCGCGTTGCCGAGCACCTTGTCAATGACCTCGAACCTGCGGCGCTGTCGCTGCGACCCCAGCTTCGCGAAGTGCTGGACGCCGGCCGCCGGGCCGGCGCCCTAGCCGGCATCGTCTCGGGATCGGGACCCACCTGCGCCTTCCTCGCCGCCCACGAGGACGCCGCCGTCCGGCTGTCAGTCACGCTCGGCCGGATGGGCTTGTGCCGGGCCGTGAAACGGGCGAGCGGTCCGGTGCCCGGGGCGCGTCTCTACGCGACATGACGTTTTAACGCCGCCGTAACCCCGGCGTCCGTAAGCTACCCGCCATGGCGCTCTTCGACACCTACCCGCAGGGACGCGCGTGGGACGAGATGATCGGTCGCGACGGCGGCCCGCGCCCGCAGTACGAGGTCATGCACGACACCTTGAGCCGTCTGGGACCCGCCGAACTCGCCGAGCGCGCCGAGCAGCTGGCGCGCACCTACGTCGACCAGGGCGTCACCTTCGACTACGCGGGCGAAGAGCGCGCCTTCCCTCTCGACCTGGTTCCGCGCATCATCCCGGCATCGGAGTGGGACGTCATCGACCGCGGCGTCCAGCAGCGGGTCAGGGCGCTGGAGGCGTTCCTGGGTGACGTCTACGCCCACGAGGGCGCCCTCCCGCGCGTGGTCACCGACGGGATCGTCCCGCTCGAGGTCATCGTCAGTTCCAAGCACTTCCACCGGGCCGTCTTCGGGCTGCGCCCGCACAACGGCGTCCGCGTGCACGTCTCGGGCATCGACCTGGTACGCGACGAGAACGGCGTGTTCCGGGTCCTGGAAGACAACGTGCGGGTGCCCTCGGGAGTGAGCTACGTGATCAGCAACCGTCGGGCGCTGACCAACACGTTCCCCGAGGCCTTTCAGGCCCTGCGGATCCGTCAGGTGCACGACTACCCGCGCTCGCTGCTCCGGGCGCTTCGCGCCGCCGCACCCGACGGCAACCCCAACCCCACCGTCGTCGTGCTCACACCCGGGGTCTACAACTCGGCCTACTTCGAGCACTCGCTGCTGGCACGCATGATGGGCGTGGAGCTCGTCGAGGGCCGGGACCTGATCTGCACCGGCGGCACCGTCCGCATGCGGACGACGCGGGGCGACCGGCAGGTCGACGTGATCTACCGCCGCGTCGACGACGACTTCCTCGACCCGGTGCACTTCCGGCCGGACTCGGTGCTCGGCGTCCCCGGCCTGATCAACGCCATGCGGGCCGGACGCGTGACCGTCGCGAACGCGGTGGGCAACGGCGTGGCCGACGACAAGCTCATCTACAGCTACGTGCCCGACTTCACCCGCTACTACCTCGACGAGGAGCCGATCCTCCCGAACGTGGACACCTTCCGCTGCGTCGAGCCCGACCACCTGCGCCACGTGCTGGCCCACGTGGATTCCATGGTGGTCAAGCCCGTCGACGGATCCGGCGGCAAGGGCCTGGTGATTGGCACCGAGGCGGACGGCAGAACCCTCGACGCGCTGCGGGCGCGGCTGAAGGAGGACCCGCGCGGCTGGATCGCCCAGCCGGTGGTGCAACTGTCGACGGTCCCCACGCTCATCGACGGGCAGTTCCGGCCCCGGCACGTGGACCTGCGCCCGTTCGCCGTCAACGACGGGGAGTCCGTCACTGTCCTCCCCGGCGGCCTGACCCGCGTGGCGCTGCCCGAGGGCGAGTTGGTGGTGAACAGCTCACAAGGGGGCGGGTCCAAGGATACGTGGGTGCTGGCCCCTACCGAGCGCGACGAGCCCCACGACGAGGACGCACTGGAGACCAAGGAGATCGTCGTAATGACACCACCCGACGTCTTCACCGAGGACCCGGTCCGCTCGGTCAAGGAGCAACAAAAGCAGCAGCAGCAGGCCGCGGCCTCCAGGGGTGCCGCATGCTGAGCCGGATCGCCGAAGCGCTCTTCTGGATCGGCCGCTACGTCGAGCGCGTCGACGGCACCGCCCGCTTGGTCGACGTCGTGCGCCTGGCGATGCTCGAGGGCGGCCTCGCCGACAACGACGAGACGGTCAGCATGGTCGTCGGCGTGGTCATGGGCGAGGTGGATACGGTGGACACCTACCAAGGCCTGCGCGACCGGCTGGTCTTCGACGCCTCCAACCTCAGTTCGATCACCGGCTCGTGGAACGCGGCGCGCGACAACGCCCGTCGGGCCCGCGAGACGCTGTCGACTGACCTCTGGGAGAGCATCAACACCGCCTGGCTGCGATGGGGACGCCTCGGTCCGCCCGACGGCACCGCGCGGCACCTCAGCTGGGCGCGCGAGCGTGCGATCCTCATCGCCGGCATCGCCGACTCGACGATGAGCCACGACGAGGCGTGGGACTTCCTCGTGCTGGGCCGCTACCTGGAGCGCGCCGACATGACCTCGCGCATCATCACCACCGGTGCGCTGCCCAGCGGGTCGCTCTCGTGGCAGTCGGTGCTCAGCTCGTGCGGCGGAAACCAGGCGTTCATGCGCAGCTCCTCGGGGCTGTTCAGCGACCGCGCGGTGGCCTCGTTCCTCGTCCTCAACCGCGAGTTTCCCAGGTCGGTGCTCTTCGCCCTGGCCAGGGCAGAGGACGCCCTCGAGCGGCTCGACCCGGCGCACACCCCAATCGGCTTCGCCGGTGAGGGACGCCGCCTGCTCGGCCGGATCCGGACGTCGCTGGAGTACCGCCTGCCCGAGAACGTCATCAATGACCTGCCCGCGCAGATGGGGCGCGTCCAGCAGATGGTGAGTGCGGTCTCCGACGCCGTGGGCAATCGCTACTTCCCCAGCGCCCCCGAGCTGTCCTGGACGGAGGAGCTGCGATGACCACCCGCCGCTACCGGCTCAACCACACCAGCGTCTACCGCTACACCGGTCCGATCCGGGCCTCGCACAACGAGGTGCGGATGACCCCGCTGACCGAGGAGGGCCAGACGACGCTGGAGAGCCGGCTGCGCATCCGGCCCCTCACGTGGAGCCACACCTACCGCGACTACTGGGGCACGCATGTGACCGCCCTGGAGACTTCGGGCGTCCACGAGGCGTTGGAGTTGGAGGCCGTCTCCACGGTCGAGCGCTACGACAGGGCCGCCGACCGCGAGCCGGCCACCTGGGAGTCGCTGCGCAGTGACGTCACCCGGGACATCTACTGCGAGTACCTCGAGGCCCGACCCCGCACCGAGCTCCCCGAGGGCGTCTTCGACTCCCTCAGCGAGTCCACAGCGGGGATGGAGCCGGCTGATGCGGTAGACGCCGTGGTGGCCCGCATCCGCGACCACCTGGACTACGAGACAGGCTTCACCGTCGCCACCTCGGACGCCTCCGAGGCCTGGATCGCCGGCAAAGGGGTGTGTCAGGACTTCGTGCACTCGATGCTCGGCTCGCTGCGCCACTTGGGCATCCCGGCGCGTTACGTGTCGGGCTACCTCTTGCCCGACGCGGACGCCCCGGTCGGTCAGGCGCAGGCGTCCGAGAGTCACGCCTGGGTGGAGTGGTGGGACGGGTCAGGTTGGACCGCCGTGGACCCCACGAACGCGCTCCCTGTAGGCCTGGAGCACATCGTGGTCGCTCGCGGCCGCGATTACGAAGACGTCGCCCCCTTCAAGGGCGTCTACCTCGGCGACGAGGACGCCGACCTGACCGTCACGGTCACCATCACCAGGCTCAGCTGAGGCTCCGGTTCGGGCTCAGCCGGGAAGCGTGTCCTCGGCGGCGTCCGCTCGGCTGCTGACGGCGTCCGCCTCTTGCATGCGCAGGACCGGCTGCGACTGCAGGGAGCGCATGCCGTTCCAGGCGAGGTTGACCAGATGCGCGGCCACCTGGGGCTTGGTCAGGGGGCTCACCGCGTGCGACTCGACCCACCACTGCCCGGCGAGGGCGACCAGGCCCACCAGCATCTGGGAGTAGAGGGGGGCCGTGCCCGGGTCGAAGCCGCGCCGCGCGAACTGCGCCGCCAGGAGTCCTTCCACGCGGCTGGCGATGCTGGACAGGATGGTCTGGAACGACCCGCCCGCGGAATAGGGGGAGGAGTCGCGGCTGATGATGCGGAAACCGTCGGGCTCCTCTTCGATGTAGTCCAGCAGAGCCAGGGTGCCCAGCTCGATGAGGGAGCGGGGATCGGTGTTGGGCCGCGAGATCGCGGCGTGGATCGAGTCGTGCAGCCGGCGAACCTCGCGGTCGACGACGACGGCGTACAGGCCCTCCTTGCCGCCGAAGTGCTCGTACACCACGGGCTTGCTCACCTCGGCGTGTCCGGCGATCTCTTCGACCGAGGTTCCCTCGAGCCCCTTCTCGGCGAAGAGCGAGCGGGACACCTCGATGAGTTGGTCGCGACGCTCCGCCCGAGTCATCCGGATGCGGCCGCGTCGAGCGCGGGCTCCACTGGGCAGAGGGTTGGTCACCGGCCCAGTGTCTCGCGAGCAGCGGGCACGCGCCAATGCCGCAACCGACAAGCCCTTCTGCGTTCCGTGCGCGTCCTCGCTAGACTCTCCGGAAGGTCATCGCGTTGACCGTTCCCCGGTTGGTCTTTCGGCAGGGCCCGCCTGACTTTGAATCAGGATTAGCGCAGTAGGTTCGACTCCTACCCGGGGAGCGCGAGTTGACAGGACCGTTCGACGAGCGCTCTTCCCTACTCGGTGTCAGTCGACAGCCTGGCCGAAGCGGACGGTGAGCTGGTACCGGTCGGCGCGGTAGATCGACGTGGTGTACTCCAGCGGCTGGCCTGCGGCGGTGGTCGTGCGCTCGAAGCAGAGTGCGGGCGAGCCGCGCGACACTCCCAGCATCTCGGCGTCGTCGGCCGTCAGGAGAACGGCGCTGATGGTTTGTGTCCCTCCGTCGATCACGAGCCCGTAGGCGGACTCGAGTGTCTGGTAGAGCGACTGACTGAGGTCGTGGCTGAACAGGTCGTCGGCCCTGGTCGCGGCGAGGTGGGTGGTTTCGATGGCGATGGGTTCGTCGTCGGCGAGGCGCAGGCGGCGCAGGCGGTGGACGGCGCTGCCAGCGGGCACCCCCAGGCGGTCTGCCACGCGTGCGTCCGCCGGTACTGTCTCGGTGCTGAGGACCCGTGAGCCCGGACGCATCCCGCGGTCGCGGATGTCGTCGGTGAACGAGCGCAGCGCCAGGGGGAGCACCAGGCGAGGGCGGGCCACGTAGGCGCCACGGCCGGGAACGCGATACACCAGACCCTCCCTGACGAGTTGGTCTATCGTCTTGCGGGCCGTCATGCGGGCCACTTTGAAGGTCTCGGCGATCTCTCGCTCCGACGGCAACGGCTCGTCGTAGCCCAGCTCTGTGCCGATCCTTGCGCGCAGCACGTCGTAGATCTGCGAGTACACCGGCGTCGGCGTCCGGCGCTTCACCTTGGTCGCGGTAGACACGGAAACTCCTGTCGTGTGGACTTGACAGCTGGCTGGTATATACCAGAGCATACCAGTATGCACCTGGCGGGCTGCGGCTCAGCCTACCGATCAGAATGAAGGAGAACGAACGTGGTGGACCTGGACCAACTGACGACCACGGAGGCGCGCAACCCGCTGACGGGCGAGCTGGACACGCTGCCGATCACCGACCTGCTCACCGTGATGAACCGAGAGGACCGCAAGGTCGCCGAGGCCGTCGGCCTCGCCATTCCGGAGATCGCCGCGGCGGTCGAGAAGGTCGCGGACGCCTTTCGCGCCGGTGGTCGCCTGATCTACCTCGGTGCGGGGACCAGCGGGCGGCTGGGCGTACTGGACGCCGT
Organism: Actinomycetes bacterium; assembly: GCA_046566345.1. GTDB lineage: Bacteria > Actinomycetota > Actinomycetes > Propionibacteriales > Propionibacteriaceae > Propioniciclava. The sequence goes on from JBKHWW010000189.1 coordinate 6,031, forward strand.
GGAGTGCCCTCCCACCTTCGGTACTGATCCGCGGCAGGTCGTGGGCGTCATGGCCGGCGGGCTCGGGGCGTTCATGCAGGCCGCCGAGGGCGCCGAGGACTCCGCCGAGCTCGCCGGGCGGGACGTTGCGAACCTGGAGGTAACCTCCCGTGACGTCGTGGTCGGTATCGCGGCCTCGGGCCGGACGCCCTACGTCATCGGTGGCCTTCAGGCGGCGCGGGCTCGCGGAGCGGTCACGGTCTCCATCGCCTGCAACCCCCGAGCCGAGGTAAGTCGGCACGCCGATATCGCCGTCGAGGTCGACAACGGCCCTGAGGTCCTCACCGGGTCGACCCGGCTCAAGGCCGGCACCAGTCAGAAGCTGATCCTGAACATGATCTCGACCGCCGCGATGGTGCAGGTCGGCAAGGTCTACGGGAACCTGATGGTGGACGTCCGGCCGACCAACCTCAAGCTCGTCGGACGCGCCCAGCGCATCATCCGCGATGCCACCGGATGTGACGAGGATCAGGCGAAGGCGGCGTACGAGCTGTCCGGGGGCTCTGCCAAGACGGCGATCGTGATGGTGCTGACCGGTTGTGACCGAGCCACGGCCGAGGAGCGACTGGCTGGAGCGGGCGGCTTCATCCGGCGCGCAGTCTCCGACCGGTCTGGCTCCTGACCGGCCCCCTCACCGACTGACCCACATCACCGACCAGACAACACTGATTCACATCTCTGACCAGACAAAAACTGACGATCACGACGAGGAGCATCACAGGATGGACAAGTACGAGGAACTGGCCAGCACCTTGCTGCCGCTGTTGGGCGGTGCTGACAACGTGCTGGACGTGACCAACTGCATTACGCGAATGCGAGTCACGCTGGCCGACCAAGGCCTGGTGGCCGAAGACCGCCTCAAGGCGACCCCGGGCGTGTTGGGCGTCGTGGAGTCCGACACCTACCAGGTGGTGCTCGGCCCCGGAGCTGTCAGCAAGGTCACGGACGCCTTCGCCGCGCAGTTGGCGGCTGCCCGGGCGTCCGGCACTGCTGGTGCCCCGGCCGACAGGGGCGCAAAGGCGGGCGGTGCGGCGTCCGTGCCCGCGACCGCGGACACGCTGAGCCGTGGCGCCGAGATCAAGGCCCAGCAGAAGGCGCGCAACGCCACCCCGTTCAAGAACCTGCTGCGCAAGATAGCGAACATTTTCGTACCGCTGATCCCGGCGCTGATCGGCGCTGGCCTGGTTGCGGCGATCCGCGGCCTGCTGGCGAACCTCGTCACAGCGGGGACGACCCCGTGGGCGGCCCCCATGCTGCCCGCGCTCACCGCGATCGGCACCGCGTTCTTCGCCTACCTGGCGATCTTCGCGGGCATCAACGCCGCGAAGGAGTTCGGCGGGACGCCGGCGCTCGGCGGCGCCGTGGCCTCGATCATCGTGTTCCCAGGCGTAGCGAACATCGCGTACGCACTGCCCGGGCTAGGGGAGATCAAGCTCGCGCCCGGTCAGGGCGGCGTCCTCGGCGCCATCATGGCGGCCGTGCTCTGCGCCTCCATCGAGCGATTCATGCGTGGCCGGACACCGGACGCCTTGGACATCCTCATCACGCCGACAGTGGCGCTGCTCGTATCGGGTCTCACGACGATTTATGTTCTCATGTTGGTGGCGGGTTGGATCGCGACCAGTATCGCGGCGGCCGCCACCTGGCTGCTGTCCGTCAGCGGCCTGATCGCCGGGTTCGTGCTGGGCTCGCTGTTCCTCCCCTTGGTCATGCTGGGTCTCCACCAGGCGCTGATCCCGATCCACGCCACGCTGATCGAGCAGGTCGGTTACACCAGCCTGCTGCCGATCCTCGCCATGGCGGGCGCCGGCCAGGTCGGTTGTGCTGCGGCCGTGTATCTCAAGCTCAAGCGCAACCGCGGGCTGCGGGACATCATCAAGGGCGCACTGCCGGTCGGCATCCTGGGCGTCGGCGAGCCGCTCATCTACGGCGTGAGCCTTCCGCTGGGTCGCCCCTTCATCACGGCCTGCATCGGAGGCGGCTTCGGCGGCGCGGTGGTGGGCGCGTTCAACCAGTTCGCCGAGCCGTTCGGCGCGACCGCGATCGGCCCCTCCGGCTGGGCGCTCATCCCCCTGGTCACCGGCCCCGGCGGGCAGGGCTACTCGATCGTGGTGTACCTGCTCGGCCTGGCAGTCGGGTACGTGGCCGGCTTCGTGGTGACGTGGTTCTTCGGATTCACCAAGGAGCTGCTGGAAGAGCACAACGCCCCGGAGCCGGAGTACGAACTCCACGGCGCTCCGCCGACGGCGAGCGAGGCGCGGACGCCCGCGGCCAGCGCAACCCGCTGACCCGGGAGCGAGCACAGCGCCGTGGTGGAGCCTCTCGTTCCACCGCGGCGCCGGTCGCTGTCCTACGACCGTTGTGCGGCGCCGGTCAGTGCCGCGACGCCGTGCGAGGATGCCGCCATGCAACACCTGTTGCCGGTGATCGAGGACGCCTCGCACGGCTCCTGCGTCCGACGCGTGCCGATTTTCTCGCGGCTTGCCCCCGCCCAACAGGACGTGGTCGCTACCTTTGCCCAGACCGTTGACGTCCCCCGCGGCGATCTGCTCCAGGTTCCGGGCGACCCGACGCGGCAACTCTTCGTCGTCCACCGCGGGCGCGTCAAGGTCTCGCACGTCTCTCCGAGCGGACGCCGGCGCCTGCTGCGCGTAGCGGGGCCGGGTGAGGTGGTGGGGGAGCGCGGCTTCCTCACCGGGGAGCTGCCCGATTCCGAAGTCGAGGCGCTCGAACCGGCCCGCGTCTGCGCGTTCAGGTCCAGTGACTTGGTGCGGCTTGTGGCGGACTACCCGGCCATCGCGACCGGCATGTTGCGCTCCCTCAGCGAGCGACTGCAGGACGCCGAACGCCGCCTGGCGCAGGCGACGGTTGGCGTCCCTGCCCGGCTCGCCGGCTTCCTTCTCGACCTGCCCACCAGCGGAGGGCAAGTCGTCGGCGTCCGCCTGCCCTGGCCGAAGAAGGATGTCGCGTCCTACCTGGGCACCACACCCGAATCCTTGAGCCGCGCGCTGGACCGCCTGCAACGGGACGGCGCGATCGTCGTGTCGGGTGCCTCCGTGGAACTGCTCGACCCCGCTGCCCTCGAGTCGCTGGCGGAACCGACCTGACAGCCAACCGGTTCCGGCCGAGACCTGGTTGTCAAGGCCTGGTGGGGCAATGTGGATAACTTGCGGGCCATAGAAGACCTTATCAACAGGCGAATGGGTGACGCCTCTGCACCCTTGGAACGTCAGTGGGGGCACCTAGCGTCGGGGTCATGAGCACGGCGTACGCGCACCTCACCGACGGCGAACTGCTGGCGGTGATCGACGCTGCTCTGGACGTCTTGGGCGACTACCGAGTCCGTCTCGCACCCGATGCCGAGCAACTCGCCGTGCTGGCCGCCTCCGTGCGAGTCCAGGCCCGCCACAGCCTCCCCCACGCAACGGTCCGCGAGGCCGAGCGGTTGATGGTCGGCTTCGCCGGCACCCACAACAGCGCTGAGCTCCGCACCCTGTCCCGGCACCTGCTCGAGATCCTCAGCCCCGAGACCGCCGACAGGCAGGAGGCCGCGCGACTCGAGCGGGAACACCGTCGGGCCGTCCGTGACCGCCACCTCAGCCTCACCCCCGACCACCGTGGCTCGGTGCTCATCCGGGGAAGCCTGCCGGTGGCCCACGCCGAACCCTTCGTCCGGCTGATCGATGCCTACGCCGGCGCCAACAAGGGCCTCGACGCTCTCGATCCCGAAGCCGAGTACACGACCCCGGCCATGCGCCGCGCTGACGCCCTGATTGCCCTGGTGAACCACCACACACAGCAGGCGTTGGCGCCCAGTCAGGGCGGTGACCGACCCCGCGTGGTGGTCACGGTGTCCTGGGAGACCCTGCTCCGGGCGGCAACCGAGAGCGAGGACGGCCTCGCGGGCCACCTGGTCGGCACCGGCGATCCGGTCCATGCCTCGCAGCTGCGCCAATGGCTTTGCGACGCAGACATCATGCCTGCGGTCCTCGGCGCCGGCTCGCAGATCCTCGACGTCGGCCGCACCCGGCGCCTGGTCACGCCCGCGATCCGCGCTGCCCTCGAGCTGCGCGACGGCGGCTGCATCTTCGTAGGATGCGACAAAGGCCCCAGCGCGTGCCACGCTCACCACCTGGTTCCCTGGTGGGCCGGGGGAGTCACCGCCCTGCACAACCTGGTCTTGGCCTGCCCTCATCACCACGGGATCCTCGAACCCAGCCGAGACCCCACCGCCGACCGTTGGCGAGCCCGTCTCCGAGCCGACGGCGTCCCCGAAGTCCTGCCCCCTCGGCGCGTCGACCCCACCCAGCGGCCTCGCACGCACGCCCGCTTCCACACCCGGTCGCGCCAGTGAGCGCGGCCCGTGCGAGCCACAAGCCAGCCAGGCCCACAGGCCCAGCCCGGGCCGAGAACTTGCACGCGTCTTCGACGCGGCCGCGTCCGGGCAGGGATACTGCTCAGGAGTCCGACGGAGGGAGAAGCGATGGCTGAGTACCTGGTCCTCGACGTGGGCGGGAGCAGCATCAAGCACGCGCTCGCCGACGACTCCTACGCTTTGTCCGACAAAGGGTCGGTGCCCAACACCTTCCGAGACAACGCCGAGTTCATCGAGGCGATCGGCCAGCTCTACGACGCGGTCGCCGGCCGCGTGTCCGGGATCGCGATCAGCGCGTGCGGTGAACTCGATCCGGCTACCGGCGAGATGATCAGCGGCGGGGCCCTGCGCTTCAACGCGGGAACGAACATGATCGAGCGGGTGGGGGCGCGGTGCCCGGTGCCCGTCTCGGTCGAGAACGACGCCAACTGCGCGCTGCTGGCGGAAGTGCACGACGGCAGTCTGAGCGACTGCACCAACGGGATCGTCCTCGTGATCGGCACCGGGGTGGGGGGCGCGATCCTCATCAATCGGCGGATCTACCACGGCTCCCACTTCCATTCGGGCAATGCGAGCTTCAGTCTGCTGTCGCTGTCCGAGCCTTTCGACCCCGCCCGCACCTTCGCGATCACCAACGGCGTCGGCGGCTTGGTCCGGACGCTGGCGCTCCTGAGAAGCCTCGACCGAGGCGAGCTCGACGGCCGCTCGTTCTTCGCCCTGCTGGACGCCGCCGATCCGACCGCCCTGGCGGCCTTCGACACCTTCTGCTCGCGCCTGGCGGCGTTCATCTACAACCTGCAGGTGATCCTGGACGTGGACGCGGTCGCGCTCGGTGGCGGAATCAGCGCGCAGCCGCGCTTCATCGAGACCGTCCGCGCGAAGGTGCAGGGCCTGTTCGCTGCCGAGAACTTCGCCCGCCTGCCCGCCCCCGAGGTGCGGGCGTGTACCTATTTCAACGACGCCAATCTCGTGGGCGCGCTGTTCCACCACCTTCACCCGGCCGTGTGACCGTTCGTCGCCAAGGTGCCGGGATGGCCACGGTTGCGTTGTTCGGCGCCTCGGGGAGAATCGGTCGACCGGTTCTCAACAGGCTGCTGACGGCCGGCCACACGGCGCGGGTCCCGGTGAGGGATCCAGCGAAGCTGGGCCCGTCCGACGACCGCGTCCACGTGGTCGTGGGTGACGTGCTGGACCGCGCCGCGGTGGACGACACTGTGTCTGGCTCAGAGGTTGTTCTCAGCCTGTTCGGGCACACCAAAGGATCCTCGGCGACCCTGCAGACCGACGGGACGCGCCTGATCGTGGCCGCGATGAAACGTCACGGGGTGTCGCGCCTGGTGACGCTGTCCGGTGGCGGGCTCAGGGCTGAGGGCGACCGGCCCGCGTTGCCTGACCCCGTGATCGTCGCCCTGCTGAGGCTGCTCGCGGGCCATGTCCTCGCCGACGCCGAGGGTCACCTCGGGGTGCTGCGCTCTTCCGGCCTGGAGTGGACCGTGGTTCGCGGCCCCCGCGTGACCGATAAGCCCGGCAGCGGAAGGTACCGAGTGGGCTCGGTCGGTGTGAACGCGAGCACCCATATCTCGCGGGAAGATCTGGCGGACTTCATCGTCAGCCAGATCGACGATCGACGCTACGTCGGTCAGCTTCCCTTCGTCAGCAACTGACGCAGCAACCGACTCGCAGCGGGGGGAGGCAGGGGCGTCCGACTGTTCGGCGGCCTCGTTCGGACTCGCTCACCCAGCCAGGCGCGCTCGGGCGGCTCCGGCGACCGTGAGCGCGGCGACGCCGGTCGTGAGGGGCACGCTGAGGACCAGGCCTATGCCGCTGCCGAGCGTGCGGATGATCTCCTCAGAGAACTCCTCCGTCGACAGAAGTAGGTTCAGCGGTTGCTCGTACAACGACAGGAGGAGGAGCAGCGAGAGGGCCGCCCCCGCGTAAGCGAAGACGATCGTGTAGATGGTCGACGCGATGTGGTCTCGGCCGATCCGCATGCCCGAGGAGAACAGCTGCCGCCGCGTCAGCTCGGGACCGGCCGCCCGGATCTCCCACACCGAGGACGCCTGCGTGATGGTGACGTCGTTGAGCACCCCCAACCCGGCGATGACAAGGCTGCACGTGAGGATGTCGGGGAAGTCGAGTTCCCCCAACAGGTTGGTGAGGGCGATGGACTCCTCGTTCGAGATGCCGCTCAGGCGCGCAAGCCCGACCCCGGCGGCGCCCAGCGCCGTGGTGACGAGGAGGCTGAGCCACGTCCCCACAAAGGCGGACGTGGTGCGCCAGGACACACCGTGAGCGAGATAGAGCACCACGAACATGATGGCGGTCGAACCGATGATCGCGACGGGCACCGCCGGTCGGCCGGATGTCAGGGCGGGGATCATGAAGCCGAACAGGACCGCCCCCGACACGACCAGCCCGAGGAGCCCAAAGATGCCCTTTCGGCCGGCGACAGCGACGACCGCGACCACGAAGAGCCCGGTGAAAAGGGCCAGCACCGGGATCCGATCCACCGTCACCAGCGCCCACGCGCTCGGCATGCCTTCGGCGCCCTCTACTTCAGCCACGTGGACACCGTCGCCGGGCTGCAGGCCGCCGAGCGCGCTCACTCCGATCAGATCCACGGAGACGACCCGCTGGTCGGGGAGCTGCACCTGGGCGACCAGGCACGCGTGCTGGACGCCGGCGTCCGGCCCGGCCTCGCCTCCGCCAGCGTCGCTGGGGCAGGGCTCCAGGGCGGTGACCTGTCCTCGGACGGGGTGGATTCCCTCGGCGGTGAGCACCGACCCCTGCGGGAGCGCGCGTTCGGTCGGCCACAACCAGACGAGACCAGCGAGCGTGACGGCCGCCACCACCCCCAGGAGCGCGAGGGTCGCGGCCCGGGCGGTCCGAGAGACGTCAACCGCGGAGTCGACGGCGCCGTGTCCGTGGTGATGTCCGCTCACGAGAGCAGACCTGCGCTGGCAGGTGGCGTGGTCGGCGCGGCCGACGAGGTTGGGTCACAGTGATCCGGGTGCACCATCCGAGCATCCCCGGGGCGCCGCGGCGCGTCAATGGTTCTCGGCCGCGTGCAGCCGCCGCTTGCGGCCGGCCAAAAGCTCAGTCATCATTGAGTCAATGAACGCTGAGATGATGGGTGGAGGGCCGAGGGAGCCCGCGTGGGCGGACACCGGCAGGCGTGCCGCCGTGCATGCGGCCCTCGCGGACCGCACCCGGGTGGTCATCGTCGACCTGCTCAGCCTGGGGGACGCGTCGCCCTCCGAGCTCTGCGCTGCACTGGGTCTTCCCTCGAATCTCCTCGCGCACCACCTGCGGGTGCTCGAACGTGAGGGGCTCGTGGTGCGAAGCCAATCCGAGGGCGACGGACGCCGCGCCTACGTGCGCCTCGTCCCCGGCGGCCTGGCAGGGCTGCTCCCTTGGGGGGTGGTGCGAGCCCAGCGCGTTCTCTTCGTCTGCACGGCCAACTCGGCCCGCTCCCACCTCGCTGCCGCACTATGGCGGCGGGCGTCCGGGGTGCCCGCGGCGTCCGCCGGCACGCATCCGGCGACCAGGATCGCACCCGGGGCCGTCGACGCGGCCCGCCGGCACCACCTGCCCCTGCCGAGGGTGCGCCCGCGGCGGCTCAGCGAGGTCGCGCGGGTCGATGACCTGCTGGTCACCGTGTGCGACCGCGCCCATGAGGAGGGGGACGTGCACGCCGCCCTGCACTGGTCCATCCCCGACCCGGTTCCCGACGGCGGGCCCGAAGCCTTCGACCGCGCCATCGACGAGTTGGCGCGCCGCGTGGACGCGCTGGCCCCCCGGGTCATCCCCTCCGGCCAGTCCGTCCGCGACGAGACCCTCACCGCGTCGTCTCCCTGACCCCTCTCCCGCTGTCGCAAGTCCGCCTACTGCCAAGTCCCGCTCACTCCACGTCAGCCTCGTGAAAGGAAACCCATGTCCGACCGTCCCAGCGTGATGTTCGTCTGTGTCCACAACGCCGGCCGCTCCCAGATGGCCGCCGGTTACGCCACCGCCCTGTCCGGCGGGAAAGTCGAGGTGCGCTCCGCCGGGTCGATGCCCGCCGACCAGATCAACCCGGTCGCGGTGGCCGCCATGGCCGAGGAGGGGATCGACATCACCGCCGAGCGGCCCAAGGTGCTCACACCGGACGCCGTGGAGGCCTCCGATGTCGTGATCACGATGGGCTGCGGCGACGTGTGCCCGTTCTTCCCGGGCGTTCGGTACGACGACTGGGAGTTGGAGGACCCCGCCGGCCAGCAGATCGAGGCGGTGCGCCGGGTTCGCGACGACATCCGGACCCGCGTCGAAGCACTCCTCGACGAACTGCTTCCGACCGGCGCCTGACGAGAGGACAGCTCATGAACGCCGAGAAGGGCCTCCCGGGCCTGCTCAGCCCAGAGCACGAACTGATGCGGGTTACCGATGACCTGGCCCAGCGGTTCGACGGGGTCTTCTCCCACGAGACCGTCGAGCGCTACGTCTTCGAGTCCTACACGTCCTTGGGCCGTTCGGCCAAGGTGTCCGCGCACCTCGTGGTGCTCTCCGAAAAGTGGACCCGCGATCGTCTGGTGGCGTTGGCGCAATCCATGGGCGCGATCGCGAAGGAGGTGCCCGAGGTGCTGTTCGTGTGCGTGCAGAACGCCGGACGCTCGCAGATGGCCGCAGGGCTGCTCAACCTCCGCGCCCAGGGCGCCGTCCACGTCCGCTCCGCCGGGTCGTCACCAGCGGAGGCGATCCACTCTGCGGTGGCGTCAGCGATGGAGGAGGTCGGCATCGACCTCGGCCACGAGTTCCCCAAGCCACTCACCGACGACGTCGTTCGGGCGGCCGACGTCGTCATCACCATGGGCTGTGGTGACGCCTGCCCGATCTACCCGGGCACGCGGTACGAGGACTGGCAGCTCGCGGATCCGGCCAACGCCACCCTGGAGGAGGCGCGCCGGATCCGGGACGACATCGACCGGCGGGTGCAGCAACTTCTCTTAGAGCTGGTCCCGAGCCCGGGGGTGGAGCGCACGCCGGGGGCAGGATCGAATGCCTCTGCGTCAGTGGCGCCAGCGTCCAGCGTGACTTTCGCCCCGCTCGATTTTTCGAGCGATCCGGGAACATCAATCCCACTGATGTTCGCGGGTAAGCCAAAATATCGAGCAGGGCGAAAGTCACGCTCGTGAGGTGCAAGCATCAGGCGCAGCGCCC
>JBKHWW010000190.1:0-22839 GCA_046566345.1 Actinomycetes bacterium
TCTCCTCCAGCATCTGGCCGAAGGTCTGCTCGAAGATCGCGCAGTTGGGGCACTGGTAGTCCAGGTACAGGTTGACCGTCGGCGTCCCGGCTCGTCCCTCGCCGACCACCAGCGCGGTCTCGTCGGCGTTGGCGATGGCCGGGACGACCTGGGCGGCCGCCGAGCTCGCCGTCTGCCGGTTGCTGGTGACCAGGACGAACACGAACACGCCCACGAGCACGAGCGCCAGCAGGCCGGCCGCGACCGCGAAGACGCGCGACGTGCGCTTCTGGCGTGCCGCGGCCTCTTGCTGGCGCCGCAGCTGCTCGCGGCGGTTGGTGGCGTTGCTGGCCATTCAGGACTCCTTGTCGAGGGGGACGAGGTAGGCCTCGTCGGGCGCGGGTGTATGGAAGATCCAGCTGTCGAGGGAGAACGGGGTGCGCGGGAAGACGTCCAGCCAGGCGCCGCAAGCGACCAGACCGAGGTCTCGGGCAATCTCCCAGGGGTAGGCCGCGAAGGCCTGCTCGGCGGGGATCTCGCCACCGCCCCCGAAGCAGCCGCAGTCGAGCGTCAGCCCGCGTGCCCACGCGCTCGCGATCGCGAACGTGAAGGCTGCCATGAGGAGTGCGCCCAGGATCGCGCTGAGCCGGGTGAAGGTCCCCGTGACGAGCAGAAGCCCGAGCAGGATCTCGACGAAGGGCAGGGCGGTGCCGACGACCTCGGTCAGCTCGTAAGGGAGGAGCTGGTAGGCGCGCACTGCCAGCACCGACTCGCCGAGCGTGCCGACCTTGAGCGCCCCCGCGACGAGCAGGACGCCGCCGAGGAGGAGTCGGGCCGCCAGCCCGACCCAGCCGATCCAGCGGCGGTGGGGCGAGGTCGATGCGGGGCTCACGGCGCCCACGATACCGGGGCCCGGCGACGACGACGCGCGCAGTAGTCTGGCCGGACCATGACAACCCACGCCGAGACCGTCGCCGCGCTCCAGTCACGCTGGCCCGAGCACCGCGTCGCCCCCAGCCTCTCGCGCATCCACGCGCTGACAGATCTGCTGGGCGAGCCGCAGCGCGGCTACCCGGTGATCCAAGTGGCCGGTACCAACGGTAAGGGCAGCACGGCCGTCATGATCGAGTCTCTCCTCATCGCTCTGGGGCTGCGCGTGGGCAGGATCAGCTCGCCGCACCTGACCGATGTGACCGAACGGATCAGCATCGACGGTCGACCCATGCCGGTGGAGGCGTTCGACGACCTGGTCGCCGATGTCCAGCCCCTGGTGGAGCTGGTCGACGAGCAACTGCTCGACGGGGTGCCGATGACGTTCTTCGAAGTGATGACCGGCCTCGCCTACGAGGCGTTCGCCCAGGCCCCGGTCGACGTGGCGGTGGTGGAGGTCGGCTTGGGAGGCACGTGGGATGCCACGAGCGTGGCGGACGCACAGGTCGCCGTCGTCTGCCCCATCGACTTCGACCACACGCACCTCCTCGGCGACACGATCGCCGAGATCGCAGCCGAGAAGGCAGGCATCATCAAGCGCGGCTCAGTCGCGGTGCTGGCGGCCCAGGGGCCCGAGGCCGCCCAGGTCCTGGCCGAGCGTTGCGTGGCGGTGGGTGCTCGCGCCGTGCGCGAGGGCGTCGACTTCGGCGTCATCGAGCGGACGCAAGCCGTCGGCGGCCAGGTGCTGCGCCTGGACACCGCGCAGGGGCCTGTCGCCGACCTGATGCTGCCCGCCTTCGGGGCGCACATGGCCCACAACGCTGCGCTGGCGATCGCGGCGGTGGAAGCGTTCCTCGGCGGGAAGCCGGTCCCCACCGAGGTGCTCCGGGAGGGCTTGGCCGCGGTGGCCCTGCCCGCCCGGCTCGAGCGGGTCCGGTCCGGGCCCCCGATCGTGCTGGACACCTGCCACAACGTGCACGGCACCCGCGCCACCCTGGCCGGCGTTCGAGAGGCGTTCGACTTCACACCGCTCATCGCGGTGGTCGGGATGATGTCCGACAAGGATGTGGAGGGCGTCCTCGCGGAGCTCGTCGAGGAGGTCACCACCATCGTCTGCACGCAAGTTTCCTCCACCGCGCGCGGCCTGCCCGCCAACGAACTGGGGGAGTTGGCGGGGGAGGCCTTCGGCGTGGAGCGCGTGCACGTCCGCGAATCGCTTCCGGACGCACTCGAACTGGCCGTCACCCTCGCCGACGAAGCGGGGGCCGGGGCCGGGATCCTCGTGGCCGGATCCGTGATCCTGGCCGGCGAAGCGAGGACGCTGCTGGTGCGGGAGCCTGACGCGTCACCGGATGCAACGTTCGAGGAACAGGAGGCGGAGTGAGGCTTCAGGACGGCAACCCGATGACGATGCCGATCGCGGTCACCCTGCTGTTTCAGGTCATCGTGTTCGGACTGGCCATCCCGGGCATGATCATGGTCGATGACGTGGCCGTGGGGTTGGCCTTCGCGTCCGGGCTCGGCGCGGCTGCCCTCGCCCTGGCTGCGGGGGCGACGCTGCGGCGTCCGGTGGGGTGGCCGCTCGCCTGGCTCACGCAACTGGCCGGGATCGCGCTGGGCCTGTTGACGCCGTGGATGTTAGCCGTGGGCGGCGCGTTCGCGCTGCTGTTCGTGATCGAGTTCGTCCTCGGCCGCAGGCTGCAGGCGCTCTCGCCCAAGTAGTCTGTGCCGCATGACCGAATCGACCCTCGTCCTGATCAAGCCGGACGCCGTCTCCCGCGGCCTCGTCGGGGCCGTGCTGGCTCGCTTCGAGGCCAAGGGCCTGACCATCCGCGCGATGGAACTGCGCACCATCGGCGGTGATCTGTCCGACCAGCACTACGCAGAGCACCTCGAGCGTGCGTTCTACCCCGGCCTGCGCGAGTTCATCACGTCGGGCCCGCTCGTGGCGATGGTGATGGAGGGCGAGCGGGCGATCGAGGCCGTCCGTGCTTTGATCGGTGCCACCGACGGCGTCAAGGCGACGCCGGGTACGGTCCGCGGCGACCTGTGCCTGTCCGGTTCTCAGAACCTCGTCCACGCCTCGGATTCGCCCGAATCCGCGGCGCGTGAGATCGCCCTGTGGTTCCCACAGCTGGAGGCGGCTGCGCGCCCGTGACGCATCCCCCGCTGGGGGCCTCGGAACCGTCGGGACCGGGGCCGGCCGTCGTCGACCCCCGGCTGGTGCCGCCCCACCTGCGACCCGCGTTGCCCGTCGAAGACCGCGACTACTTCGCCTTCTGGCGAGCCCCGCGCTACCGGTGGTGGAAGTCGCTGCTCGCCCTCGCCATGGGCGGTTTTCTGGCGGCGACGGTGATGATCGCGCTACCCCTGGTTGGCCTCCTGGTCGACGGCGCCGACCTGGGCGAGCTGGCGAGCACGGGGGCGATCGAGGTCGGCCCGGGGCTCTTCTTGGGTAACAACATCGCGCTGGCCCTGTGCGTCCCCATCGCCCTGCTCGTGCAGTGGGCCTGCGTGCAGCAGCCCCCCGGCTGGCTGTCGTCGGTCGAGGGGCGGCTGCGCTGGCGCTGGCTGGCGGTGGTGGCCCTCACCATCCTGCCCTTGTGGATCCTGCTCGTCGGGGGCCAACTGCTCATCGAACCGCCCACCGACGCGCGCTGGCGCGACTACTCGGCAGTCATGATCGTCGGAATTCTGCTCACCACGCCGCTCCAGGCCGCCGGAGAGGAATACCTGGTCAGGGGGCTGCTGGGCCGCATCGTCGCGTCCTGGTTCAGCGCCCCCGCGCTTGGCTTCGCGGCCTCGACGGCCATGACGGCGTGGGTCTTCATGCTGCTGCACGGAGCGGGCGACCCCTGGCTCAACGCCTTCTACGTGCTGTTCGGCGTCGCGTGCTCCTGGCTCACCTGGCGCACGGGGGGGTTGGAGGCGGCGATCGCGCTCCACGTGGTCAACAACGTCCTCAGCGAGGCCCTCCTCCCGTTCACCGACTTCTCCGATCTTTTCGACAGGGAGGCCGGGGTGGCCGACGCCACCATGCTGATCCAGCTCGCCGCTGTGGCGGCGGCGGTCGCGGTCGTGGAGCACCTCGCCCGCCGCCGGCGACCCGTGCGAGCCTCGGCACCCGCGCGGCCCTTCGGGGCCGCGCACAGCGCGTCGCCGCCATTCGGTACCCCCGCCGGGGAGGTGCCGCAGGGTTGGTAGGGTGAGGCCACCACCCAGCCACGATCCCCCGGAAGGCGTGACCGCGTGCTTCTCAGCCTCATTGCCCTGCACTTCGTGGTGGGGATGGCGGCGGGCGTGTGGACCCGCTGGCTGGGTCGCAACGCCTTCCTTCTGGTCGCGCTGGCGCCTCTCGCGGCGTTCGGGTGGCTTATCTGGGTGGCGCCGACCGTGATGGCGGGTTCGGCCATCGTCGAGGTGGTGCCTTGGATCCCGGCCCTGCGCGTGTCGCTGTCCTTCCACGTGGGTCTCCTGCAGTGGCTGCTAGCCCTCGTCGTCACCGGCATCGGGACCATCGTGCTGGCCTACTGCCGCTGGTACTTCGAGCAGCCGCCGTCCCGGACTCTTGGCCTCTTGGTAGCGTTCGCCGGAGCCATGCTGGGCCTGGTCACGGCTGACGACCTGGTGCTGCTCTACGTGTTCTGGGAGCTAACCACCGTCTTCTCCTACCTCATGATCGGCCACGACTCTTCGCGCCGGGCCAACCGCGCAGCGGCGACCACCGCCCTCATCGTGACCACCACCGGCGGCTTGGCCATGCTGGTCGGCATCGTGTCGTTCGGCGTCCTCACCGGCACGTTCCGTCTCCAGGCGATCCTGGCCGCAACGCCGACGGGGTGGGCGGCCACGGCCGCCGCCCTCCTGATGCTGGTCGGCGCACTGAGCAAGTCCGCACTGGCCCCCTTCCACTTCTGGCTGCCGGGGGCGATGGCCGCCCCCACCCCGGTGTCGGCCTACCTGCACGCCGCCACGATGGTCAAGGCCGGCGTGTACCTCGTCGCAGCCCTGGCGCCGGTCTTCGCCGGCGTGATGCTCTGGCGCGAGGCGTTGACCGTGCTCGGTGCGGCGACGATGATCCTGGGCGGGTGGCGCGCTCTGAGGCAGACCGACCTGAAACTGCTGTTGGCCTACGGCACCGTCAGCCAGCTCGGGTTCATCACCCTCCTGGTCGGCCTCGGCACGAAAGCTGCTGGCCAGGCCGGGCTTGCCATGCTGCTCGCGCACGCCTTGTTCAAGGCCACCCTGTTCCTGACGGTGGGTGTCATCGACCACGCGACGGGCACCCGGGACATGACGAGGCTGACGCGGCTGGCCGGGCGCATGCCCGTCCTGGCGGTGGCTGCGGGGCTGGCGGCGGCGTCCATGGCCGGCCTGCCGCCGCTGTTCGGCTTCGTTACCAAGGAGTCGGCCCTGGCCGCGCTCGTCGGTGTCGCCGCCGACGGCGACGGCACTGGCTTCCTGCCCGCCCCGGCCGTCGCGTTGGTCGCCGCCATCGTCGTCGGCTCGATGTTGACTGCGGCGTACTCGCTCCGGTTCTGGTGGGGCGCCTTCGGCACCCGTCGGCGGCATACCGAGATCGACATCACCCACGCGCCTGAGCCGGGCTTCCTCGCCGGTCCGGTGTTGCTGGGGTTGTTCTGTTTGGTGCCCGGCTTCTTGGGTTACCCGCTGACCGAACTGCTGGCGCCCTACACCGACTCCCTCACGGTCGGCGCCGAGCCCGAGGCCCTGTCCTTGTGGCACGGGTTCACGGCCGCTCTGGGGCTGTCCGCGCTTGCCCTGGCAGGCGGCGCGCTCCTCTTCTGGCAGCGGGACCGGGTGGCACGCGTGCAGGCCACCTTCCCCCAGGTGCCGGCGGCCGACGGCTTCTACCGGGCGACGATGAGGCTCCTGGACGTGGCGGCCGTGGAGGTGACCGCGCGGTCCCAGCGGGGCTCGCTCGCCTCCTACCTGTCCACCATCCTGACCGTCTTTGTCGTCTTGGTCGGAGGCACTCTCGCGCTGATGCCGGTGTGGCCGAGTGAGGTGGTCTGGTTCGACTCACTCGCTCAGGTGGCCGTGGCGGTCGTCACCGCTGCCGCGGCGGTGAACCTGATCTCGGTGCGCGGCCGGATCCGCGCCATCCTGACGCTGGGGGTGACCGGGTACGGGACGGCCCTGCTGTTCCTCCTGCACGGCGCGCCCGACCTTGCGCTCACCCAGGTGCTGGTCGAGACCGCCTCGCTCCTGGTCTTCCTCCTGGTGATGCGCACCCTGCCCAAGTACTTCACCGACCGCCCGCTGCACTCCTCGCGCTGGTGGCGCATGCTGCTGGCGATCGGTGTGGGCGCCACCGCGACCGCGTCGATCCTCGTGTCTGCGGCCTCCCGCACCGCCCCCCGAGCCTCCCTGGGCTTGCCCGAAGCCGCGTACCAGTTCGGCTACGGCACCAACGTGGTCAACGTCATCCTCGTCGACACGCGCGCCTGGGACACGCTTGGCGAGATCTCGGTCCTGGCCGTGGCCGCCACCGGGGTGGCAAGCCTCATCTTCCTGCGTTCCCGACTCGGCCAGCGCCGCGCGTCCCGCGCGCGCTCGATCAACCAGAGCAGCGGCGCCTGGCTGCGCGCCAGCGGCACGCTGCACCCCGCGGCCCGCTCCCTGATCTTCGAGGTCGTCACCCGCCTGCTGTTCGGCGTCCTCATCCTTGCGTCGGTCTACCTGCTCATCGCCGGGCACAACTGGCCCGGCGGCGGGTTCGCCGGGGGTTTGCTGGCGGGCCTCGCGCTCATGGTGCGCTACCTCGCCGCCGGGCCCACCGAACTCGAGGACGCCGCCCCAATCGACGCGGGGCGCGTGCTGGGCGCCGGGCTGGCCATCGCGGTCGGCAGCGCGCTGCTGCCCTGGGCGGTGGGCGGCCGGATCTTCCAGAGCTACCACATCGAGCTGACCATTCCGGGTCTGGACGCCGTGGCGACGCCGTGGGGGACGCTCGACCTGTTCGGCGACCTGCACCTGGTCAGCTCGACCGTCTTCGACATCGGCGTGTACCTGGTCGTTGTCGGGATGGTGCTCGACCTGGTGCGCAGTCTGGGTGCAGGCATCGACCAACACGCGGAGGAGGATCGGACGCCGTTGCCGCGGCCGGAATCCACCACGGCCCTCCCCGCCGGCGCTCGGCAGGGGGTCGGGACGCGGTGAACGGCAATCTCACCCTGGCGCTGGTCGCGGGCGTCCTAATCACCGCGGGCGTCTACCTGCTCACCGAGCGGTCGCTCACGCGCATCCTGGTCGGCGTCGTCGTGATGAGCAACGGCGTCAACATCCTGTTCTTGGTGGCGGCGGGGCCCGCGGGCAAGCCGCCCCTGCTGGAGCTCTTCGCGCCCGATGCGATGACCGACCCGCTGCCGCTGGCGATGGTGCTGACCGCCATCGTGATCACCATGGCGGTCTCAGCGTTCGTCGTGACCATGGCGTACCGCAGCTTCCAACTCAACGGCAACGACGAGGTCTCCGACGACGTCGAGGACCGCCGCATCCGCGAACTCGCCGAACGCGACGACGTCTCCGACAGTTACGAAGACATCCGGTTCGCCGACACCGGTGAGGACATGGTCAGCGAATGAACAACCTGATCACCGTCCCGGTCCTGCTGCCCATGCTCGGCGCGGCACTCACCCTCATCCTCGGACGCCGGCCGCGTCTCCAACGGCTGGTGTCCATCGCGGTCCTTGTCGGGGTTGTCGCCGCGGCCGGGACGCTGGTCTACCAGGCCAACGCTGGCGGCGCCCAAACCCTGTGGGTGGGCGCCTGGCCGAAGGGGTTCGGCATCGTCCTGGTCGCCGACAGGCTCAGCGCGATCATGCTCACCGTCGCCGGGTTGGTCACCTTGTGTGTGCTTCTGTTCTCGTCGGGGCAGGAGGAGGACGAGGTCCGCAAGGAGACGCCGGTCTCGATCTTCCACCCCACGTTCCTGCTGATGTGTGCCGGCGTCTCGAACGCTTTCCTGGCCGGTGACCTGTTCAACCTCTTCGTCGGCTTCGAGATCCTGCTGTTCGCCTCGTATGTGCTGCTCACGATGGGCGGCACCGCCTCGCGGATCCGTGCCGGCTCGATCTACGTGGTGGTCAACCTGCTCAGCTCGAGCCTGTTCCTGGTAGCGCTCGCGAACGTGTACGCCGCAGTGGGCACCGTGAATCTGGCTCAGATCGCCCAGCGCGTCCCGGACCTGCCCGAGCACACCCAGGGGATCCTCCAGTTCATGCTGCTGGTCGTGTTCGCGATCAAGGCCGCGGTCTTCCCGCTGTCAGCGTGGCTGCCGGACTCCTACCCAACGGCCCCGGCGCCCGTGACGGCGGTGTTCGCCGGCTTGCTGACCAAGGTCGGCGTGTACGCGATCCTGCGCACCCAGACCCTGATCTTTCCCCACCGGCCGCTCACCGAGCTGCTGCTGGTGATCGCTTTGCTGACCATGCTGGTGGGCATCCTGGGAGCGATCGCTCAGGCCGAGATCAAGCGACTCCTCTCGTTCACCCTCGTCAGCCACATCGGCTACATGGTGATGGGAATCGGCCTGGCCACCCAGGCCGGACTCGCGGGCACCATCTACTACACCGCCCACCACATCACGATCCAGGCAACGCTGTTCTTGGTCGCGGGTCTGATCCAACAGGTGGGCAGGAGCAACAACCTGGACCGGCTTGGCGGCCTGCTCGCCACCTCACCCCTGCTGGCGGTCCTGTTCATCGTGCCCGGGATGAACTTGGCCGGCATCCCCCCGTTCTCGGGCTTCATCGGCAAGCTCGGCCTTCTGAACGCCGGCGTGGCTGCGGGGACCCCGCTGGCGTGGACGCTGATAGCCAGCAGCGTGCTGACCAGCCTCCTCACCCTCTACGCGATCGCGAAGGTCTGGAACCGCGCCTTCTGGGGCACGCCGCCGGCGTTCGTCAAGGGGGGCGACGACGAGGGGGAGGAGGCGGTGCCCGGGCGTCCAGTCGCGCCCGTGATGGTCGGCGCCACGGCCGCGCTGATCGCCTTCAGCCTGCTGCTCTCGTTGGTGGCCGGGCCGTTCTACAGCTACACCAACGATGCTGCCGCCGCGCTGCTCGACGGGGCGTACGTCAGCGCGGTCCTTCAGGAGGAGGGTCCGTGACCACGACCAGGAAGCGCAGGTTCCAGCCCAAGGCCGTCGGGCTGCTCACCCTCGTCTGGCTGCTGCTGGTCGGCGAGGTCAACCTGGTCACGGTGGTCGGCGGGGCACTCTTGGCCTGGCTGGTGACGATGGTCTTCCCGCTCCCGCCGCTTCACTACGCCGGGCGGCTTCACCCGGTGGGGCTGGTCAGGCTGGCCGCTCACCTGGTCGCGGACCTGGCGGTGTCGTCGGTGCGGCTGGCCGCCTACGCATTCGGACGTCGCACCCCGCGGCCTGGCGTCGTGCGGGTCAACCTGCGTTCCGACAACGACCTCTACCAGGTGAACACTGCCGAACTCGCGTCCGTGGTGCCCGGCACCATCGTGGTGGACGCCCGCGCCCGGCGCAGGATCCTGTACCTGCACGTCTTCGACCTCCCCGACCCCGTGGAGCGCCAGGCCGTGGTGGCCGACACCCTCGCCTTGGAGCGGCGGGTCGTCGCGGCCCTCGGAAGCCGGGCCGAGCTCGAGGCGCTCGACCAGCCGGTCCCCAGGGGCCGGCCCGATTTCGTGGAGGAACCGTGAGCGCCGTCGAGGTCTTGCTCGCCCTCACCGCCGCGGTGCTCGAGGCGTCCGCCCTGTTGGCGTTGTACCGCCTTGCGAAGGGCCCGACCGGGCTGGACCGGGCGGTCGCCTCCGACGTGCTGATCGCCATCCTGATCGCCGCCATCGGCGCCCACGCGGTCTGGCAGCGCACGTCCGCGTTCCTGGTGATCCTCCTGGTCCTGTCGCTGGTGGGCTTCACCACGGCGGTGGGCCTGGCCCGGCTGATCACCGGCACCTCGGTGCGCGAGCGACGCTTCCTCGAGGCAGAGGCGCGGGCCACGCGCGAGCGCGACCCCGAGAATGCTCGAGACGAGGAGGCGCGATGAGCGAGGTTCTCGACGTGGCCGGCGCCGCCCTGCTGTTCGTCGGCTCGGTGTTCTGCCTGGCGGCGGCGCTGGGGATCGTCCGGTTCCCCGACGTCCTCACTCGGCTGCACGCTGCCACCAAACCGCAGGTCTTCGGGCTGATGCTCATCCTGACTGGGGTGGCGCTCACCCTTCGCACGTGGCACGTGGTGTTGCTCGCCGCGCTCACCATCGCCCTTCAGATCCTCACGGCCCCGGTTTCCAGCCACATGCTCGCCCGGACCGCCTACCGGACCGACCAGTGGGACGACGAGAACGCGACCATCGACGAGCTGGGCGACGACCTGCAGGCTGCCGGGTTCGTCAACAAGACCGACGACGAGCCCGGCCAGACTCATCACCGAGACCACCTCGCCTGAGGACTCCATCGGCGGCGCGCTCACTTACGATGGTGGCCCTATGAATGAGCAAGAGCGCACGGATCCGGGATCGTTGTTCCCTCGCCTGGAGCCGCTGCTGTCCCGGGTGAGCAAGCCGATCCAGTACGTGGGCGGTGAGGTGAACTCCGTCCGCAAGGCGTGGGACGAGACCGAGGTCCGCTGGGCCCTGATGTACCCCGACGCCTACGAAGTCGGCCAACCGAACCAGGGCATCGCGATCTTGTACGAGATCCTCAACGAGCGGGACTGGATCCTCGCCGAGCGCACCTACTCGGTCTGGTCGGACCTGGCATCTCTGATGCGTGAGGCCAACGTCCCTCAGTTCACGCTGGACTCGCACCGGCCTGTGCGCGCGTTCGACATCCTTGGCGTGAGTTTCTCTACCGAGTTGTGCTACACGAACATGTTGGCTGGCCTCGACCTCGCCGGCGTCCCGGCGCACGCGTCCGAGCGCACAGCCGACGATCCCCTCGTGATCGCAGGCGGGCACGCCGCTTTCAACCCCGAGCCGATCGCTGCCTTCATCGACGCCGCCGTGCTCGGCGACGGCGAGCAAGCCTCCCTGCGGATCAGCGAACTCGTCCGCGACTGGAAGGCGGAGGGGCGTCCCGGGGGGCGCGAGGGGCTGCTGCTGCGGCTCGCTGGTGACGGCGTCGCGTACGTGCCACGGTTCTACGACGTCAGCTACCTCCCCGACGGCCGCATCCAGCGCGTCGCCCCGAACCGCCCCGGCGTCCCCTTCAGCGTCGCGAAGCACACGCTGTCCGACCTCGACGCATGGCCGTACCCGAAGGCGCCCGTTGTCCCCATCGCCGAGACGGTCCACGAGCGCTACTCGGTGGAGATCTTCCGCGGCTGCACGCGAGGCTGCCGGTTCTGCCAGGCCGGCATGATCACCCGGCCGGTCCGGGAGCGCAGCATCGACACGATCGGGGCGATGGTCGCCGGGGGGCTCATGGCGACGGGGCTGGAGGAAGTGGGCCTGTTGTCGCTCAGCTCGGCCGACCACTCCGAGATCGCGGCGGTGACGAAGGAGCTTGCCGATCGCTACGAGGGCACGAACGTGTCGCTGTCGCTTCCCAGCACCCGCGTCGACGCGTTCAACATCGATCTGGCCAACGAGCTGTCTCGAAACGGGCGCCGCTCGGGCCTGACCTTCGCACCCGAGGGCGGTTCCGAGCGCCTGCGCAAGGTGATCAACAAGATGGTGACCGAGGAAGACCTGATCCAGACGGTGGCCACCGCGTTCGGCAACGGCTGGCGCTCGGTGAAGCTGTACTTCATGTGCGGGTTACCCACCGAGACGGACGCCGACGTGCTAGCCATCGCCGACATGGCCGCCCGCGTCATCGAGACCGGACGCCAGGCCGCCGGCACCCGCGATATCCGCTGCACCGTGTCCATCGGCGGGTTCGTTCCCAAGCCCCACACGCCGTTCCAGTGGGCGGCGCAGGCGTCCGCAGAGACCGTCGACCGCCGCCTGTCCGCTCTCCGCGATCGCATCAGGGCGGACAAGAAGTACGGCCGGGCCATCGGCATGCGCTATCACGACGGCCGCCCCGGCATCATCGAAGGCCTGCTGTCGCGCGGGGACCGCCGGGTGGGGCCGGTGATCGAGGAGTGCTGGCGTAACGGCGGCCAGTTCGACGGCTGGAGTGAGCACTTCGACTACGACCGCTGGGTGGCGGCCTGCGAGACGGCCCTCGCCGGGACCGGCGTGGACCTCGACTGGTACACCACCCGTGAGCGGGACTACGCCGAGGTCCTGCCCTGGGACCACCTCGACTCCGGTCTGGACCGAGACTGGCTGTGGGAGGATTGGCAGGACGCTCTCGACGAGCAGCCCGTCGAGGACTGCCGCTGGACGCCCTGCTACGACTGCGGCGTGTGCCCGCAATTGGACACGTCGATCCAGATCGGACCCACCGGGAGGCACTTGCTGCCAATCGTCGGGGTCAACCTCTGAGAGGAGTTCCCATGACCGGAGAACCCAAGCACCAGTGGACCGCCGACCCGCGTCAGGCCCTGCGCGCCGGGCCCGATTTCGACCTCTCCGCCTTCGACCGGGGCGGCAAGCCCGCCTGGTCGGGGAACAAGCAGGAGGGGGAGGCCTACATGCGCTTCCGCGGGAGGACGATGTCTGAGCTCCAGGAGCGCCTCTTCGCCGAGGGCCGGGCGGGGGGCACCCGGTCGCTGCTGATGGTGCTGCAGGGCCTCGACACCGCCGGCAAAGGCGGCATCGTGCGTCACGTGCTGGGCATGGTCGACCCCCAGGGCGTCACCGAGGTCTCCTTCGGCGTCCCCACCGAGGAGGAACGCGCCCACCACTATTTGTGGCGCGTGGAGAAGAAGCTCCCGGCCGCTGGCCGGATCGGGGTGTTCGACCGCAGCCACTACGAAGACGTGCTCGTGGTCCGCGTGGACGGGCTGGTCCCCGAGGACGTGTGGCGGCCCCGCTACTCCGAGATCAACGCCTGGGAGGCGCGGCGCATCCAGGAGGGAGTCACCCTGATCAAGATTGCGCTGATGGTCTCCTACGAGGAGCAGGGCGCGCGGCTGAGGGAACGCCTCGAGCGCCACGACAAGTGGTGGAAGTTCTCGCCCGGCGACATCACGACGCGCAGCAAGTGGGCCGCCTACCAGGAGGCGTACGCCGACGTGTTCCGGCACACCTCGACCGAACACGCCCCCTGGTACGTGGTTCCCGCGGACAGGAAGTGGTACAGCCGCCTCGCGATCACCGAGATCCTGACCCGTACGCTGGATGAGATGGACCTGTCCTGGCCCGAACCCGACTTCGACGTCGAGGAGATGAAGCGGGCGCTGGACGCGCTGCCGACTCCCGAGGGAGCCTGACGCCGGCGTCCGGCTAGAGCGTCGTGGTGACGCGCGCCACGTGCAGGGTGAGGTAGGACACCTCGTCCTCGGTGAGCGGGGAACCCAGGCGCAACTCGATGATGCCGGCGAGCCGGAGCGCGCACTCCAGCGCGCTCGGGTAGGCGTCCCGGATAGCGGCACCGATGGTGGAGTGCTGTTCGTCGAGCTGCTTGTGCTGATGGATGCGGACGAACAGGTAGCGCAGGTGCGTGATGAGACGGCCCACGCTGACCGAGCCCGGATCGAGCTCGAGACCGACCGACTGCTCGATGACGTCGAGCATCTGCTGGATGACGCCGGTCATCGTGTAGGTGTAGGACAGGTCGCCCGTGGTCATGCCCGCGTTGACCAGGTGCAAAGCGATGGCCACCGCCTCGCTCTCGGGCAGCGGATTGTCCAGGCCGCCGTTCAGGGCGGCCAGGACGGCCCGGGCCTGTTCGTACTCGCTCGCGTACAGGTGGGTGACCTCGGCGAGGAGGGGGTACTCGACGTGGAGGCCCTGAGCCTCGCGCCGGAGGGCGAAGTTGAGGTGGTCGGCCAGCGCGATCACCAGAGTGGGGGCATGGCTGGCCTGGTCCCTCATGCCGGCCTGGGTCAGCGCGACCCCGACCAGCTGGATCTGCTCCGGCGGGATGCCGGCGAGCAGTCCGGCGAGATAGTCGGGGTCGCGACCGTCCTGCGGAACGAACGTGCGGATCACCTTGCTCTTGTCAACGTCCTGACCCGGCCGGGCCTGGAAACCCAGGCCGCGGCCGGTCAGGATGACCTCGGTGCCAGACGCGTCACGCGCGAGAACGAGGTTGTTGTTGAAGACGCGAAGGATCTCCATGGGCGATGAGGTCAGCGAGTGACCTCGATGATGGGATCGCCCACCGCGGCGTCCCGTCCGGCCAGAGCCTTCACGGAGCCTTCGGCGTTGACGATCGCCTTGGTGTTGGTCACCGTCACGATGGTGGTCGTGTCGAAGCCGGACGCCTTGACGCCGTCGAGGTTGACCTCGGCGAGGAGGTCTCCCGCGTGCACTCGCTGGCCCTTCTCGACCCGCACCGTGAAGTGCTCGCCCTTGAGGCGGACGGTGTCGATGCCGATGTGGACCAGCACCTCAACGCCGCTGTCGGTCTTGATGCCGAAGGCGTGACCCGTCTTGGTGACGGTGGCGAGCACGCCGTCCACGGGCGAGACGAACCGGCCGTCGGCCGGGACGACGCCCACGCCCTCACCGAGGGTGCGGCTGGCGAACACCTTGTCTTCGACGTCGTCGAGCGAGACGACGCGGCCCGCGACGGGGGAGCCCACCACGGTGGTGCCGGACATCGTCGCCACGGCCGTGGCGGCCGGGGCGGTGCTGGCGGCGGGGGCGCTGGCCACGGAGGCGACCGACGCTGCCGCGGGGGCGGCGACGGCGGCGTGGGACAGGCCCATGTCGGTCTCGGCCTGCAGGGCAGCCGCGGCCGCGTCGGCCTTCTGCTCGGGGGTGCGGTAATCGGAGATGATCACCAGGACCATGGCGGTCACGAACGCGGCCGCGATGGCGATCACGTAGGTGAGCATCGGCTCGAAGACCGGGATGGTCAGCAGCGAGGTGAACGCGAACGCGCTCGTCTTCACGCCGTCGGTGGGGATGCCGAGGATGCCGATGACGACGCCGCCGACGAGGCAGCCGATGAGCATGCGCGGGTAGATCCGCTTGTAGCGCAGGTGGATGCCGTACAGCGACGGCTCCGAGATGCCGCCGAACAGGCCGGCGGCGAGGGCGCCGGTAGCGGTCTGGCGCATCACGATGTCCTTGTCACGCATCGACAGGAACAGGACGCCGGCGGTCGCGCCGAAGCACGCGAAGTTCCACGCGCCCATCGGGCCCTGGATGAAGTCGTAGCCGAGGGTCTGGATGTTGGCCAGCATCAGCGCGTTCAGCGGCCAGTGGAGGCCCAGCGGCACCAGGAACGGGTAGATGAGCGGGATGAGGATGGCGAAGACGATCGGCGCCGAGCTGTTGAGCCAGGCCAGGCCGGTGCCCAGGCCAGAACCCAGCCAGATGCCGAGCGGGCCGATGAGGAACGCGGTCACGGGGATCATCACGGCCATCGACAGGAACGGCACGAAGACCATCTGGACGTTCTCGGGGAAGATGCGCTTCCAGAACTTGAAGACGATGGCGAGCAGAGCGACCATGATCAGCGGAACGAAGACCTGGCCGCCATAGCCGTTGAGCTGCATCGGCAGGCCGAACACGGTGGCGACGCAGGACTCGGTGCCCAGGGTCGGGTTCGTGGTGCAGACGGTGTCGGCGAACCGCTCGGTGTCGGACAGGCTGATGAACTCGGGCGTCATCACCGCGCCCATCACCGTCGCGCCGACCCACGGGTCGATGTTGAGGGCCTTGGCGGCGTTGTAGGCCACCATGATCGGTAGGAAGTAGAACACCGAGCGCCACATCGCGTCGACGAAGACCCAGGTCGCCGGCTTGTCGGCGGCGCGGAAGTCGACGACGCCGAGGGCGTCCAGCACCGCCGCGAAGGCGATGATGAGCGAAGCGCCGAGCAGCACGCCCAGCAAGGGGCGGAAGCTGTTGGAGAGGTACTCGAAGAAGGCGTCCAACCACGCGACCTTGCCGCGGGCCTTGGCGCGCTCGGCTGCCTTGATGTCGGCGTCCGACGCCTCGGCGCCGCCGACGTTCTTCATGCTGGGAAGGTTCATGATGTCGGTGTAGACGCCTTGAACGCCGCCGCCGATGACGACCTGGTGACGGTCGCCTGACTGGGACACCGATCCCAGAACGGCGGGAATGGAGTCGAGGGCGGCTGAGTCTACCTTGCCGGCGTCCTTCAGTTCGAAGCGAAGCCGCGTGGCGCAGTGGGTGACGCTGGAAATGTTGTCGGCTCCGCCGACGCCTGAGACGATCGCCTCGGCGGCCGTCTTTGTGGTGGGTTCCACGGTGATCCCCTTTGTTGTGAGTGGCCTACAAGGCCCATCTAAAACGAAAAAGACCTGAGATGCGGGATTTCGCACCTCAGGTCTTGCCCCAATTGGGTAACAACCCTGTGTCGAGCCATCGGCTCGGCGCAGACTCTACCACCCTGCGGCGCCCAGCGCATCTCTACCCCGGGGCACCGCTGCCCCGCAGACCCCTCGTCGGAGTAGCGTGTGCGGATGGCCGAGGCGAGCGACGCCCCCCGCTGGGAACGGCTCGTCCCCGGCGTCGGAGTCCTGCGGCACTACGACCGTTCGTGGCTGCGCGGCGATCTCGTGGCCGGGGCGACGGTGACGGCGTACCTGATCCCGCAGGTGATGGCCTACGCGCAGATCGCGGGGCTGCCGCCTATCGTCGGACTGTGGGGGATGATCGCGCCGCTCCTGCTGTACTCGCTCCTGGGTACGTCCCGCGTCCTGTCGGCCGGCCCGGAGTCGACGACGGCCATCATGACCGCGGCGGCGCTGGGTGCGGTCACCGTCTCCCTGGGGCCCGATCGGTGGGCGGACGTCGCGGGCTTGCTCGCGCTGCTCGTGGGCGGGGTGAGCCTGATCGCGTGGCTGGCCCGGCTGGGGTTCCTGGCGGACCTGCTCAGCAAGCCGGTGCTGCAGGGCTACCTGGTCGGGGTGGCCGTCTTCATGATCACCGGCCAGCTCGGCACCGTGACGCGACTCGAGGTCGAGGGCGACGGGCCACTGGGCGAAGTGGCGTCGCTGGCGGACCAGCTGGGCGCGATCCACTGGGCGACGCTCGGGCTCGCCGCCGCGACCCTCGCGGTGGTGGCGGGATTGCAGTTCTTCGCCCCGCGGTGGCCGGGGGCGCTGATCGCCATGCTGCTGGCCGGCGCCTTCGCGGCCTGGCCGCTCGGGCGCAGTCTGGGCTTGGAGGTGATCGGCGAGGTGCCTCTCGGACTTCCCGCACCACGGCTGCCGGACGCCTCGGGCATCGACCCGGTCATCCTGCTGCCGTGGGCCGCCGGCATCGCGCTCGTCGGCTACTCCGACAACGTGCTGACCGGGCGCGCGTTCGCCGCCAAGCATCACCATCGGATCGACGCCGGTCAGGAGCTCTTGGCCTTGGGTGCTGTCAACGTCGCCGCCGGCCTGACCAACGCGCTGCCGGTCAGCTCGAGTGGGAGCCGCACGGTGCTCGCGCACGCCGTCGGCGCCAAGAGCCAGCTGTACTCGCTGGTCTCGCTGGTGGGCGTGGTGGCGGTCCTGCTCGTGGCCGGACCGGTGCTGGCCACCTTCCCGCTGGGGGCGATGGGCGCGATCGTCATCTTCGCCGCGTTGCGGCTGGTGGACGTGGGGGAGCTGCGCCGGATCGCGCGCTTTCGCAAGAGCGAGTTGGTGCTGGCCGTGGTGACCGCCGCGGGCGTCATCGTGCTCGGCGTCCTGGGGGGCATCGGCGTGGCGGTCGCGGTGTCCCTGCTCGATTTGATCCGCCGCATCGTCCGCCCGAACGCCGGCGTCCTGGGGTACGTCCCCGGTATCGCCGGCATGCACGACGTGACCGACTGGGAGGGCGCCACGCAGGTCGAGGGACTCGTCGTGTTCCGCTATGACGCGCCGCTCTTCTTCGCCAACAGCGACAACTTTCTGACGCGCGCCACCGAGGCCGTCGAGGGCGCGCCCTGGCCGGTGGAGTGGGTGCTGGTCAACGCCGAGGCCAACGTGGAACTCGACCTGACCGCGGTCGACGCGCTGGAGGAGTTCCGGTCCTCGATGGCCGGTGAAGGGATCGTGGTGGCGTTCGCCCGGCTGAAGAGCGAGACCCGCGAACTCTTCGACGATGCAGGGCTGACGGCGTCCGTCGGCTCGAACCGGATGTACGCGACTCTCCCCACGGCGGTCGAGGCGTACGCTACGGCGTTCGCAAACAAGCACGGGCGCCGCCCCCGGGGCCTGCCGCCCGCGGCGGGCTGAGTGCGGCTAGGCTTGCGGGCCGTGATGAACGCCCCCCGCCGCCAGCCCGAGCAGCAGGCGCCGCCGGTGCAGCGGCTGCAGGTTCGCTACGCCAAACGGGGTCGGGCGCGGTTCACCAGCCACCGCGATTTCAGCCGGGCCTTCGAGCGGGCCCTACGCCGTGCGGGCGTCCCGATGGCCTACAGCTCCGGGTTCAACCCGCACCCCCGGATCTCGTTCGCCAACGCCTCGCCGACGGGCGCCGCGACCGAGGCCGAATACCTCGAGATCGGCCTGGCCGAGGCGGTGGACCCCGCCCGGGTGCGTGAGGCGTTGGACGCCGCCCTGCCCGACGGGCTCCGGGTGCTCGAGGTGGTGGCCGCCCCCCGGGGCGCACTCGCGGAACGGCTGACGGCGTCCGAATGGGAGATGACGGTTCCGGGGATCGAGCGCGCGGCGATGGAGCGAGCGGTGACCGCCCTGCTGGCGTGCGAGTCTCTCGAGGTCGAGCGGATGACGAAGGCGGGCTTGCGCACGTTCGACGTCCGCGGAGCTGTCATCGCCCTCTCCGTCACGGGGGACGGCTTCCTGAGGCTGGTCTCGGCTCACACGACGCCCCTGGTGCGGCCGGATGACATCCTGCAGGCGCTGGGTCGGGTCGACGGCGGGGTGGTCGCCAGCGCGCCTCCGGTCGTGACCCGGCGCTCCCAGGGACGCTGGGACGGCGCGCGCATTGTGGAGCCGTTCGAGGACGCCTCGGGTGCGCGTGGTGGGGATTCCGTTGCGGGTATGGAAGAATGACCAGCAGGTCGGACGCCCATTCGGGCGGCTGACCGGGTTCAGGCCGCGACGAGCACGAGTCGACCGCGGCGGGGCCCGAGACCGCAAACTTCGTCGTGCCCGGCCATGCCGCTGACGCACGACCCATGTCCGGCAGGTTCGCCTGTCGTGTGAGGAGAGCAGATGCTCGATTCGGACGCACCCGCGGGTGCCACCCCTGAGTCCACCGAATCCGCCGCGCCAGGCGAGTCGACGCCCCCGCCCCCCCGGCGCCGGAGGGCGGCCAGCAGACCGGCCGGCCCACCGCGCTCGATCGAGCCGACCCCGCCTCCGGCCGAGATCGCGCCGCCGGAGTCCGAGCCCGACTCGGTCGAGGCCGAGTGGACCGAGGTGGCCACCGACACCCCCATCGTCGAGGCCGCCGTAGACGAGCCTGCGGTCGATGAGCCCTCCGTCGAGGAGATGGCACCCGGGCAGGCGGTGGACGAGGTGTCCGCCGTGCAGCCCGGGGAGCCTGAAACCGACGAGGGGACGGCGGAAGAGCAGACCGCCGAAGAGCGCACGGCCGAGGAGCAGGAGCCGACGGCTGAGGAGCCCCGCGAGCAGGACGGTGAGCAAGAACAGTCGCCAGTGGAGGCGATCGAGGCAGCACTGGATGCCGAGACGGAATCCGATCTGGACGCCGAGGTAGGTCAGTTCGCGGTCGAGGAAGGGGACGGCTCGGAACCGGCGGAACCCGACCAGGAGCCGGCCCCGCCGGCACGGCGCCGCACCACACGCGGTCGGGGCCGCCGGGCCGCGGCATCCGCGGATGCGGACGCCGCGTCGGAGGGGACCGATTCCGTCGCCGAGGGGCTCGCACAGCTCGGCGCCGAGCAGGCGCGCGGAGCCTCCGACGCCCCGGCGCAACCATTCAGCACCGTCGACGTTTCGGCGGCCCTGGACGACCTGGCAGCGGCGATCGGTGGCGAGGAGGAGGCAGGCGCCGAGGGCGGCGACGACTCCGAGGACACGGGTGCGGACGACGCGGGCCAGCGTCGCCGTCGCCGGCGCCGGGGCGGACGCCGCCGCCGCCGGGGCGCCGACCAAGACGACTCCGCGGACGAGTCAGGGGACGACGGCGAGGACGCCGAGGACCGCGAGGACTCCGGAGCGGACGCCGACGAGGAGGGCGGCCCGTCCGAGTCCGAGGCGGACGCCGACGAGGGCGACGCGTCCGAAGGGGACACCGACGAGTCGGGGGCGTCCGCCGCGTCCGGTCGCCGCCGGCGGCGTCGTCGGCGCCGGGGGGAGGACACCGGCACCACCGAGGAGGAGGGAGTCGACGTCGTCGTCAAGGTGCGCGAGCCTCGTCGCTCCCGAGCAGCCGCGGACGCGACGCAGGGGGAGCGGAGCGACCAGATCACCGGCATCGAGGGCTCCACGCGCATGGAGGCCAAGCGTCAGCGGCGGCGCGAAGGCCGCGCCGCCGGCCGCCGCCGCGCGCCCATCCTGTCGGAGGCCGAGTTTCTGGCTCGCCGCGAGTCCGTCGACCGGCAGATGCTGATTCGGCAGGCCGACGACTACACCCAGATCGCCGTGCTCGAGGAAGGCATCCTCGTCGAGCACTACGTGGACCGTGCCAGCTCGGCGTCCCTCATCGGCAACGTGTACCTGGGCCGCGTCCAGAACGTGCTCCCGTCGATGGAGGCTGCCTTCGTGGACATCGGGCGGGGGCGCAACGCCGTGATCTACGCCGACGAGGTCGACTGGGACGCCTTCGGCGTGACCGGGGACGACCGCAAGGTCGAGAAGGTGCTCAAGTCGGGACAGTCGGTCCTCGTCCAGGTCACCAAGGACCCGATCGGCGCCAAGGGCGCCCGTCTGACCGCGCACATCTCGATCCCCGGCCGCTACGTCGTCTACTGCCCCGGCGGCCAACTGTCCGGGATCTCCCGCAAGCTCCCCGAGCACGAGCGTGCCCGCCTGAAGGCGGTCCTCGACGACGCGGTCGGGACCGACGCCAGCGTGATCGTGCGCACGGCCGCGGAGGGGGCATCCGAGGAGGAGCTCGTCCGCGACGTCAGCCGCCTGAGGGCGCAGTGGGAGGTCATCGAGAAGAAGGTCAAGGCGGGCAATGCGCCTCAGCAGCTCTACACGGAGCCGGATCTGACCGTCCGCATCGTCCGCGACCTGTTCACCGAAGACTTCAGCGCGCTCGTCGTCGACGGAAACGGGCAGGGCGAGGACGCGTGGAAGACCATGGAGGCCTACGTCACCCACGTCGCGCCGCATCTGACCGAGCGCCTGCGCCGGTGGGACCGGGACACGGAGGGGGACCTCTTCGAGAAGTTCCGGGTGCACGAGCAGGTCGCCAAGGCCCTCGAGCGGAAGGTGCACCTGCCCTCGGGCGGGTCGCTCATCATCGACCGCACCGAGGCCATGACGGTGATCGACGTCAACACCGGCAAGTTCACCGGGAGCCAGGGCAACCTCGAAGCGACCGTGACCAGCAACAACCTTGAAGCGGCCGAGGAGGTCGTGCGCCAGTTGAGGCTGCGCGACATCGGCGGGATCATCGTCATCGACTTCATCGACATGGTGCTGCCCGCGAACCGCGAAGTGCTGCTACGGCGGCTCGTCGAGTGCCTGGGCCGCGACCGCACCCGGCACCAGGTGGCCGAGGTGACCTCGCTCGGGCTAGTGCAGATGACGCGTAAGAAGATCGGCACCGGACTGGCGGAGGCGTTCACCGTCACGTGCGAGACCTGCGCGGGCCGCGGCTACCACGTCCACGATGTGCCGGTCGCCACGCAGTCGCCCTCCGACGGCGGCGATCGTGACGCCGGACGCCGTGGCGCGCCCCGCACGCGCGGGGCTCGACCGCGGGTTGGGCGTCCCGACAACGCCCCGGTGCCCGACCACGAGCCCGAGCACACCCCCGAGCCCGAGGCGGCCCCCGCTCACGACCGCGTGCAGGACGACGGCGAGTTGGCGCCTACACCAGCTGGCTGACGGCGTGGATCACCAGGCCGGCGAGCGCGCCGACCACCGTGCCGTTGATGCGGATGAACTGAAGATCGCGGCCCACGTACAGCTCGATGCGGCGAGCGGCGTCCTGCCCGTCCCAGCGCTGGATCGTGTGGCTGATCACCGAACTCAGCTCATGCCCGTAGGTCGTGACCAGGTAGGACGCCGCGTCGGAGACGGTGCCGTCGATGCGGGCGGCCAGCGCGTCGTCGGTGGCCAGAGCGTGGGCGAACTCCTGGACCGCCTCGATGCCGCGGGTGTGCAGGCCGGAGTCGGGGTCGTCGAGGGCGGCTTCGAGGCTGGTCCGCACGCTCTGCCACAGGGACACGATGGTCTCCTCCAACTGCGGGTGGGTCAGGAGCCGCACCTTGAGCGCCTCGAGGCGCGCCTGCACCGAGGTGTCCTCCTGAAGGTCGGACGCGATGCGCAACAGCAGGTCGTCCAGCGCTGCGCGGGTGGCGTGCTGCGGGTCGTCGCGCACCTGCGCCGCCCAATCGAGGGCCTGCCAGTACAGCGCCGAGACCACCCGTTGGTTGACGAAGTGCGGCGACCAGCGTGGCGCCCGGTCGTGCAGCACCGCGGTGAACTGGGTGGGATTGCGGGTCAGCCAGGTGTGCAGTTCGCGCACGAGCAGGTCGACGAAACCCTTGTGGGCACGGTCGGCCACGATGGCGTCCAGCAACGCACCGGTCATGGGGGCGACCGGCTCGCGCTGCAGGCGAGGAAGCAGCGCTTCGGTGGCGAGCACCCGCACGTCGGCGTCTTTGATGCGCCGCAACAGCGCCTTGCCCAGGCGAACAGACTCGGTGACCACGCGGCGGGCATGCTTCTCATCACCCAGCCACCCCGCCAGCCGGCGGGACAGGTGGGCGTCCTCGATGCGTTCCCGGACGACGTCCTCGGTCAGGAAGTTGTCGACGAAGAAC
>JBKHWW010000191.1:0-6435 GCA_046566345.1 Actinomycetes bacterium
GGCCGTCTTGTTCCGGGGCGGGGTGATGGGCTATCTGTCGGCGGTCGCCGGTCGGCACCGGCAGGTGCTCATCCTGTCCGCCTTCGTGGTTGCGTTCTTGTTCCCTTTCACCCAGGGCGGCTCGGACGCCAACA
This sequence comes from Actinomycetes bacterium, assembly GCA_046566345.1. Taxonomy (GTDB): domain Bacteria; phylum Actinomycetota; class Actinomycetes; order Propionibacteriales; family Propionibacteriaceae; genus Propioniciclava. The sequence goes on from JBKHWW010000191.1 coordinate 135, forward strand.
TGTCGATCGCCACCCAGGTGCTGATCTTCGCCGCCACCGCGATGGGTCTGAACATCGTCGTCGGTCTGGCCGGTCTGCTCGACCTAGGCTACATCGCCTTCCTCGGCTCGGGTGCGTTCGTGGCCGCGATCTTGTCCCGGTCGGCGTTCTCCACCGTGGGCTTCCATCCGCCGTTTATCGTCGTGGTGCTGATCAGCGGACTGGTCGCGGCCACCCTCGGGCTGATCATCGGCTCCCCGACCCTGCGGGTGTCGGGTGACTACCTGGCCATCGTCACGCTGGCCTTCGGTGAGATCTTCCGCATCTCGATGAACAACCTCGACGGCACCGACGGCCCGCTGCTCACCCGCGGGTCGAACGGGATCCCGGCCATCCCGGACCTGGAGCTCGGGGGTTTCGACTTCGGCGAACGCCACAGCCTCCTCGGGATCGAGCTGGGCCGGTTCTCCAACTACTACTTCTTGCTGTTGCTGGTCATCGGTCTGATCATCTTGGTGTTCGTCCGGCTGAACCGGAGCCGCATCGGTCGGGGCTGGATCGCCATCCGTGAGGACGAGAAGGCCGCCGAGGCAATGGGGGTGAACGTCTTCGGGCTGAAGCTGTTCGCCTTCGCCAGCGGCGCGTTCCTCGCCGGGGTGGCCGGGTCGGTCAAGGCGCACGTCGACGTCTCGGTGACCCCCGACCAGTACATCTTCATGGAGTCCGCGTTCCTCGTCGCCGGCATCGTGCTGGGCGGCATGGGCACGGTCGGCGGCGTCCTGATCGGGGCCTCGATCCTCAAGCTGCTGCCCGAAAAGCTGCGCTTCTTCGAGGACTACCGGCTGCTGCTGTTCGGCCTGCTGCTGATCGTGATGATGCGGTTCCGTCCCGAGGGCCTGCTGCCCGACGAGCGGCGGCAACTCGAGTTCCACGCCGACGACGAGGACCTCGCCGACGAGATCGGGCAAGAGGTGGAGGCGCACATCGTGCCCTCCCTGGCCGGCGCGCAGGCGCTCGAGGGGAAGGGTGAGCCCCGATGACCGCCCACGACGCGGCGTCCGCGCCGCTGCTCAGCGCGCGGGCCGTGACCATGCAGTTCGGCGGCCTGACCGCCGTCAACAAGGTGGACCTCGACATCAGGCAGGGAGAGATCCTCGGGTTGATCGGGCCCAACGGCGCCGGCAAGACCACGTTCTTCAACTGCCTCACCGGCATGTACCAGCCCACCTCGGGCCAGGTCCTGTTCGACGGCGCGGTGCTGCCGCCCAAGCCGCGCCGCGTGGCCCAGGCCGGGGTGGCGCGGACCTTCCAGAACATCCGACTGTTCCACAACATGACCGCCCTCGAGAACGTGATGGTGGGCCGGTACGCACGGACCCGCACGAACGCTCTCGAAGCGATCCTGCGGTTGCCGCGTCACCGGCGCGAGGAGACGGAGACCCGCGAGGTGGCCCAGCACTGGCTGGACTTCGTTGGGCTGCCCCAGACCACTGACGTGCTCAGCTGCAACCTGCCCTACGGCGACCAGCGGCGGCTCGAGATCGCCCGCGCCCTCGCGCTGGAGCCGAAGCTGTTGCTGCTGGACGAGCCGACAGCCGGGATGAATGCTCAAGAGACGCGCGAGGCCGAAGCGCTGATCACCCGAATCCGCGACCTCGGCATGGCCGTGCTGGTCATCGAGCACGACATGAGGTTCATCTTCAGCCTCTGCGACCGGGTGGCCTGTCTCGTCCGTGGGCAGGTCCTCATCGACGACAGCCCGGAGGTGGTCCAGAACGACCAGCGGGTCATCGAGGCCTACATCGGAGCGCCGGTCGACAACGCCGCAGCCCGGCCCGAGCCGACCCCCGACGTCTCCACGCTGAACCCGACCCGCCCCGTGCTGGAGATGCCGCCCAACGCCGTCAATCCCATCCTGGGCCACCGCCACCACCGAGGGGAGTCCAGCGATGCTTGAGGTCAAAGATCTCGTCGTCGCCTACGGCCGCGTCCAGGCCGTGAAGGGAATCTCGTTCGTGGTGGAGCAAGGACAGGTGGTGTCGCTGCTGGGCATCAACGGCGCCGGCAAGACCACGACGCTGCGCACCATCTCGGGGCTCTTGAAGCCGGTCTCGGGCGAGATCTGGTTCGAGGGCGAGCGGCTCGACGGCGTGCCAGCGCACCAGATCGTCACGCGCGGCATCGCGCACTCACCCGAGGGCAGGCGCCTGTTCCCTCGGATGAGCGTCGAGGACAACCTGCTGCTCGGGGCCTACACGCGCCGGGACGCCGCGGGCGTCCGCCGAGATCTCGACCACGTCTACGACCTGTTCGAGGTGCTCGGCCAGCGCCGCAGCCAGGCGGCCGGCCTGTTCTCGGGCGGGGAGCAGCAGATGCTGGCGATCGGAAGGGCGCTGATGAGCCGGCCCCGGCTCCTGATGCTCGACGAGCCGTCGATGGGCCTGTCCCCGATCATGACCGCGACCATCATGACCACGATCGCCGACCTCAAGGCGTCCGGCACCACCGTGTTGCTGGTGGAGCAGAACGCGCAGGCGGCGCTCTCGCTGTCCGACCGCGGCTACGTCCTCGAGGTCGGATCGATCATGTTCTCCGACACCGGGGCGGCGTTGTTGGAGGACGACCGGGTGCGGCGAACCTACCTCGGGGTCGGTCTCTAGGGTCCGCGCCCTCAGGCGACGCGGCCGCGGCCCGTCTGGCGCGCGCGCTCCAGCGCCGACCGCAAGCCCGCGGCGTCCACCCACCTCCCGAAAACGGGGCCGTCGCCTTCGAGGAGGCGGCCGTCGGCGAAGGGGAGTTCGACGGGGTCGTAGCCCAGGTCGTCGAGCAGGGAGGCAACAGCAGCGCGCGCGGCCACGTCGTCGGACGCCGCGGCCACGGCCCGGCGCTCGCGGTGCCCCGCAGGTCGCGCGTCGGTCTCCATGTCGTGGTAGCCCAGGTGGTTCAGAGACTTCACCAAGCGCATGGCCGGGTTGAGCGAGCGCACGTAGTGGCTGCTGGACGCCGCCGCCGCCAGGGTGGGGACGTCGCCGTCGACGGGGTACCAGTGGTTCATCACGTCGACCACAACCTTGCCGGTCAGCCCCTCGACTCCGATGGTGTGCGCCTTGCCCAGCGGCACCGCCAGGACGACGATGTCGGAGGCGGACACGACCTCGCGCTCGGGAAGCAGAACGGCGCCCGGCAGCATGGTCTCGACGATGAGGGCCTGCATGGGCTGGGCCTTCGACGCGGCGATGCGCACCTGCCAGCCGGCGGCCAGGGCGAGGCGTCCCAGCGTGGTGCCCACCTTGCCGGCGCCGATGATGCCGAGGCGTTTCCCCATGCCAGTGCCAACACGCCGGGGCGCCGGGGCATTCCCGCGGTAGCCGGGGTCGCCTCCGGATCAACCATGACGTCGCCCGGAGTCCGCAGCGTGCACGAGGGGGCTACCGTGGATGGTGACGGTTGCCCACACTAGGAGGCCCTGCCATGCTCCGCCCCGTCCGTGCCCTCGTCCTTCTCCTCACCCTGGTCGGCCTCCTGCTGACGGCTCCGGCGGTGAGCGCGCAGGACGAAGACACGCCTCCCGAGTGGCGGATCACCCGCTACGACGCACGCGTCGACACCGACGCCGGCGGCACCAGTTCCGTGACCATCAACTTCGACTTCGATTTCGGCAACAGCCCCGGCCACGGCCCGTTCGTCACGCTCCCGCAGCGCCAGGCGGTGGCAGGAGACCCCGACGTGTGGCGCATGGTCGACATCACCCTGCGCGAGGTGAGCAGTCCGAGCGGCGCACCGGCCGAAGTGGCCACCACCACCGAGGACGGGACATTGGTGATCCGCATCGGCCGCGAGGGCACCCGGGTCCGCGGGGTCCAGAGCTACACGGTCGCCTACACCGCGCGCGGACTCATCGCCCCCAACCAGGCAACTAGCGGGCTCGACGAACTCAACTGGAACGCGATCGGCACGGGCTGGCAGCTGCCGCTCAACGCGGTCACGGTCACGGCGTCCGGGCCCGCCGACGTGAGCCGGGTGGCCTGCTTCTCCGGCGCGCAGTTCGATGTGCCGTGCGTTGCGGCGGCGAACGGCGCCTCGGCCACGTACTCGGTGGACTCCCTGCAGGCCCGTGAGGGGATGCAGATCGTGGCCGGCTTCCCCGCCGGTACCTTCACCGGCGCTGAGCCCCGCTACGAGAAGCGGTACCACGTGGGCAACTTGGTCCCCGTGACCCCGTTGACCGGGGGGCTCACCCTGGGGCTCTCGGCACTCGGCATCGCGGCGGTCCTGGTCAGGTCCCGCCGTTGGAGTCGCGACGAGGTGTACCTCGGCCTCACCCCCGGCCTCCGCCCGGCCCCCGGGCAGCAGGGCGCGGTCGGCGTGGCTGACCGCAAAGCGCCGGTGACGGTCCAGTTCACGCCGCCCGCGGGGGCGCACCCGGGCGAGATCGGCGTCCTGCTTGACACACGCGCCGACAACGTCGACGTCACCGCGACGATCCTCGATCTCGCTGCCCGAGGCCATTTCCAGATCGTCGAGGACGGCAAGCATTGGCGCTTCGTGCAGCGGCGCAGCTCTGACCCGCTGACCAAGCCCGAGTCGCACGTGCTGTCGGTGCTCTTCTCCCAGGGTAGCGAGGTGTCCACCGAAGCGCTGCGTGACAAGGAGTATCACACCCTGCTGTCCGGCGCCCGCGAGCGGCTGCAGAAGCGCGTCACGAAGGACCTGCACTGGTTCAAGGGCAGCCCCCAGCTCGCCCAGGCGGCCGCCTACCTGGGCGGCGCCGGGCTCGTGGTCCTCGGCGTGCTGCTCGGCCTCGTGCTCGCCTTCGCGTTCGGTTTCGGGCTGCTGGGGCTGGCCCCCGTGGCCGCGGGGGTCGCGCTGCTGGCGATCGCCCACCGGGCCGGACGCCGCACCGCCGAGGGCTCGGCCGTGCTGGCGCAGTCCAAGGGGTTCGAGCTCTACCTCCGCACCGCCGAGGCCGACCAGATCAAGTTCGAGGAGGGCATCGACGTGTTCTCCCGGTACCTGCCGTACGCCGTGATCTTCGGCGTGGCCGACCGGTGGGCCAAGCTGTTCGAGCAACTGGCACGAGAGGGCCGGTACACCCCCACGGACTGGTACGTCGGCTACGGCGTCTGGGACGGCATGCACTTCGCCGCAGCGATGAACGGCCTCTCCCACCAGCTCAGCGAGTCCATGCAGCACGCGGTGTCTGCGCAGACCGCGGCCACGGCGGGCAGCAGCGGCGGCTCGGGCTTCTCCGGCGGCGGCGGCTTCGGCGGGGGCGGTGGCGGCGGCTGGTGATCGCTCGGGGGTGGTGCGACGGCGTCCGGCGAGGCAGGGTGGAGGTATGTGCCGCAACATCCGTCCGTTGTTCAACTTCGAACCGCCCGCCTACCCCGACGAGGTGCACGAGGCGGCGCTGCAGTACGTCCGCAAGATCAGCGGGATGAACAAGCCGTCGCTGGCCAACCAGTCCGCCTTCGACCAGGCCGTCGCCGACATCGAGGACGCCACCGCGCGCCTGATCGCCTCCCTGACCACGTCGGCAGCACCGAAGGACCGCGACGAGGAGCGGGCCAAGGCCAGGGCCCGCAGCCTCGCCCGGTTCGGGGCGGCGGCGTCCGCCTGAGGTGGGGTCCGCTCTGATCGACGGCCTGGGGCGACGCGCCCTGGAGGTGGCGCCCGAGCTGCTGGGCTGCGTGCTCACGGTGCGAGGCGTCGCGGTGCGCCTCACCGAGGTCGAGGCCTACGAGGGCGCCGACGACCCCGCGTCCCACGCGTGGCGGGGTCGGACGCCGCGCAACGCGGTGATGTTCGGTGCGCCTGGTCATCTGTACGTGTACCAGATGCACGGCCACCACTGCGTCAACGTGGTCTGCGGCCCCGTGGGCACGGCGTCGGCGGTCCTGCTACGCGCTGGCGAGGTGATCGCAGGCCTGGAGGAGGCGCGCTCACGGCGTCCGGGCGTGCGCGACGCCTGGCTGGCGCGCGGGCCGGGGAACCTCACCCGCGCCCTCGGCCTGACAGCGGCCGATCAGGGGCGCCCGCTGGGCGCGGACGGCGTCACGCTGGTCCCCGGGCGGCCGGCCCCCTCCGAAGAGGTGCGCGCCGGCGTCCGGGTGAACGTGTCACGCGCGTTCGACCGCCCGTGGCGGTTCACGCTGGCCCACCCGAGCGTGTCGGCGCTGTCCCTGCACCGAAACGCCCGGCCAGCTCCAGCGGACGCCTGAGCCAGTCGTCCACCTCACCAAGCCAGACCGCCTTGTCCGCGTCGGGGGCGAAGCTGGCACGGATAGACGACCTGGCCAGCCCCGCCAGCGCCTCGTCGGAC
>JBKHWW010000192.1:0-11695 GCA_046566345.1 Actinomycetes bacterium
CGGCGTTGAGCGAGTCCCGACCCTCGGGCTCGCCGAGGAGGTTCTTCTCGGCGACCTCGGGCAGGTCCGCGCGCACGTCACCGAGGTAGCTGGCGCCCGTCACCACCAGAACGCGGTCGGCCGACACGAGGCCCAGAGCCCGCTCGAAGGCCAGCCGCAGCAGGCTCTTGCCGCCGAAGAGCGTGAGCAGCTGCTTGGGCGTGCCCCTGCGGGACAGGGGCCACAGCCGGGTGCCGGAACCCCCCGCCATGATGACCACGTAGCGCATGGCGTCAGCGTAGCGTCGACCTATGCTGGGCCGGTGACCCCACTCCGCCCCGTCCCCGCCGCGCTGGGCCACCTGTCCCGCACCGCCGGAGGGGCGCCCCTGCTGACGCACTACGGCCCCGGCGGCGAGCGGACGGAGCTGTCGGTGACCAGCTTCGCCAACTGGGTCGACAAGACCACCAACCTGCTGGACGACCTCGGCGCGGCGGCTGACGACGAGGTTGTCCTCCCCGTCTTGGCCGACCGCCCCGCGCACTGGATGGGGCTCATCTGGCCCTTCGCGCTGTGGCGGGCCGGGCTGTGCGCCAGCGTTGCCCCCGCTGGTGCTGCCGGCGACGCCTACCTGGTGGTGGTCGGCCCGCACGAGCCCCGGCCGCTGGCTCCCCTCACGCTGGCCTGCTCGCTCGACCCGTGGGGGCGCGGGCTGACCGGCCTCCCTGACGGCGTCCTGGACTACTCCAGCGAGGCCCTGGCCCAGCCGGACGCCGCCGCCGCCCGTCCCGCCGATCCGGGCAAACCCGCCTGGGTGGACGCCGAGCGGTCCCAGACCGGCGCCGAGTTGAGCACCCTGGAGCCGGTCGCCGATCGCGTCCTGGCCCAGCCGGCCACGGCCTTCGGGGCCGTCTCCCTGCTGGTCCGCGTGGTGCTCGGCGGCGGCTCGGTCGTGTTGGTCGAGGGGCCGGACGCCGACCTGGCGCGCATCGCTGCCTCCGAACGGGCGAGGGTGGTCGTGGGATGATGGCGCATCCCGCCGAAAGGTTCCCCGCATGACGCTCTCTCGACGCGCCCTGCTGCTGGGGGCGTCCGCCGCCCTCGGGCTGGCTGGCTGCGCGCGCCCGCGGGTGAGCCTGGTCACGCCATCGCCCTCGCCGACCGGGCCGGTCCGCGACCAACTCACGGCGATGATGGACGCCTACGGCCGCAACACCGAACGCCTGGGGATGTCGGTGAAAGACCTGCGCACGGGGCAGTCCTTCGAGTTCCGCGGCGCCTACGACACCCAGAGCGCCTCGATCGCCAAGGTGATGATCGTCCTGATGGCCCTGACCCAGGCCCGCGCACAGGGCAGGGAGCTGAGCTTCGAGGACTACGGCCGCGCCAGCCGGGCCATTATCGACTCCGACAACGACTCCGCCGACGCGCTGTGGGAGTCCGCGGGCGGGCGCGAGCAGTACACCGCGCTGGCCCGAGACCTCGGCCTCCCCGACACCCACCATGACGAGCGCAGCACCTTCTGGTCGTGGACCAACACCACCCCCGACGACCAGCGCCAGCTCATGGACCTCCTCGTTCGAGGCACGCCGGCCGTCCACGACGAGGATCGTCTCTACCTGCTGGAGCTGATGGGCAAGACCAACCCCGACCAGACGTGGGGCATCGGCCACGACCGGGGCGGCAAGGTGGACGTCTGGATGAAGAACGGCTGGGTGCAGTTCAAGTCGACCGACAACCTGTGGGCCGTGAACTCGATCGGGCACGTCGCCGGCGAGGGCCGCGACTACGTGGCGGCGATCATGTGCCGGATGCCCACCTTCGAAGAGGGTCGGGCCCTCGTCGACGCCATCGGCGCCGACCTCTTCACCGCGATGGGCGCCGGCGAACTGCGCTGATCCGCCCGGCGTCCGGCGCCCGCGGAGTCACGCGCCGCAGATGGCCTCCAGATCGTCGGTCTTGCGTACCTCGCTGAAGCCGGCCGTCGCCTTCGGCGCGGTCGGCGCGATCACCGCCTCGGTTGCCGCGGCGGGGCTGGTGGAGGGCGCCGCCGTCGCAGCGGCGGTCGGCCCGGAGGCCGCAACGCTCGGGGAGGCGGACGCCGACGGAGACGCCTTCGCCGCCCGCGCCGCCTCCTCGGCGGCGCGCTCGGCCTCGCGGTCGAGCTCTTCGGAGGTCTTCACGTACTCCTTTACCGTCCTCTTCACCAGCCCGAGGTCGGGCAGGGACGGCTCGATCAGGGGCGGCACGAAGCTGATCGAGGCGATCGGTAGCCGCCTGCCCCCGTCGGCCAGCTCGACGAGGCTCCCGAGTTCGGAGCCGGGGATGTCGCTGGAGACCATGGCGCCGCCGGCCTTGGCCAGCTCCTGGAACCGCGTCACCAGGTTCAGCGGGGTCGCCTGCTTGGCCAGGGCGCTCACCACACACTTCTGGCGCGTCATCCGCTCGTAGTCACTGGAACCGTGCCGGGACCGGGCGAACCACAACGCCTGGTAGCCGTTGAGGTGCTGATCCCGACCCGGCTGGATGTAGCCCTCGACCTTCGCGCTGCCGCCGCCGATCGGCACCGCCTTGGCGATGTCGAGCGTGACGCCGCCGAGGGCGTCCACCAGCGTCTCGAAGCCGCGCATGTCGATGACCACGTGGTAGTTGAGCTTGAGGCCCAGGGTCTCGCCGACGACCTCGCGTACGGCCTTCATACCCGGGTCCTCGACGCCCGGGTACAGGTCGCGGTGCTTCTCGGCTTCGGAGTGCACCGCGTTCAGCAGGCAGCTCTGGTCGGGGCACGCGTAGCCACCCGGGTAGAGCTTGTACAGAGGGGACGACTTCGGAAACTGCGCGTGCTGCAGGTTGCGGGGCAGGCTGAACAACACGGTGCGCCCGCTGGTGGCGCTGACCGAGGCGACCATGATGGTGTCGGTGCGGATCCCGGGGCGGTCGGGTTCCGCGTCCGCGCCCACGAGCAGCAGGTTGATCCGCCCGTCGTGGGCCTGGGTGGTGCCGCCGCCACCGAAGACGCTGCCGAACAGTTCGGCCTGGGTCCGCGAGAGCGCCGACGCTTGGGCCGAAGAGAACCCGATCGTGAGCGCGAGGACGCCGGACAGCGCGGCCATCCAGTACTTGCGCGGCTGCCCCATCTGGCGGGGACGGCTGAGACGCCAGGCGTCCAGCATCAGCAGCGCCCACCCGACGCCGAGGACCATCACCGCCGCCGAGGCCAGCCACTGGGAGACCGGGTGGGTGTAGAGGGCGATCGCCCAGTTGCGCTGGAGCAGCGCCAGGGCGATGAAGGAGCCGACGACGGCGACGAAGACCAGCCACACCCTCAGTGCGAAGCGCCCCAGGCCGCGCCCACCGGTGATCACCTGGGCCGACCCGGGCACGAGCAGCGTGAGCGCCAGCAACGCCACGCCTCGCCGGAACGCGATGCGCTCGCTGAGTTCGGCTGCCGTGGGCACGCGCGGAGTCGCGTCGGACATGCATCACCTCGGGGGAAGGAAGGACTGCGGGTGTGCCCTCAGTCTGGCGCCGTCCCCGCCGGGAAGCCGGTACCCACCCCGGCGTGTCCGCGGCTGCTGCGCTGGAGTCGCCCCGGTTCACCGAGCGCGCAGGCGGGCCCCTTTGGCGGTTGCCGCCGCGCGGAGTTCGTCCTGGAAGGCGAGCATCCGCCGGGTCAGCTCCTCATCGCTCGCGGCCAGGATGCGTACCGCGAGCAGGCCCGCGTTGCGGGCGTTACCGATCGCCACCGTCGCCACCGGGACGCCGGCGGGCATCTGCACGATCGAGAGGAGCGAGTCCATGCCATCGAGGTACTTCAGCGGCACGGGAACTCCGATCACCGGAAGGGGCGTCAGCGCGGCCAGCATGCCCGGCAGGTGCGCGGCTCCCCCGGCGCCGGCGATGATCGCCTTCAGCCCTCGCAGGTGCGCCTCGCGGCCGTAGCGGACCATGTCCTCGGGCATCCGGTGGGCCGAGACCACATCAGCCTCGTGCGGGACGCCGAACTCGGTCAACGCCGCGGCGGCCGCCTCCATCGTCGGCCAGTCGGAGTCGGACCCCATCACGATCCCGACCAACGGCTGCTCAACCATGCGACCTTCCCTCCAGGTAGTCGGACGCCGCGCGCGCGGCCTCCTGGGTGGCGGCGACGTCGGTGCCGCACACCGTGACGTGGCCCACCTTGCGGCCCGGCAGGACTGCCTTCCCGTAGAGGTGGACGCGGGCGTCCGGGTTCGCCAGGACCACCGGGAGCGAGCCGACCAGGTCGGGATTGGCCCCACCGAGGACGTTGCTCATCACGACCACGGGGGCGCGCAGGCGGGTTGACCCCAGCGGCAGGTCGGCGACCGCGCGCAGGTGGTTTTCGAACTGGCTGGTCACCGCCCCTTCGATGGTCCAGTGGCCGGTGTTGTGCGGTCGCATGGCCAGCTCGTTGACGACCACCTCGCCGTCAGGTCGCTCCATCAGCTCGACCGCGAGCACGCCGACGACGCCCAGTTCGTCGGCGATCCGCACCGCGAAGTCAGCGATCTGTTGGGCGCGGGCGGCGTCCAGGCCCGGCGCCGGGGTGGTGGTCTCGTGGCAGATGCCGTCGCGCTGCACGGACTCGCTGACGGGGTAGGCGACCGCCTCCCCGCCCGGGCGGCGCACGACCAGCGCCGAGAGCTCGCGGCTGAACGGGATGAACTCCTCGGCGACGATCACCACCCCGGGGTCACCCGTGGCCTCGGACGGCTGCCGCTCCGTCGGGCCGAGCGCACGGCCCAGCGCCTGGAACGGCTCGGCGACATCGTCGGGCCCGGACACCTTCCAGACCCCCTTGCCGTCGTAGCCTCCCCGCGAGGTCTTGGCGACCAGCGGCCAGCCGATCTCGTCGCCGAACGCGACGAACTCCTCCGGCGTCCGGGTCACGCGCCACTGGGGGTTCGGGATCCCGAGCGCCGTCAGCCTCGCCCGCATGATCGCCTTATCCTGGGCGTGGACCAAGGCGTCCGGCCCGGGGCGCACCTGGACGCCGGCGTCCACCAGGGCGCGGAGCAGGCCCGTGGGGACGTGCTCGTGGTCGAAGGTGAGGGCCTGGACGCCGTCGGCGAACGCCCTCAGTGTGGCCAGGTCGGTGTAGTCACCCACGAGCGTGTCGGGCACGACCTGGGCGGCCGAGGAACCCTCGGCTTCGGCGAGCAGGCGCACCTGCAGGCCCAGCGGCGTGGCCGCCTCGGTCATCATGCGGGCCAGCTGTCCGCCCCCGACGATGCCGACCCTCACGTCTGTCACAGTGGCGAAGGATACTTCGCTTAGGCCCCGGCAGTCGCGTCGTGCCAAGATGGCGCCATGACCGCTCACATCGTCGCGATGGGTGGCGGAGGGTTCGCAACGTCGCAACTCGGAGCCCCCACCAACCTGGATCGTTACCTCGTCGAGCTGACCGGAAAGACGAGCCCGCTGGTGTGCTTCGTCCCGACCGCGTCCGCCGACGACCCGCACTACATCAACAAGTTCCTGGTCGCGTACGGCACCCTCGGCATCCGCCCGATCGTGCTCACGCTGTGGCAGGACGCCGCGAACGCGGTCAAGCGGATCGCCGAGGCCGACCTGATCCTGGTCGGCAACGGCGCCACCGTGAACGCGCTCGCCCTCTGGAAGGCGCATGGGGTCGACAAGGCGATTCGTCAGCGCTACGAGCAGGGCGACATCGTCTTGGGCGGCACCTCGGCGGGCGGCAACGTCTGGTTCGAGGGCTGCGTCACCGACTCCTTCGGCGACTTCCGTCCTTACCGCGGTGGGCTCGGCCTGGTCAAGGGCAGCTTCTGCAGCCACTTCGCCAATGAGGACGGACGCGTCGGCGTGTACACGGACGCGGTGGCCAACGGTGACCTCCCCGGCGGCTTCGCGGCGGACGACGGCGCCGGCGTCCACTACGTCGACGGCAAGCTGGCCAAGTGCATCGCGGAGGCGCCCGGCCAGCGGGTCTTCTCTGTCCAGCCCTCGACGCTGCCCACGGCGTCCGGCGTGCTGGTGGAACAGCAGAAGGTCGAGCTGATCTGATCGCCGGCTGTCGTTCCCGGTAACTCAGGCGAAGATCCAGGCCCGCTGCACGACGAAGTTGACCGTCGTCGCGATGCCCTGAGCGATGACGAAGCCGACCACCTGGGCGACGCCGGTTCCCCAGGCGGCGTCCAGCGGAGGGAAGAGCACGGTGAACGTGCCGACCTGGAGCGCGAAGGTGAGCAGGTAGAGGACGGCCACGGCGGCGAAGGTCTTGGCGCTCCCGTCGGAGGAGAACGTCCAGCGGCTGTTGATCGCATAAGCCGTGATCGTGCCGAAGACCCACGAGATCGCCTTGGCGAGGCTGTGCCCCAGGCCCAGGCCCATGCCCACCACCAGCAACCCGTAGTCGACCACCGCCGACAGCCCACCGGTGGCCACGAACCGGAACAGCTGCGTCCCCAGGCCCAGCTGGGCGCCGGCGAGGTCCGGCGACGGGCGGTCGTCCCCCGAACCCGTGGGGGCGGCCGGGTCGTCGCCGGGCGGGATCGTCACGTCCGCCATCGTCCCACAGCGGACGCCGACGCTCACCAACCCACCCCGCGCGCGCCGACTCGCCTCCGCCGACCCCCGCTACATTGGCGCCCATGCGCCTGCTCGTCCTCCTTCACGGCCTCGGCCAGACACCGCAGTCTTGGCAAGATCAGGTCACGGTGCTTCCGCCGGGCTTCAAGGCCGTCGCGCCGTGGCTGCGCGGGACGCGGCCCGGACGCGACGAGGAGTTTTCGGTGACGGGCGCCGCCGACGACGTGCTCGCCCTGCTCAATCAGCACGGGGTCGAGAGCATGTCCCTGGTTGGGGTGAGCCTGGGCGCCACGGTGGCGCTCGACGCCGCCACCCGAGCACCCGACAACATCACCCACCTCGTGCTGGCCGCCGGCCAGGTGAATCCCCCGAAATCGGTGCTGCGCATGCAGCGCTTGGTCTTCTCGATGATGCCGGCCAAGCGCCTCGCGGCGATGGGAGTCGAGAAGTCCCGGTTCCTCAAGGCCCTCGACGAGGCCGGCCGCGTGGATCTGCGCTCGCGGCTGAGCCAGGTGCGGGCGAAGACGCTCGTGCTCGCCGGGTCGAACGACAAACCGGGCGCGGCCGCCGCGCAGGACCTCGCTGCCACCATCCCCGGGGCTCGCCTGGAGATCATCCAGGGCGCCGGTAGCCAGCCCAATGTCGAGGCCCCGGACGCCTTCAACGAACTCGTCTATGCGTTCCTGGGGACGGCCTGACCCCACTCGGCCGGCGTCCGCAGGTGCAGGACGTCCCCCGCGACGAAGGTCGTGCGCACGCCGTCCACGCTGACCACGAGCCCGCCGTGGGCGTCCACGTCGACCGCGGAGCCGGACACGCGCTCGCCCCCGGGCAGCTGGACCGACACCGCGCGTCCCAGCGTCACGCAGCGGCGCCGGTAGTCGTGGCGCAGGTCGAGGCCATCATCCCAGGCCGTCAACCAACGCTCCAGCGCCGAGAGGACGCCGACGGTGATGGCCGTGGCCGAGGCGTCCGACCCCGCCAGCCGCGTCGACGTGGCCGTGGGCACCGGCAACTGCTCGGCGGTGAGCGCCACATTCAGGCCGAAGCCGAGCACGGCCAGGGGCGGGCCGGCGTCCGACACGGCCTCGCAGAGGATCCCGCACACCTTGCGGTCCGCGACCAGCACGTCGTTGGGCCACTTCAGCCCGGCGTCCAAGCCCGCAGCCTCCCGGACGCCGTCGGTGACGGCCATCCCCACCAGCAGCGGCAGCCACCCCCATTCGGCCACCGGACGCCGCGGCTCCACCAGCACCGAGCACGCCACGGACGTGTCGGGGGGCGCCTCCCAGCGGCGGGCCAGACGTCCGCGTCCGCTGCTCTGGTGGCCGGAGACCAGGACCCGACCGGCGGGCGTACCCTCGCGGGCGGCGTCCGCCAGGTCGGCGTTAGTCGATCCGGTGCTGGCGACGACGTCCACGCGGCGCCACAGGCCACCGGAGACGCCCAGCGACAGGGCCCGCGCGTCGAGGAAGTCACTCACCCACCCACTCTAGAGGGGCTGGGGCAGGTGAGCTTGAGCACGGGTGGTGCTTTCCCACTAAGGTCAGCCCATGGAGATCGACATCCACACGACGAAGGGTAAGATCGCCGATCTCGGGGAGCGCATTGACGCCGCAGTCAACGCCGCCTCTCCTGCTGCCGTTGAGAAGCAGCACGCCAAGGGCAAGCTCACCGCACGCGAGCGCATCGACGCGCTCCTGGATGAGGGCACCTTCGCGGAGTTCGACGAATTCGCCCGCCACCGCTCGACGGCGTTCGACATGCAAGCCAAGCGTCCCTACACCGACGGCGTGGTCACCGGCGTCGGCGCCATCCACGGTCGTCCCGTCTGCGTGTTCAGCCAGGACGTCGCCCTCTTCGGCGGCGCCCTCGGCCAGGTCTACGGCGAGAAGATCGTCAAGATCATCGACTTCGCCATCAAGACCGGCTGCCCACTCATCGGCATCAACGAAGGCGGCGGCGCCCGCATCCAGGAGGGCGTGGTCAGCCTCGGCCTGTACGGCGAGATCTTCCGGCGCAACGTCCACGCCTCGGGCGTCATCCCGCAGATCTCGCTCATCATGGGCGCTGCCGCGGGAGGTCACGTGTACTCCCCCGCCCTCACGGACTTCACGATCATGGTCGACAAGACCAGCCAGATGTTCATCACCGGGCCCGCGGTCATCAAGACGGTGACCAGCGAAGACGTCACGCTCGAGGAGTTGGGCGGCGGCCGCACCCACAACGCCAAGTCGGGCAACGCCCACTACCTGGCCGCCGACGACAACGACGCGATCGAGTACGTCCGCGACCTGATCAGCTACCTGCCACAGAACAACCTCGAAGACCCGCCGGTCTACGACGAGGCCGAGGCCGACCTCACGATCACCGACCATGACCGCGAGCTGGACACGCTGATCCCTGACTCGCCCAACCAGCCCTACGACATCCGGACGGTCATCAAGACCGTGCTGGACGACGACGAGTTCCTCGAGGTCCAGGAGCTGTACGCGGGCAACGTGGTGACCGGCTTCGGCCGGATCGAGGGACGGGTGGTCGGCATCGTCGCCAACCAGCCGATGGTCTTCGCCGGCTGCCTCGACATCAACGCCTCCGAGAAGGCAGCGCGCTTCGTGCGCACCTGCGATTGCTTCAACATCCCGGTCCTCACCTTCGTTGACGTGCCGGGCTTCCTGCCGGGCGTAGAGCAGGAGCACAACGGCATCATCCGGCGCGGCGCCAAGCTGATCTACGCCTACGCCGAGGCGACCGTCCCGCTGGTGACGATCATCACCCGCAAGGCCTACGGCGGCGCCTACGACGTGATGGGCAGTAAGCACCTCGGCGCCGACGTGAACCTCGCGTGGCCGACAGCGCAGATCGCGGTGATGGGCGCAGAGGGTGCCGTCGAGATCCTGTACCGCAAGGAACTCGCCGAGGCCCCCGACCCGGTGGCTCGCCGCCGTGAACTCATCGCCGAGTACAACGACGAGCTGGCCAACCCCTACGTGGCGGCCGAGCGCGGCTACATCGACCAGGTGATCTACCCGCACAGCACGCGCGAGACGATCATCCGGGTGATGCGCCTGCTCCGCACCAAGCGCGAGACGCTCCCGCCCAAGAAGCACGGGAACATCCCGCTGTGACCGCCGACCCAGCCTTGACGCCCGCGTTCGAGGTCGTCGGGGGCCAGCCGTCCGATGTGGAGCTGGCGGCCCTGGCCGCGGTCCTCGCCTCGGTGCGGCGCGAGCGCGGGCGCCCGCATGCGCCGGCGTCGCCGGCCATCGCGGGCGGGTGGCGCTCACACTGGCATCTGGTCCGCGGCTCCCTGCTGCAGGGCGAGGGCGCCTGGCGGAGCACCGCTCGCCGCTGACCTCCCGCCGAGCCCTCCCGGTGCTTGTGGCGAGCGGTATAAGCTCGGCCACGTCCGCCACAAGCGAAGGAGCTCTCCGATGGCAGCCGTCGACGACATCAAGTCCAGCCTCGACCTCGACCAGATCGCCCAACTCCTCGGCACCGATCGGGCCACCGCCGACCACGCGGTCGACGAGGCGCTCGGCCAGCTCGTGGGTGCCATGGGCAGCAACGTGTCGGACGCCGACGGCGCGGTCAGCCTGACCCGGGCGCTGGGAGACCACGTGTCCAGCCACGCCTACGGGCCCCAGCTCGACGTCTCCCATGTCGACACCCGCGACGGCGAAAAGATCGTCAACCACGTCTTCAGCCCCACGCAGATCCAGTCGCTGGGGTCCGGCGCAAGCGGCTCGCTACTGAACCGGTTGCTGCCGATCCTGGCGCCCATCGTGATGGGATACCTCGCCAGCCGATTCCAGGACTATCTGCGCGGTCAGTCCGGCGGCGCTCCCGGCCAGCCGGGGCAGCAGCCCGGCCAGGGCGGCCTCGGCGACATCCTGGGGGACCTCTTCGGCGGCGGCCGCGGCTCCGGGGGTTCCTCGGGTGGCGGCTTCGGCGACATCCTCGGCGACCTGCTGGGCGGCGGCTCCCAGACCCCGCAGGCGCCCCCGACGCCGCAGGCACCCTCCTCGGGGGGCACCGGCGGGTTCAACGTCCCCAGCGGCGGAGACTCGGGTCTGCGCATGCCCGAGTCCGGCGCAGCCCCCACGGCAACGCCGCAGCAACAGCAGGCTCCCGCTGCACGCGGCGGTGACGTTCTCGGATCCATCTTGTCCGACCTCCTGCTCGGCCGCCGCTGAGAGTGCGGCTGATCCTGGCCTCGGCGTCGCCGGCGCGCCTGCAGACCCTGCAGGCCGCCGGCGTCGACGTGTCGGTGCACGTCTCCGGTGTCGACGAGTCATCGGTCACCGAGGGCGAGCCGGTGGCGCTGGCGTCCGCCCTGGCGCGGCTGAAGGGCGAAGCGGTGCTGGCCGAGCGTGGCACGGCCAGCGACGCCGCGATCATCGCCTGCGACTCGGTGCTGTGGATCGACGGCGAGATCCAGGGCAAGCCCCACACGGACGCCGAGGTGCGCGCCCGCTGGCAGCGGATGCGCGGCCGGACCGGCACCCTGATCACCGGGCACCACCTGGTGGTGGTCCGCGCCGGTGAGGTGACCCGGGTGACGCAGGCGGCGTCCACGTCGGTGACGTTCGCCGACGTCACCGACGCCGAACTGGACGCCTACGTGGCCACCGGCGAGCCCCACCAATGCGCGGGCGCCTTCACGATCGACGGCTACGGCGGCGCCTTCGTCGAGGGACTGGAGGGCGACCCCCACAACGTGGTCGGTATCAGCCTTCCCCTGTTGCGGCGCATGCTGGCCCATGCGGGGCTGTCGTGGGTGTCCTTCTGGCGACCGACCGGTACCCTTGAGAGGCCATGAAGACACTCACCCCTGCGCCGCCCCGGACCTACCGGCTGCCCGCAGCCATCCGCGCGATGCGCCCCCGTCAGTGGGTCAAGAACGTCCTCGTGGTCGCTGCGCCGGTCGCGGCAGGGTCGCTGCTGGAGCCGGCCGTCCTGGTCAACACCCTGGGTGCGTTCGTGGCCTTCAGCCTCATCAGCGCGTCCATCGACCTCGTCAACGACGTCCGCGACGTCGACTCCGACCGGCAGCACCCCAAGAAGCGCTTCCGCCCGATCGCGGCGGGCGAACTGGGGCCCAACACCGCCCTGGTGCTGGCGGCAGTCTGCCTGGTCGCCAGCC
>JBKHWW010000193.1:0-3830 GCA_046566345.1 Actinomycetes bacterium
CGGGACGCGACAGGGTCGCGTCCCGGCCGTTGGCGTCCCGTGCGAGAATGACCGGGTGCCACGATTCCTGTCGGCCAGTCCCGACCCTCGCATGATCGCCTTGCCCTGGAACACTCCGCTGGCGGAGTGGCCGGCCGAGCACCTGGTGGCGCTCCCGCGTGGCATCTCGCGGCACGTCGTCCGCTTCATCCAGGTCGGCGACGAGGTACTGGCCGCCAAGGAGGTTCTCGAAGAGGCCGCGGTCCACGAGTACCGGATGTTGACCGACCTCCACCGGCTGGACACGCCAGCCGTCGAGCCCACGGGCGTCGTCACCGCGCGGGCGACCCACGATGGACGCCCGCTGGACTCGATCCTCCTCACCCGGCACCTGCAGTTCTCGCTTCCCTACCGCTCGCTGTTCTCGACCGGCGTCCGGAAAGAGACGGTGTCGCGGCTGCTGGACGCCATGGTCGTGCTGCTCGCCCGCCTGCACCTGATCGGCTTCCTGTGGGGCGACGTGTCCCTGTCCAACATCCTCTTCCGGCGCGACGCCGGCGAATTCGCCGCCTACCTGGTCGACGCCGAGACCGCGGAACTACACGACCAGCTCTCCGACGGCCAGCGGCTGCACGACCTCGACATCGCGATGGTCAACCTCTTCGGGGAGTTCTCCGACCTCGAGGCGGGCAAGATGCTGGACGAATCGCTGGAGCCCCTGCGCCTGGTCGAGCAGATAGAGACGCGCTACCACGCGCTGTGGAAAGAGCTGACCGGCGTGGAGAAATTCTCCGGCAGCGAGCTGGCCCGCATCGAGAACCGGGTGCGTCGCCTCAACAGCCTGGGGTTCGACGTCGCCGAGCTCGACATCAGGACGTCGGCGAACGGCGACGCGATCACCATCCAGCCGAAGGTGGTCGACGCCGGGCACCACAGCCGCCGGCTCCTGCGCCTCACCGGCCTGGACACCGAGGAGCACCAGGCGCGCCGCCTGCTCAACGACCTCGACACCTATCGGGCCCGCACCAACCAGGGCGACGTCGAAGAGGCGGTCGTCGCGCACCAGTGGCTCACGCGCGCCTTCGAGCCGGTGGTCACCGCCATCCCGCCCCATCTGGCCGGCAAGCGGGAGCCCGCGCAGATCTTCCACGAGGTGCTCGACTACCGCTGGTACCAGAGCCAGCGCGAGAACCGCGACGTGCCTCTCACCGAGGCGGTCCAGGGCTACATCAGGGACGTGCTCAGCGATCTACCCGACGAGGTGATCTCCTCTGAGTCGCTGTCCACGTGGGGCGAGTCGCGTCAGCTGATCAACCCCCTCGATCCCTCGCAGGGATTCATCGACGACGAGGACATCCCCGAGGATCCCTGGGAGACGGAGGCCTACGCCCCGGGGACCGAGGTCCTCCCCGACCACTTCGACATCGATGCCCTCCGGCGTCGGGCCCGGGGTTCCTGAGCAGGACCCCGGCCTCGGTAGGATGGGCGGGTGAGCCTTCACCTGTACGACAGCGCGACCCGGGCAGTGCGCGCGTTCGAGCCACTGCAACCCGGCAAGGCGTCGTTGTACTGCTGCGGCCCTACCGTACAGAAGCCCCCGCACTTGGGGCACGTGCGCAAAGAGGTGAACTTCGACGTCCTGCGCAGGTGGTTGGAGCACTCCGGCTACGACGTCACCCTCGTGGTGAACGTCACCGACATCGACGACAAAATCCTCGCCACCGCCGAGGAGACCGGGGAGCCATGGTGGGCGCTGGCCTACCGCATGGAAGAGGTGTTCCACACCGCCTACGCGGCGTTAGGCGTCCGGCGGCCGACCTACGAGCCGCGCGCGACCGGCCACATCCCCGAGATGGTGGCCCTCATCGCCGACCTGGTGGCCCGGGGTCACGCGTACGCGGCCGCCGACGGCTCGGGCGATGTGTACTTCGACGTCGCCAGCTGGCCGACCTACGGCGCGCTCTCGGGCCAGCGGGTCGCCGACATGGAATCAGCCGAGGACGCCGACCCGCGCGGCAAGCGCGACCCCCGCGACTTCGCCCTGTGGAAGGGTGCCAAGCCGGGTGAACCGGTGTCGGCGACGTGGGACTCGCCCTGGGGTCCCGGACGCCCCGGGTGGCACATCGAGTGCTCGGCGATGGCCGGCAAGTACCTGGGCGATGCCTTCGACATCCACGGGGGCGGCCTCGACCTGCGCTTCCCGCACCACGAGAACGAGATGGCCCAGTCCCAGGCCGCTGGTCGTCCCTTCGCCTCGTATTGGATGCACAACGCCTGGGTGACGATGGCCGGGGAGAAGATGAGCAAGTCGCTGGGCAACACAGCCGACGTGCTCGCTGCGGTCGACAAGCACGGAGGCCGGGCCGTCCGGCTCTACCTGTGCGGGCCGCACTACCGCTCCTCGATCGAACTGTCGGACGCCTCCCTGGCCGAGTCAGCCGCCCAGCTGGCCCGGATCGACTCCTTCCTCGACCGGATGAACTCGGCCCTGGGGGCTGAGGCCTCGGCGTCCGGCACCCTGCCGGAGGCGTTCGTGACAAGCATGGACGACGACCTGGGCACCCCCGGCGCGCTCGCGGTGCTGTTCACGACCCTCCGCGAGGGGAACACGGCCCTGTCTGCTGGCGACACCGACGGCGCCCGCGCCGCGGTGGGCGCGGTGGTGAGCATGCTCGACGTGTTGGGCCTCAACCCGCATGCGCCCGAGTGGGGCGGGGGGTCGGCGGCGGCCGACGACCTGACCGGGGTCGTCGACGGTCTCGTCGCGACGCTGCTGGCGCAGCGCGCTGAGGCGCGCTCGCGCAAGGACTGGGCGGCAGCCGACGCGATCCGCGATGCGCTGCAGGCGACCGGCCTGACGATCACCGACACACCGGATGGGGCTCGATGGAGCCTCGAGAAGGGCTGAGAATGCCGGGAAACAGCCAGCGCAAGGGTGCGGTCCGCAAGCGCGGCAAGGGCATCGGGAACACCGGTGTCACCGCGGGATCGGGCGGCCGCGTCCGTCGCGGGCTCGAGGGCAAGGGCCCCACACCGAAAGCGGAAGACCGGCCCTACCACAAGGCCTATCGCAAGCGTCGGCCCGAAGAGGGCCCGATCTCGGGCGACCGCGCGCGCGGGCGTCGGACTCCGCCCGGTGAGCAGCGGGTGCGGACGGCGTCCGCCAAGGCGCCGGGGGCCGAATGGGTGATCGGGCGCAATCCCGTCCTCGAGGCGCTCAACGCCGGCCTTCCTGTTCGCCGCGCGTACCTGATGGAGGGCGCCGAGCGCGACTCACGCATCACCGAGATCCTCCGGCTCGCCGCCGAGAAAGGGATCACGCTGCTCCAAGCGTCCCGCGCGGAACTCGACCGGTTGACCGCCGGGGCGGTGCACCAAGGCGTCGCGATCCAGATGCCCGAGTACGAGTACGCCCATCCCTCCGACCTGCTCCGCGACGCCCTGGACGCCGACGCGGGCCTGGTCGTGGCGTGCGACTCGATCACTGACCCGCGCAACCTGGGTGCGATCATCCGCTCCGCCGCGGCCTTCGGCGCCTCGGGCGTCATCGTGCCTGAACGCCGCTCGGCGCACATGACGGCGGCCTCGTGGAAGAGCTCCGCCGGCGCCGCGGCGCGGGTGCCGGTGGCGCTGGCGACCAACCTGAACCGGGTTCTCCGGGAGTACGCCGAGGCCGGGTTCGTCGTGGTCGGCCTCGCCGGTGAGGGCGAGACCGACATCGCCGAGGTTCCCGGCGTCGACGGCCCGGTGCTGCTCGTCGTCGGGTCCGAAGGCGAGGGCTTGGCGCGCCTGGTGCGTCAGAACTGCGACGTGCTGGCCTCGATCCCGATCACGTCCGACGTGGAGAGCCT
>JBKHWW010000194.1:0-13072 GCA_046566345.1 Actinomycetes bacterium
CTCGACATGCTCGCTCCCTGGGACTGCATCCCCGCGGTGGCCGCGCGGCTGGTGCCCGGCGGCGTCCTGTGCTGCTACGTGGCCACCGCCACTCAGCTGGGACGGACCGCCGACACCCTGCGCACCCACGGCGGCTTCACCGAGCCCGTGATGAAGGAGTACACCGCGCGCGACTGGCACGCCGAGGGCCTGGCGATCCGCCCCGGCCACGCGACGAGTGGCCACACCGGCTTCCTGCTGTTCGCGCGCAGGCTCGCCCCGGGGGCGGTCGCTCCCGCCAAGCGCCGCCGGCCGGCGCCCGGCGCCTACGGGGCCGACTACACCGGGCCGCGTCCGGCGCACATCGTCGCCCTGGACCGCGCCCGCGACCCCGAACCCGGCGAGGCACTCGGGGAGCGCGAGGGCCGGGTCTGATGGCCGAGACCCCGGACGCCCAGCGGCTCGAGCAGGCCGAGCGCCGGCTCGCCCAGGCGCGGGCGGACGCTCGGGCGCTGGCCCAGCACAACGATCGTCTCAACGTCACGCTGCGGGAGGCTCGCGACCAGCTCGTCGCCCTCCGCGAGCAGGTGGCGGCGCTGGCGGTGCCTCCGCAGCAGTTCGGCGTCGTGGTTGGCATGCCCGGCGCTGGTCTGGCCGACGTGTTCGTGGGCGGTCGGGTGATGCGGGCCGCGATCGCCCCCGACCTCGAGCCGGGCACGCTGGACGTGGGCGCAGGCGTCTTGGTGAACGAGGCGCTCGTGGTGGTGGCCACGTGCGGGCACCGGCCGGCCGGCGAGGTGGTGCGCGTTCGGGAACGCATCGACGAGGACTCGGCCCTGGTGGCGGGGGCGAACGACGACGAGGCGGTAATGCAGCTCGGCGCCGCCCTGCGCGGCCTCGACCTCGTGCCCGGGGAATCGCTGCTGGCCGACCGTCGCGCGCTGGTCGCCTGGGAGCGCATCGCTCGGACCGACGTCGAGGAGCTCACGCTCGAGGAGGTCCCCGACGTCACCTGGGCCGATATCGGCGGCCTCGACGAGCAGATCGGGCAGGTCCGTGACGCAGTCGAGCTGCCGTTCCGGCACCGGGACCTCTTCGCTGAGTTCGGGCTCGCCGCGCCGAAGGGCGTCCTGCTCTACGGCCCGCCCGGCTGCGGCAAGACGATGGTCGCCAAGGCCGTGGCCAACTCGGCCGGCTCGTCGTTCCTCAACATCAAGGGCCCCGAGCTTCTAAACAAGTACGTGGGGGAGACTGAGCGGCAGATCCGGCTCACCTTCGCCCGCGCGCGCGAGGTGGCGGAGGCCGGGCGCCCGGTGATCGTGTTCTTCGACGAGATGGACTCGCTGTTCCGGGCCCGTGGCTCGGGCGTGAGCTCCGATGTCGAGTCGACCATTGTGCCTCAGCTGCTGGCCGAGATCGACGGGGTCGAGTCGTTGGCCAATGTGATCGTGATCGGGGCGACCAACCGTGAGGATCTCATCGACCCCGCGATCCTGCGCCCGGGTCGCCTCGACGTGAAGATCCGCCTCGACCGGCCCACGGCCTCGGGGGCGGCCGAGATCCTGGCGCTATCGCTGACGCCGGCGACGCCCTGGAATGAGGAGGAGGCCGCGGAGTCCGGGGGTGAGGGTGAACTGCGAGCGTCGGGGATTGCCGACGCCGTCACCGACCTGTACGCGCCTACCACCGAGAACGAGTTTGTCGAGGTCACCTACGCCAGCGGCGCCCGCGAAGTGCTGCACGTCGGCGACTTCGCCTCGGGGGCGATGCTGGCCAACATCGCCGCGCGCGCCAAGAAGGCCGCGATCAAAGAGCTGCTTGACGGCGGCCAGCGTGGCGTCCGGCGCGGGCACGTGCTCGACGCGGTCCGTGCCGAGGTCACCCAGAACGAGGACCTGCCCAACACGACTAACCCCGACGACTGGGCGAAGCTGTCCGGACGGCGCGGGGAGCGGATCGTCTTCATGCGCACGCTGGCTGGCGGTACCCGCGGCGGAGGCGTCCGAGCTCTCGACTAGGTGCGAGTCGGCCGCTCTGCGCGGCAACGGGTGACTATCGGCGTGCTCGATTTCGGGCGGCCTCGAAAAAGCTCAGTCGCACTGATGTCGCAGGGGCCGCCTTGAAATCGAGCAGGGCAAAAGTCACGGGCTAATGCTCAGCCGGCAGCGTTGCGCCGGGCGGGGTTGCCGGAGCGGCGGGGGTCCTTGGCCTTCGGGCGCTGCGGTCGATTGCGGGCCACGAGGGCCAGGATCGCCCGCCAGCCCAACAGGAACGCGGCGAGAACGGCAGCAGCGACCAACACGAAGGTCACCTCGGCCGTCTCGCCCAGCATCAGTCGGAAGAACACCCCCAGCACCACCGTCATCGCCCACACCACAACGCCGTTCACCAGGGTGGTGCCGCTGCGGCGTTTGAGCGAGAGGCCGATCCAGGCCATCAGCGTGCCGGCGAGGAAGGGCAGCGCCGTGCGTGAGACGCCGTCGAAATCCAGTGCCTCGGCGTGGGAGGCTCGGCCGATCACCGCAAACAGGGCAACCAATGCCAGGTCGAAGACGATCGCGGCGACGCGACTCATCTGCCCACCTCCTCGTCGAGAACTGACCCCAGCCTAGTGGTCGGCGACGCCTGGGATGATGGGGTCATGACGCTGATAGGGACCGAAACGGAGTACGGCGTCACCGCGACCGGTCGGCCCGACCTGGACGCTCACGCCGTGTCGGCGCTCGTCGTGGAGGCGTGCGGTGTGGCCGCGACGCCGGTGGTGGAGGACTCGCGGCACCGCATGCTCGGCAACGGTGCGCGGCTCTACGTCGACCACGGGCACCCCGAGTACGCCGGTCCCGAGACCACGTCGCCCCGAGACGCCCTGGTATGGGAGCTGGCCGGCGACCGGATCGTCGCTGACGCCGCGCACGCCGCCTCCGCGGTCCTGGGTTCGCAGGTGCGCGTCTTCAAAAACAACACCGACGGCAAGGGGCAGAGCTACGGCTACCACGAGAACGTGCTCCTGCGCCGCGCGACCCCGTGGGCCCTGGTCGAGGCGGCGCTGCCCGCGCTACTGGTCACCCGGGTGGTGCTGGCCGGCGCGGGCCGGGTCGGCCTCGGCGCGGCGTCTGAAGGATCGGGTTTCCAGCTGAGTCAGCGCGCCGACTTCTTCGAGCGGGTCACCGGCCTTGACACCACGCGTCGGCGCGGCATCGTCAACACCCGCGACGAGCCGCTCGCGCTGCCGCGGTCCTTCCGGCGCCTGCACGTGATCGCCGGTGACGCCACCCGTAGCCCGTTCGCGACCTGGCTGAAGTTGGGCGTGTTGGCCTTGTGCCTGGCCGCGCTCGAAGAGAACCAGCTGCCCGTTGTGGAACTCGCCGACCCGGTCGGCGCGTTCCGGGCGATCAGCCGGGACACGGCGTGCACGGCAACCGTCCCGCTCGCCAGCGGGGGCGCCGAGACCGCCGTGGGCATCCAATCCCGATTTCTGGACTCCTGCGACGCCTACGCCGACCGCCACGCCTTCCCCGAGTCGGACGCCGTCCTGCGGGCTTGGGCAGAGGTGCTGGACGCCCTCCGCGCCGACCCGATGACCCTGGCCGACCGGCTCGACTGGGTCGCGAAGCTTGCCCTGCTGGAGGGGTATCGCGCCCGGGACGGGCTGGGGTGGGAGCACCCCAAGCTCGCCCAGGTCGACCTGGCGTGGGCCCAGCTCGAGGCTGGCGGCGTGGTCGAGCGGTTGCAGCGCGCCGGACGCCTGGCCCCCGGCCCGTCCGAGGCGGACGTCGCGGCGGCCATGGTCGAGCCGCCCGAGGACACCCGCGCGCACACCCGGGGGCGTTGGGTCGCCGACCACGGCGCGTCGATCGTCGCCGCCGGGTGGGACTCGCTCCTGGTGCGCGACTCCGCGCGCGCCCTGCACACCCTGGGGATGCCGGATCCCTACGGGTGGCCGGCCGGCTCCTACGAGCGGGGCGCCGACGTGGACCGACTCATCCGCCAGCACCGCGGCGCTCGCTGGCCGCGCGCCGAGGCTTGAGGCACCGGATCGGCCCTAGCTGTCGGCCCCAGAGGTTTCGCTCGCGCCGGAACGGGGCACAATGCGGGTACCAGTCGAACAGCCCTGTGAGGAGAAGCCATGGCGGATGTGTCCGAAGTCCAGAACCTCGACCCCGACGACAACCTGCAGACCAACGACGGGGTCCCGGGCGCAGCGGAGGCGGGCCACGTCGCGCAAGGTGAACCGCGGGACTACGCCGACGCGGGCGAGCCCGACCACGAGCCCGGCGAGTACCTGCGCGACGGATCGAAGGAGCCCTCGTGACGCAGGACGCGTCCTCCGAGGCGCTGCGCAAGCTCGTCGAGGGCCAACGGTTCGTGATGATGACCACACGCGCCGCCGACGGAGCCCTGGTCAGCCGTCCCATGACGGTGCAGGAAGTCGACGACTGGGTCTTCAGGTTCATTACCCAGGACGACAACGCCGTCGCCAGCGAGTCCGACGGTCAGCAGGTCAACCTGGCCGTGATGGACGGCAACGCCTACGTCTCGGTGTCGGGGACCGGCCGGGTCGAGCGCGATGTCGCCAAGAAGCGCGAGCTGTGGGACCGCCTCACCGAGGCCTACGCGGGCCAGCCCGACGACCCCGCCAACGTGATCCTCGAGATCACGGCCGAGTCGGGCGAGTACTGGGACGGCGGTAACCCGGTTGCCCACGCCCTCAGCCTCGCCAAGGCCGCTCTCACCGGGGAGCGTCCCGGCGGAGGGGATCACGGAACAGCCGACCTCTGATCACGGCGGCCGCGGGCGGCGTCCGGCTCGGTAGACTCGGCGGGCACAGCAGCCGAGGTCCGGCACCGGCAGCTGCACCGAAGGGACGGCCACCATGAGCGAGCGGATCCAGCGTCAGCGCGTCGGCACATCCCAGCCCCAGGAGGACGCGCCCGTCGTCGCCCCGCACCTGCGGGCCGAGGCCCTGGACGACCTCCTCGACGAGATCGACTCAGTGTTGGAGTCGGACGCCGAGGAGTACGTCAAGGGGTTCGTGCAGAAGGGCGGCCAGTGATCACGGTCGCCCTCAGCCCAGCGCTCGTGATCGGCGCCGGGCTCGTCGGCGCGTCCGTGGCCCAGGCCCTCACCAGGGCGGGCGTCGAGGTGTACCTCCAGGATGCCCGGCGTAGCCACGCGGTCGTGGCGGCGTCCCGGGGCGGGGGTACCGTCGACCCGGTCGACCCCGTCGAATGCCGGCTCGTCGTGGTGGCCGTCCCCCCTCAGCACCTCGCGTCCGTCATCGCCGAGTCGCTGGGGGCCTACCCGAACGCGACCGTCACCGACGTCGGCTCGGTCAAGGGCGTCGTGCTGGCCGCTCTGCGCCGCACGGACGCGGACCTGGCCCGCTACTGCGGCTCGCACCCCATGGCCGGCTCACAGAAGGCCGGCCCGCTGACCGCCCGCCCCGACCTGTTCGTCGATCGCACCTGGGTCATCACGCCCCACGACACGTCGGCGGCGCAGTCGGTGCTCGTGGTCCAGCGGCTGGCGGAACTGTGCGGGGCCCGGCTGGTGACGATGGGGGCACAGCACCATGACGAGGCGGTCGGACAGGTCAGCCACGTGCCGCAGCTGATGAGCGCGCTCGTGGCCGGCGGCCTGCTTGACCTTCCCCCTGAGCACCTCAAGCTCGCCGGCCAAGGCTTGCGCGACGTCACGCGGATCGCCGGCGGTGACCCGAAGATGTGGCGGCAGATCATCGCCGCGAACAGCCGAGCCCTGCGGGTCGAGCTCGAGGAACTGCACCGCGACCTGGGCAACCTCATCGAGGTCATCGACGACCCCGACGCTGTGGAGACCTTCCTCGAGCGCGGCCGCCGTGGAACGCGGGCGCTGCCCGGCAAGCACGGGTCGCTGCCCACCGATTGGGCCCAGGTCGTCGTCGAGATCCCGGACGCCCCGGGCGCGCTGGCCCGCCTCTTCGCAGACATCGAGGCTGCTGGCGTCAACGTCGAGGACGTCACCATCGACCACGACCCCGAGCGCCGCGTCGGCTGGCTGGCGGTGCACGTCGAGCCCGCGGCGTCGGGCACCCTGGCGCGCGCGATGACCGCCGCCGGCTGGAACGTGCGCGACTGACTCCTTGCGCGCGAGGGCCCGGCCCGGGCCGGGGGATGTCGGCCTCCTCCCCTAGGATGGGCCGGTGCGGAACAAGCGCCTCGTGATCGCCATCGACGGACCCAGCGGCTCCGGCAAGTCGTCGACCGCCCGCGAGGTGGCCCGGAGGCTCGATTTGTCCTACCTCGATACGGGCGCCATGTACCGCGCGGTCGCGGTGGCGTTCCTCGACGCTGGGGTGAGCCCTGACGACCACGCCGCCGTGATCGCGGCCACCACCGGTGCCGACATCGAGCTGTCGCTGGAGCCAGACCAGACCTGGGTGCGTGTCAACGGCCGCGACGTCACCGCGCAGATCCGCGAGCCGCGCACGGCGCGGCACGTCTCGGCCGTCTCGACCCTGCCCGAGTGCCGCGCAGACCTGGTCCGGCGCCAGCGCGCCCTGATGGACGCCGACCCGCGCGGCGTGGTCGCCGAGGGCCGCGACATCACCACCGTCGTCTACCCCGACGCCGACCTCCGCATTCTGCTCACCGCGTCTCCCGAGGTGCGTCTTGCGCGCCGCGGCGGCGAGATGGCCGGGCGCCTGGACGCCGCACAGCTGCGCGACCAGGTGCTCCGCCGCGACGCCGATGACTCCCGCCTGGTCGACTTTCACCGGGCCGCCGAGGGCGTCCGACTCCTCGACACCTCAGACCTGACCTTCGACGAGGTCGTCGAGACCATCGTCGCACTCGCCAAGGAGATCTCGTGAGCACCAAACCCGTCCTGGCCGTCGTCGGCCGGCCCAACGTGGGCAAATCTCAGCTGGTCAACCGCGTGCTCGGCCGCCGCGAGGCCGTCGTGCAAGACCTGCCCGGCGTCACCCGCGACCGGATCAGCTACGACGCCTCCTGGAGCGGCCGCGACTTCATCATCGTCGACACCGGCGGCTGGGCGTCCGACGCCGAGGGGATGGCCGCCCGCATCGCCGAGCAGGCCGAGCTGGCGATCAGCACCGCCGATGCCGTCCTCTTCGTCGTGGACGCCACGGTCGGTATCACCGACGAGGACGAGGGGGTCGTCCGCGTCTTACGCAAGAGCGGCAAGCCGGTCGTGCTGGCCGCCAACAAGGTCGACGACCAGCGGCTCGAGGCCGAGGCCGCGTCCATGTGGAACCTGGGGCTGGGCGAGCCGTACCCGGTGTCTGCGCTGCACGGTCGCGGCTCGGGCGACCTGCTGGACGCCGTCCTGGCCGCGCTGCCCGAGGCGCCGGCGTCCGACTATGACGAGGTCGGCGGGCCGCGTCGGATCGCCATCGTCGGCAAACCCAACGTCGGTAAGAGTTCGCTGCTGAACAAGCTCACCGGCCAGCAGCGCTCCGTGGTCGACAACGCCGCCGGAACCACGGTCGACCCGGTCGACGAGCTGGTCGAGCTCGGCGGCGAGGTCTACCGGTTCATCGACACCGCAGGCCTGCGGAGGCGCGTGAAAGAGGCGTCGGGGCACGAGTATTACGCGTCGCTGCGCACCCAGCAGGCCATCGAACGCGCCGAGGTGTGCGTGGTGGTGATCGACGCCGCCGAGACCATCTCCGACCAGGACCTCAAGATCCTCACCATGGTCGAAGAGGCCGGTAAGGCGATGGTGATCGCCTACAACAAGTGGGACCTGACCGATGACGAGCGCCGCCGCTACCTCGAGCGCGAGATCGAGCGCGACGTGCAGGCCTTCGGGTGGGCGCCGCACGTCAACCTGTCGGCGGTGACGGGCCGCAATGTCGACAAGCTCAAGAAGGCGGTGGACGCCGCCCTCGCCGGTTGGGAGACCCGCGTAACGACCGGCCAGCTCAACGCCTTCCTGGGCCGCGTCGCCGCCGCGCACCCGCACCCCGTGCGTGGCGGCAAGCAGTCGCGGATCCTGTTCGGCACCCAGGCGCAGAACTGCCCCCCGACGTTCGTGCTGTTCACCTCGGGCCAGCTCGACCCGCAGTACACGCGGTTCGTCGAGCGCCGCCTTCGCGAGGAGTTCGGGTTCGTGGGCAGCCCCGTGCTGGTCGAGGTGCGCGCGCGGGAGAAGCGGAAGAAGTAGCCCATGCCCGATCGCACGCCACCGACGCCGTTCCTGACGATCGATCTGACCGTCCTGCAGGACAACATCGACCGGGTCTCGGCCTGGGCCGAGGAGCGCGACCTGCTGCTGCGTCCCCACGTCAAGACCCACAAGAGCCTCGAGATCGCGCACATGCAGGTCGAGGCGGGGGCGACCGGCCTGACCGTGGCGACGCTCGGCGAGGCCGAGGTGTTCGCCCAGGGCGGATTCGCCGACCTGTTCATCGCCTATCCGGTGTGGCTCGATGACGGACGCCGGCGGCGCCTCGCGCGGCTGGCCGGCCACGGTCCCGTCCAGGTGGGTTTCGACTCGCTGAAAGCCGCGAAGCGCCTGGTGGGCGTGGGCGTGACCGGCGTGGTCGAGATCGACTCCGGGCACCATCGCTCGGGCGTGGCCCCTGACGCCGCGGGCTCGCTCGCGCTCGCGGCGTCCGAGGCGGGACTGCACGTTGCTGGCGTCTTCACCTTTCCGGGCCACGGCTACGCGCCCGGCGGCCGCGCCCGCGCAGCCGCCGACGAGGCGGACGCCTTGGCCGCGGCCGCGTCCTCACTTCAGGCGGCTGGCCTGGCGTGCACAGTCATCAGCGGCGGGTCCACCCCCACGCTGTCCGACACCGGCGAGGGCCTGACCGAGGTCTGCCCCGGAGTCGTCGTCTTCAACGACGCCCAGCAGTGGGAGTTGGGCGCCTGCACCCCTGGACAGGTCGCCCTCACCTGCCACGCGACGGTGGTCAGCCACGCCGGCGGACGCCTCGTGCTCGACTCCGGCTCGAAGGTGCTCGGCGCGGACAGGCCCGCGTGGGCGTCCGGCTTCGGCCGGCTGCTGGACCACCCCGACGCCCGGGTGGTGCTGCTGTCGGAGCATCATGCGGTCGTCGAGGTGGCCGGGGAGCTTCCGCCCCTCGGCTCGATGGTGCGGGTGGTGCCCAACCACGTCTGCAACGCGGTGAACCTCGTCGACGAGTTCACCGTGTTCAACGAGGGCCGACGAGTTGACCAGTGGGGCGTTTCGGCCCGCGGGATGAACGCGTGAAGGCGAAGCAGGTGGGGGAGGCGGCCCTCGACCGGGCGTCCCGGCCGCGGGCTGGGCTGGGAGGCGTCCTGATCGCTCTGCTGTCGGCGGCGATGTTCGCCACCTCGGGGGCGTTCGCCAAGCCGCTGCTCGAAGCCGGCTGGTCGCCCGCCGCGGCCGTGGTCGTTCGCCTCGGCGCGGCCTCGATGCTCCTCAGCGTGCCGGCGGCGATCGCCTTGCGCGGCAATGCGGGCGTTCTCCGCCGTCGCTGGCGTCCGATCCTGCTGTACGGGCTGTTCGGCGGGGCCTTCGTGCAGGTCGCCTACTTCAACGCGATTCTGTACGTCGAGGTCGCGCTTGCGCTCCTGGTCGAGTACCTGGGCGTGGTGCTCGTCGTCGCGTGGGCGTGGCTGCGCACACGGCATGCCCCGAACCGTGTGACGGTGGCCGGCATGGTCGTCGCCGTCACCGGCCTGATCGTCATCCTCAACCCCGCCGAGTTGGGCGCCTTCGACCCCCGCGGGCTGGCGTGGGCGCTGCTGGCGGCGTTCGGCATGGCCGTGTACTTCATCACGTCGGCCGAGACACCGGGGATCCCACCGTTGGCTTTTGTCGCCTCGGGTCTGGGCGTCGGCTCGCTGACGCTGCTCGCCGCCGGGCTGGTGGGCCTGGTCCCGCTGCGTGTTTCGACCGCTGACGTCGTGATCGCCGGCACAGCGTCGCCCTGGTGGCTGCCGCTGCTCGAGCTGGTCGTGGTGGCCGCTGCGCTGGCGTACGTGACTGGGTTCGTGGCGGCACGCCGGCTGGGCTCGACGGTCGCCGGCTTCACGGGGCTGACCGAGGTCGTGTTCTCAGTGGTGTGGGCGTGGCTGCTGCTCACTGAGTTGCCCGGACCGGTTCAACTCGCCGGCGGGCTCGTCTTGATCAGCGGCGTGGCAGCCGTGCAGTGGGGCAGCGGGCGGCTCCCGCGCGGCGGACGCCCTCGCCTTAGGGAACCACGTTCTGGTTGAGCCGGAACAGGTTGTCGGGGTCCCATTCGCGTTTGAGGGTGCGCAGGCGCTCGTACGTGTCGCCGAAGGCCGCCTTGATGCCCGGCTCGCCCTCCTCCTGCAGACCGGCGAAGTTGAGGTACCGGCTACCGTCCGAGAACGGCTCGAGGGCGGCTACGGTCTCGCGCGCCCAGGTGATGTTGGCGGCGTCGTCGGTCGCGTGTTCCCAGTTCGCCTCGGGGTTGACCAGGAAGGCCGCCCGCCGCCCGTGGAACGCGGTGGCGTCGTCGGGAAGGGCCGCGACCGCGCCGCCCACGTGCCAGACGTCGATCGTGCTGTGCGCCGACGGCTGCTGCCGGGCGTGCTCGACGATGACATCAATGGCGTCGTCATCGAGGGACCTCAGGTTGGTCGACTTCCAGTAGTAGCGCCAGCCGTCGGGGTAGTCCTCGTCGAACATGCGCTGAGCGTCGACATAGGGCATCACGCCGCTGAAGTCGACCAGCGGTGCGGCGAAGTCGAGGATCGGCTGCAGGGCGACGCGGCCCTCGTCGGGCGGTCCGGCGTGCAGCGCGCCGATGCCGAAGAACGGCTTGCCGTGGACGTCCTCGGGGTACGCGTCAGCTCCCGGAGGAAAGACGCCGGCGAACCCGATGGTGCTGATCGTCTCGGGATGGTCGGCGCAGAAGTCGCGGTAGAAACGCAGGGCCGCGCGCATCGCGTCCGGCTCGCCGTCGAAGAAGGCGAACACGAACATGACGTCGGGGCCCACCTCGTGCAGCCGGAACGTGAACTGGGTCACCACGCCGAAGTTGCCGCCCCCGCCCCGAAGCCCCCACAGGAGCTCGGCGTTCTCGGCGTCGCTCGCCTGGACGATCTTGCCGGACGCGGTGACCAGCTCCGCGCCGACGAGGTTGTCGCAGGACAGGCCGAAGGGGTTGCGCAGCCAGCCGTAGCCGCCGCCGAGGGTCAGGCCGCCAATGCCGGTGCGCGAGAAGACGCCGCCCGGCGTAGCCAGCCCGAACTCCTGGGTCGCGGCGTCGAGTTCGCCCCAGGTGACTCCACCGCCGGTCACCGCAGTGCGCGCTTCGGCGTCCACGCTGATGTCTTTCATGGGGGACAAGTCGATGACCAGGCCGCCGTCGACCGTCCCGTGCCCAGCGACGCTGTGCGCACCGCAGCGCACCGCGATGGGCAGTTGGTGGGCGCGCGCCACCCTCACGCAGGCGGCCACGTCTTCGGCGGTGACGCAGCGCGCGATCAGAGCTGGGTGGCGGTCGATGAGGCCGTTCCACACGGCTCGGTGTTGGTCGTAGTCGGGGTGGTCAGGGGTGACCACCTCGACGGTCAGACCGGGTGCGGTGCGTAGGGCTTCTGCTGGCGGGGTGTGGCTGGCATCGTGCGACATCGCGCGCCTCCGGGTGAGGGATCCGTTGCCCCAGGGTACGTCTACAAGCCGAAACGCACCATGGGGGCGGGGTTCGTCAGCTGCGGCGTCCGGTGACGAGGAAGACCTGGTGGCGGTGGGTCTGGCCGTTCTTCTCCTTGGTGAAGCTGGACGCCGTCCGCTCGGCCAGGTCAGTGAACCCGAGTCGCCCCAGCTCGCCGAGCAGCTCGTGGCGGTCGAAGCCCAAGTGACCGTCGAAGCCGTCGTCGTGGAAGTGGTTCTCGGGGTCTGCGTCCAGATCGGCGATGGCGACCCAGCCGCCGGGCAGCAGGGACGCGTGCAGGTTTCGCAGTGCGGCGTCCGTGTCGGCGACGTGGTGCAGCGCCATTGCGCTGACCGCCAAATGGACCAGTCGGGGAAGCGGGGCGACAGTGAGGTCGTGGTGGACGACCTCGTACCGGCCCGGGTCGCGGGTCGCGCCCTCGCGGGCCACTTCGAGCATGCCCTCGCTGACGTCGGCCAGCGTGACGTGGCTGACCCGGGGGCCGAGGTGCCACGCGAGCTGGCCGGTGCCGCAGCCGTAGTCGAGCACGGTCCACGTGTCCTCGACCGGAACGGCCTCCAGGACTGCCTCGGCGATCAGGCGCGAGCGCTCGATCTTGTCAGGGGTGTCCCAGGTGCGCGCGGACTCGTCGAAGTAGCCGGGAGACCCCTGGTGCCAGTGGACGCCGTGATCCCCGTCGTGTTCGTGCTGGTGCGTCGGCTGTGCTGCGGGTGGTTGGTGGGCCACTCCTCGTCATTCCTGCTTGTCGAAGCCGAGTGTCTCGGGGCGCCCGTCCACCACGTCGATGTAGGTGGCATCAGCGGAGGGCTCGGCCGAGTCGTCCTCCGGACGATCCAGGTCGACCACGGCCTCTTCGCCGTCGTGGACGTCGTGCTTGCCGATGTCGCTGTCTGCGTCGCGGGGCTCGATCGGGCGCAGCGGGTCAGCGGCCTCGTCAGCCGTGGCGGGGGGCTGAACGTCTTCGGCGACCTCATTGGCCGCGTTGTCGGGGTGGATGAACGACTGGCTTGTCATCGTGGCTCCTCTTGTCTCCCGGGCAGACGCCCGTCCCTTGACACCGTGCTACCTGCCGTTGTCGCCTGTCAAGGCTTGGTCTGATAGCGCTTTCTGCTGTTTCGTTGCTGCGGTCGGCGGTCGCCGCGTGGTCGGATTCCGCAGGAGCGCTGGTGAGGGTGTACCGTAAGTCGCCGTGGTCGGGTCACCGACCGCGGGCGGGCTGTAGCGCAGCTTGGTAGCGCACTTGACTGGGGGTCAAGGGGTCGCAGGTTCAAATCCTGTCAGCCCGACCAATAAGAACCCTTGTGAAAGCAAGGTTCGTGCCCCACGAGACGGCTTCGTGCCCCCCACGTGCCCTAAGGGGTTCCGGTGGAGCCGAGAACCCCGATCGTGGAGAGCGGATCCGGCCGTCACCCGAGGTCGAACGACAGAAGGCCCCGACGCGATGCGTCGGGGCCT
>JBKHWW010000195.1:0-50108 GCA_046566345.1 Actinomycetes bacterium
CGGTGGGCGCCCCGACAAGGGCGGACGTCAGCGCGACACCCCCGGCGGCCTGGCCACGTACCGCATTGCGGTCGGACGACGTCACCAGGTGGCACCGCGCCAGATCGTGGGGGCGCTTGCCAACGAGGGCGGCCTGCAGCGCGGAGACTTCGGCCGAATCGACATCCGCGCCGACCACTCGCTGGTCGAGTTGCCCGCCAACCTGTCACCGCAGGTGTTGGACGCCCTCCGCTCCACCCGCATCTCGGGCAAGCTGATCGAGCTCCAGGCCGATCGGGGCGGCCGCGCCGAGCGCAGGGAATGGGCCCCGAAGAAGAAGTACCGCGACTGAAGCCGTCCCACTCCCTACGATGAGCGCATGGCAGACACCACGCTGGTCCTGATCGGCAACGCGAAGAGTGGCACGATCACCGCGCTCCGGCTCGGTGAATCCAGCCTCGACCCCCTCGCTACGTCGGATGTCGGGGCTGGGTGCTCGACCTTTGCCGTCGACCCCAACCGCGACCTGGTCTACAGCGCCACCAAGGACCCGCGTCCCGCGGTCGTCACGCTGGCCCTGGACCGGGCCTCCGGCGAGCTGACCGAGGTGACGCGCCGCGAGGTGCCGGACACCCTGGCATACCTGGCGCTCGCCCGCTCGGGTCACGTGCTCCTCGGCGCGTCCTACCACGGCGGATGGGGGACCGCCTGGCCGGTGGTCGACGGACGCCTCGGCGAGCCGACGTCCCGCCTCCAGCACCGGAACGTCCATTGCGTGGTGCCGGACGCCCACGGCGCGCACGCCTACTTCGTCGCCCTCGGCGACGACCTCGTCGCGCAGTGCTCGATCGGTCCGAACGCCCTGCTCACCCCGCTCGACCCGCCGACGGTCAGCGTGCCTTCGGGCGCGGGAGCACGGCACCTGGTTGTGGGACCCGACGGAACGTCGGCCTACCTCATGACAGAGTTCACCGGCGAAGCGATCCGGTTCGACCGGGACCCGGGCACCGGCCGCCTCAGCGCGGCCGAGTCCGTCCCGGCCTACGACACTGCCCGCGGTCTGGCCACCAGCGCTTTCGGCGCGGACCCGCAGGCGGGCCACCTGATCTGGGGTGCAGACCTCCATGTGGTCGCGGGCGGGCGGTTCCTCGTCTGCTCCGAGCGCACCGAGAGCACGCTGGCCACCGTGGCGCTGGACGCCGATGGCCGCCTGGGGGAGGTGGTCGCGATCACCGACACTGAGAAGCAGCCGCGCGGCTTCAACGTCACCCCCGACGGGGGGCACCTCGTGGTCGCGGGCGAGGGCTCGGGCCAGGTGACGCTGTATCGGGTCGCCGACGACGGCTCGCTGAAGAACCTGGACCGCGTGACCACCGGCGAGGGCCCCAACTGGGTCCGCTTCGCCTGAGCTGGCCCCGCTCGCGCGGCGTCGGGGGCGTCAGCGGAGCCGGACGAAGACGAACTGGTCGCCGGTCGGGCGGCGAGACACCACGCCGTCGGGCGAGCGGTCCACGACGACCATCTCGTGCGAGACCGGGATCACCATCCGACCGCCGGGGGCGAGCTGGTCCACCAGTGCTGCGGGGATCTCGCCGCCGTCCGCCGAGACCAGGATCCGGTCGTACGGCGCATCCTCGGGCCAGCCGAGGACGCCGTCGGCCAACTCGAAGCGGACCCACGGGAAGCGGCCTGCCAGGTTTTCCCGTGCCATGTCCACCAGCTCGGGGATGATGTCCACTCCCACGACGGAACCCGCCGGCCCGCACAGGTGGCCGAGGAGGGCCGACGTCCAGCCCGAGCCGCTTCCCACGTCCAGGACTCGGTCGCCCGGCTGCACGTCGAGCCTGGCCAGCATGTAGCGCACGGTCCAGGGCTGGGAGTTCGTGGCTCCGTACCCGATCGGCAAGGGGTTGTCCTGCCAGGCGTACGGCTTCTGCTCGGGCGGCAGGAAGTCTGCCCTCGGGACCGCGGCGAAGGCGGCCTCCAGCGCGGAAGCGGGGCTGCGACGTCCGGACGCCGGGCCCTCGGCGGGCTGAGTGGGCACCATCGGGGCTACTCGGTTCCGGTCGCGCGCTCGGCGTGGTCGACCACGACCTGCTGAGGGTGGCTGGCCTGCCACTCCCAGAGGGTGCCCGGACGCCCGCGTCCGAGCACCACGCGCTTGCTGCTGACTCCCAAGCCCTTCACCGAGGCGAGCCTTCGGTTGAGGTTGCCGCGGTCGGGGGAGGTGCCGGTTAGCGACCGCGTGATCGCGACCGCGGCGGAGACCGGGAACGTCGGGCCGGTGAGCGCGCGCGTGAACGTGAGGTCGCGCCACAGCCGGTCGACCAGGAGGGGCCGACAGAACTCGATCATCTGGTCGTGGTCGAAGGCGAGGTGCGGCACGTCGTCGACCGGGTGCCACTCCACCGAGTCGAACGCCTCGCTGACGTGGTCCGCTACGGCCCACATCACCACCGACAAGGTGAAACCCCGCGGGTCGCGGTGGGGCTCGTCGAAGACGGTGAGCTGCCCCAGCCCACGGACGCCGAGGCCGAGCCGGGTGGCGACGGCGCGCTCGGCGGCGTCCGCGAGGCGTTCGCCCTCCCAAAGGGTGACTCCGGGCAGCGCCAGCTGGTTGATGTAGGGCTCGTGGGTCCGGGGCGCGAGCGCCAGTTCGACCCTGCGCGCGTCGACGTTGTAGCGGAGGGTCAGTGCGTCGACTGACACGTTTGACGTGGGTTGGCGATCCATCAGTACGTCCTTGTCAGCGGATTGCCCTCAGGTTACCCCGCTTTTTGGTCGGGCAAACAATCGTGACCGACTTCCCGCGATGGTCGATAGGATGGCCCGCTGATGACCACCTACCCGGACTGGGTCCTAAGCTTCAGCGACGCAGAGCTCGAGCGCCGATTCGGCTTCGAGACGATGGTGCGCGGTCGTGAGTACGCCCGGCAGGGCAGGGTGGGCAGCATCCAACGCTCGGGCGAACTCGTGATGGCGCGGGTGCGTGGCAGCACCTTCCAGGCGTACCAGGCGTCGGTGGTCTGCCAGGCCGGGCCGACCTCGCTGGTCGCCATTTGCACCTGCCCGGTGCGGCGCGACTGCAAGCACGCCGTCGCCCTGCTCCTGCACATGAGAACGGTCGAGAGGCGCCGGAGCACGCCCGCCTGGCAGCAGGCGCTCGACCCGCTGCTGTCCCGGGCCGCACCGGGGCGCGGTGGCGTCCGGCTTGCGCTGCAGGTCAACCAGAGCGCGTACGGCGTGATGCTGCGCCCACTCAAGCGCGGCGCGCGGGACGCCTGGGTGAAGTCGGGAGCCACCTGGGACGACATCCGCTTCCCGCGCGGGGCCGGGTTCGACCAGCTGCAGCGGGACATCTTGTTCGATCTGCTCGAGTCCCGGTCGCGCAGTGAGTTCTCCTACGGCCATCGCGTGGACGCCCTTCCCCTCGAAGAGCTGCGCCCGGACGCCTGGG
This sequence comes from Actinomycetes bacterium, assembly GCA_046566345.1. GTDB lineage: Bacteria > Actinomycetota > Actinomycetes > Propionibacteriales > Propionibacteriaceae > Propioniciclava. The sequence goes on from JBKHWW010000195.1 coordinate 3,437, forward strand.
CCGCCCTCCGGCGAGCCGTGGACCACGGCGTCCCCCTGCTGGGGGGTGAGGGCCTGCGGCGGGAGCGACTCCCCGACCCCGTCTTGGCCGGCGAACCGTTCGAGCCGGTCATCGAGGTGCGCGTCGGCCGAGACGGGGGCTTGGCCGTGGTTCCCGCCGTCCGGCACGCGGGGGAGATCCGGGAACTCGCCCGCGACGACTACGTCGGACGCCCCGCGCACGGCGTGGTCAGCACCCTCGGCGGCGACCGGCTCGTGCTCGGCCCGTTGACCCGGCCCCTTGATCAGGCCGAGCAGGCGCTGTTCACCGGCTCGGGTGTCCTCAGCGTCCCCGAGGCGGAGGTCGGGCTCTTCGCGACCGGCTTCCTGCCCCAGTTGCGGCAACGCCTCACCGTGCACGTCGAGGGCGACCTCGCGTTGCCCGAGCCTGTTCCGCCGGTCCTCGTCTGCAGGGTGGGCTTCGGCGAGCGCGCGGCGTCCGTCGCGTGGGGGTTCCGCTACGCCGTCGGCGGCGACCGGGTCGACCTGGGTCTGCAGCCTCGGTTGGCCGACCCGCCGGTGCGCGACCCGAGCGCGGAGGCCGCGTTGGCGGCGTCCGTGCCCGACGGGCCCTGGCGCGCCCTCGGCCCGACCGGTGCCCCCGAGCTGCAGGACGCCGAACTGGCCGGGCGGACGCTGATCGGTTTCAGCACGGACGTGCTGCCCGGGCTCGCTACGCGCGAAGACGTCGTGGTCGAGCAGAACCGGCAGGCGCCCACCTTCACCGAGGCGACCGACGGACCCACCGTGTCCCTGGCGGTGACCGACTCCGCCCACGGTGACTGGTTCGACCTGGCCGTCGAGGTCAGCGTCGCCGGCGAGCAGGTTCCCTTCGCCGAGCTGTTCGCAGCGCTCGCCGCCGGGGAAGACCACCTGCTGCTGGACTCGGGCACCTGGTTCTCCCTGGACCGGCCCGAGCTCGACCAGCTCCGCCAGTTGATCGACGAGGCGCGCGCGCTCGTCGACCACGAGGGATCGACGTTCCGGCTGCGTCCCGAGCATGCGGGCCTGTGGCAGGAGCTCGTCGAACTGGGCGTCGTCGCCGAGCAGTCCGCAGCGTGGCAGGGGGCCATCGGCGCGCTGCTCGATCTGGAGTCGCTGCCCGAGGCGGAGCCGCCCGCGGGCCTCCAGGCGACCCTGCGCCCCTACCAGCTCACGGGGTTTCGCTGGCTGGCCTTCCTGTGGCGGTCGCGCCTGGGCGGCATCCTCGCCGACGAGATGGGTCTGGGCAAGACCGTGCAGGCGCTCGCGCTCGCCCAGGCTGCGCACGAGGCCGGCGAGCTCGACCGTCCGATGCTCGTCGTCGCGCCGACGTCGGTGATCGGCACCTGGGCGTCCGAGGCGGCGAAGTTCGCGCCCGACCTGCGGGTGGTGACGATCAGCGGCACCGACCGGCGCCGCGGCACCGACCTGGCGGACGCCGTGGGCGACGCGCAGGTGGTGCTCACCTCGTACACCCTGTTGCGCCTCGAGGCGGACGCCTACCACGCGCTGACGTGGTCGGCGGTCTTCCTCGACGAGGCGCAGTTCGTGAAGAACCACGCGTCGAAGGCGTACCAGGCGGTCCGCCGGCTGAGGGCGCGCCACAAGGTGGCCCTGTCCGGGACGCCGCTGGAGAACAACTTGATGGACCTGTGGTCGCTGCTGTCGATCACAGCGCCGGGCCTGTTCGTCGACCCGAAAGCGTTCGCCGAGGTGTACCGCAGGCCGATCGAGTCCGGGGACGCCGACGCGCTCGGCAGACTGCACCGTCGGATCCGGCCGCTGATCTTGCGTCGCACCAAGGCGGCGGTCGCCGCGGAACTGCCCGACAAGCAGGAGCAGGTGGTCCCCGTCGAGTTGGCCCCGGCGCACCGCAAGCTGTACGACCGCCACCTGGCCCGGGAGCGTCAGAAAGTGCTCGGCCTCGTCGGTGATCTCTCCCGCAACCGCATCACGATCCTGCGCTCGCTGACGCTGCTGCGACAGCTGAGTCTGGCGCCCTCGCTGGTAGACCCTGACTACCCGGCGGGGTCGGCGAAGATCGACGCCTTGCTGGAGTGGCTCGAGGAGGTCGTCTCCGAGGGCCACCGTGCCCTCGTTTTCAGCCAGTTCACGGGGTTCCTGGGGCTGGTGCGCGCGCGACTGGGAGCCGAGGGGATCGCGTACGAGTACCTTGACGGTCGAACGCGCGACCGCGCGGCGCGGATCGACGCCTTCCGAACCGGCGACGCCCCGGTGTTCTTGATCAGCCTCAAGGCGGGCGGGTTCGGGCTCACCCTGACTGAGGCCGACTACGTGTTCATCCTCGACCCGTGGTGGAACCCCGCCGCCGAGAGCCAGGCGATCGACCGGACGCACCGGATCGGCCAGGACAAGCCCGTGAACGTGTACCGCCTAGTCTCGGCCGACACGATCGAGGAGAAGGTCGTCGCGCTGCAGGAGCGCAAGCGTCACTTGTTCGACACGGTGGTCGGGCAGGCGTCCGACCTCGCCGCGCCGCTCAGCGCCGACGACATCCGGGGTCTGCTGGACCCGTCCTGACCGCGCCTGACGACGTGGGGTGCTGGAGGCGTCCACCTGATGCAAAAACGCATGAGGTGGACGCCTGCCGGCGTGGACGCCGGGCCGCCGTCCACAGCCGCATGGTGGACCGGTGGCGCACTTTCGGGCGGCGTGCCTAGGCTCTGGGCCGTTCAACACCCCCGGAACAACGTGAGGACCACCCCATGGAACCCCCCGCTCCCTCCGCGAATCACCCGCGCCTCCGCCTGCGACGAAGCCCCGCCTGGCTGATGGCGGGCCTCCTCGCCGTCTGCCTCGGCGGGCTCGGCTCGGCGTTCGTGTACTCGTCGGTCGCGGCGTCCGACCCGGTCCTGCGCGTCAACCGCACCATCCACCGCGGCGAGGTGATCACAGAGGCTGATCTCGCCGTCGTCTCGGTGGGGGCCGGCATCGACGTGCGCACGGTCACCGACGAACGGCTCCGCGAGGTCGTCGGTCGGGCCGCGGTCTCCGACATCCCTGGTGGGAGCCTGCTGGTGGAGGGGTCGTGGGGCGACCCCGGGCAGCCGTTGGGCACGGCGCGGGTCGGCGTCCGCATCGAGCCGGGCAGGTACCCGGCCACCGACCTCGTCCCGGGCACCTCGCTTCTGGTGGTCGCACTGCCCGACGCGAACGCGGTCGGCGCGCAGGCGGAGCTTCCCGCCAGCGTCGAGACGACGCTGGTCGACGTGCCGGCCGCCCAGCCCGACGGCAGCGTCACGGTCGATCTGCACGTGCCCTCCACGCAGGCAGAGACGGTGGCGAGGCTGGCGTCCGCGGATCGGGTCTCGCTCGTTCAGCAGGGGAGCGCGCGGTGAGTGTGCTCGTGCTCGCCAGCGCCAGTGGAGCGCCCGGGGTGACCACGACGGCACTCGGGCTGGCCCTGAACTGGCCCGGCGACTCCGTCCTGGTGGACGCCGACCGCGCCGCATCCCAGGGCGTCCTCGCCGGATATCTCAGCGGCGAGGCCCACCACGGTGCGGGGCTTCAGGGTGTCCTGCAGGCGCACCGCGAGCGGCGCCCGATGGACGCGGCTCTCGCATCCGAGTGGCGGCCGTTGCCGGAATTGCCCCGGGGGCCGAAGGAGGGGCCGGGCGGCGAACGCCGCTTCCTGCCCGGCTTCAGCCATCTGGGCTCGGTGGACTTGTTCGACTTGGTCTGGCCGGGTGTGCTGGACGCCGCCCGCGGCGCCCCCTACGACGTCCTCGTGGACGCCGGCCGGACCGGCCACCACGGCCTGCCGAACAGCCTGGTGGCGGGGGCGGACGCCGTCGGACTGGTCTGTCGGACGTCGCTGGCGTCCCTGGCCGCCCTTCGGCTTCATCTGCCTCCACTGCTGGAGGCGGGGGCGCCCGGCCGCGTCGGCCTGATCCTCGTCGGGCCCGGACGCCCCTACGCGGCCCGCGAGGTGGCTGAGCAGTTCGGCGTCGGCGTGCTGGCAGAGATCGCGTGGGACCCCGCCGCAGCGGTCGAGCTGAACGAGGGGCCAGTGGGCCGTGGCTGGCTCCGGACGGCTTTGGCCCGCTCCCTGCGGCGGGCGGCGGACCGGCTGGCCGCCGACCAAGTGGCCGCGTTTGTCTCCCCGGACACGGGGGTACAGGCGCGGGCATGAGAGCCGTGACCTGGCAGGGCCCCCGTCGCATCGAGGTCCGCGACGTGCCCGACCCCCACATCAGTGCGCCCACCGACGCCATCGTGAGGCTCACGTCCACGGCGATCTGCGGGTCGGACCTCCACCTTTACGAGGTCCTCGCCCCTTACCTGAGCGAGGGCGACGTCCTCGGCCACGAGGGCATGGGCATCGTCGAAGAGGTGGGGTCCGGGGTCACCCACGTGGCACCGGGGGACCGCGTCGTGATCCCCTTCGGCATCGCGTGCGGCACGTGCTGGATGTGCCAGCGCGGGCTGCAGTCCCAGTGCGAGGTTACCCAGGTGCGCGAACACGGCAAGGGGGCCGCCCTCTTCGGGTACACCACCCTGTACGGAAGCGTGCCGGGCTGCCAGGCCGAGTACGTCCGCGTGCCGCACGCCGATTACGGCCTGGTGCGCGTCCCCGACGAGGGCGACGACGAGCGCTGGCTCTACCTCTCCGACATCCTGCCCACCGCCTGGCAGGCGGCCCGGTATGCCGAGGTGTCCCCCGGCGATACGGTGGCCGTCCTCGGGCTCGGCCCGGTGGGCCAGCTCGCCGCCCGATCCGCCCTGCGACAGGGCGCCGAGCGCGTCATCGGTGTCGATCCGGTCCCCGAGCGCGTCGAGCGAGCTCGGCGGTCGGGTGTGGACGTGGTGGGCGATCTGGACGACGTCCCCGGCGCCATCCTCGAACGGACCGCGGGCCGTGGTGCCGACCGCGTGATCGACGCGGTCGGAATGGAGGCCCACGGCAGCCCGGTGGCTCGAGGCGCCCTCGCCACCGTCGCCCGGTTGCCGAAACCGGTGGCACGCACGCTTGCGGCACGGATCGGCATCGATCAGATGGCGGCGCTGCAGACGGCCTTCGCGTCGGTACGCCGGGGTGGCACCGTGTCGGTGTCCGGGGTGTACGGGGGTGCGGCCGACCCCCTCAACCTCATGGAGCTCTTCGACAAGCAGGTCACGATCCGCCTGGGCCAGGCCAATGTCCGGAACTGGACCGACGAGTTGCTCGGCATGATCGTCGCCGACCCGGACGCCTTCGGCACCGAGGGCTTGGCTACGCACCACCTCCCCCTCGAGGACGCAGCGACCGGCTACGACGTCTTCCAGCGCCGCGCGGACGGGTGCCTCAAGGTCGTCCTCCACCCGTCGGAGGCTCCCGGCAGGGTTTGACCCTCTGCGTCAGCCAGCCGCGCCGCTGTGAGCGCCCTCGAAGTCGCGGGGGGCGTCGTGAGTCGCGTACTTACGCGCGAGCGACATGTGCCCGCCGAGGAAGCCTCCGACGCTGAACCCCAGGGCGGCAGCGATCGAGAGCGCCATCCCCGCGGTGCTGGTGGGACCGGCACCCCGACCGCTCCGAGCGGCGAGCGACGCGACCAGCACCAGGGTGGACCCGGCGTTCACGGCGGCGTGGGCGACCCCGACGCGCTGAGTCCGCTCGTCGGCGTCCAGCCACTCCGCCATCCCGGTCAGGATCGACGGCAGGGCGCCCAGGCACGCCGTGGCCACGAGACGCCTGCTCTCGCGCCACGACGACCCGTGCCCCCACATGTCGAGCACGATGGCGCTGGTCAGCGCGCCCAGTGGCAGCTGGACTGCCAGCGGGTGAACCGCGTGGCCGACCGCCCGTCCCTGGAGCGCACGCTTGGCCGTCTGTCCCATCACGGCAGCGAGGGGCCCGCGCAGCTGACCGGCGAGGCCGCCGAGGCCCCGTGAATCCTCAAGCTGCTCTGCCCACGCGGTCGGCGCGGCACGGTCGGTCCTGGTGTCCATCGCATCCTCCTGATCGCAACTCTGCATACCCTGCGCTCGGTCCTTCGAAACGCCGGACGTCGGCCCACACCGGCCGCTAGAGAGATCTTCCAGGTGCGGCGAAGCTTCCGTGGAGGCCTTGCGGACTTGCATCCAGGGTGGCAGGATCGTTAGAGCACCACCTGCGGTCAAACCACGTGCCGACAGGATTCCCGGATTCACCGAGGAGTTCGTCATGGCACGTGCACGAAACCTGTCTTCTCTGACCGCTCGCCGTCGCGACCTGGCGCCGAATCCTGACCACCCGCACTGGGAGCGTCCCGACGTGGACGCCGCGCTGGCCGTCCTCGCAGACACGCGCTCCCCGGACCGGCGTCAGGAACTGATCGAACTCGTTGTCCAGGCGCACCTCGCCCTCGCCGACGGGTTGGCTCGTCAGTACGCGCACCGTGGGGTCGATCTCGATGATCTGACCCAAGTGGCCCGCCTCGGACTGCTGCTCGCGGTCGAGCGGTTCCGGCCTTCGGAGGGCGCGTCCTTCCCCGCGTTCGCGGTGCCGACCATCCGTGGTGAGCTGAAGCGCTATTTCCGGGATCACGGGTGGGTTGTGCGGCCGCCGCGTCGGGTCCAGGAGCTACGCGCCCGGGCTCGGACGACCCGGCAGGAGTTGGAACAGGCGCACGGTCATGCCCCGAGCTTGGAGGAGATGGCTGAGGCCCTTGAGGTGTCCCCGGACGAGTTGGAGGAGTGCGCGGTCGCCGACACCAGCTTCACCCCGTTGAGCCTGGATGCGACCACCGTCACCCAGGACGTCCCACTCACGGAGCGCCTGGGCGGGGAGGCGTCCGCACTGGAGGGGCTGGCCGACGTTCTCACGCTGCGGGAGGAGCTCAAGGACCTGTCCTCGCGGGAGCGGTGGGTCGTGTACTGGCGGTTCGTGGACGGACTGACCCAAAGCGAGATCGGCAGTCGTCTGGGCGTCAGCCAGATGCAGGTCTCCCGCATCCTGTCAGGGATCCTTCGCCGGCTGCGGCTCGCTCTCGAGCCCGCCGCTTTGGCGAGCTAGCCCCCTCCTGCTACCGGCACCCCGGACCAGGAGGGTTCTTGGGGGGTCGTGGACGGCGCCGAGCGGTGCCGTCCCCGACCCGCCCGCTCTCGGACTCAGACCGCGGTTTCCGCCGCCGGCGGCGAGTTATCCACATCAAGGAGCGGACGCTGCGGCGATTGTCGGGCGGGGCCTCTAGGCTCCTCGGTCAGGAGTCCAACCACCCCCGAGGAACCATGCACCCCCATGTTCCGGACGCCGCGCGTCCCCCTGTTCGCGTTCGCCGCGCCCACGGCGGCGCCGCTGCCTACTCGAGGCAGGAGGCGTCGTGACCCAGCTATCCATGCGCCGTCTTGCCGACATCCCGCTGCTGCGCCCCACCGACGCGTTCGCGCTGACCGGTCACCAGCTACGCCGTGCCGCGGTGCCGATCCCCGACGAGGTCGAGCCCGAGTGGCCGCTGGTGGTCGCCTTACGCCGTCGCGTCTCCGACGAGGTGACGCGCGAAGCCGAAGCCCACGGTGAGCGCGCTGGCGTCCCGATGCGTGATGACGACCGCCGGCTGATGGCGCGGGCGGTCATCAACCGCGTCGTCCACGCGCACGCGGAGCAGCAGAGCCTGCTCGGCGAGCTGTGGACCATCGAGCGTGAACAGCGCTACTGCGAAGCGCTCGAGGCGGCGATCTTCGGGTTCGGACGCCTCCAGCCGCTGTTCGAGCTTCCCGACGTCGAGAACATCGAGATCCACGGGTACGACTCCGTCGTGGCGCAGTACGGCGACGGTCACCGCGAGCACCTGCCTCCCGTCGCCGAGAGCGACGGGGAACTCGTCGAGGCGATCCGCTTCCTCGGCGAGTCGGTGAACCCGCCGCGTCCGTTCGACGACTCGCACCCGACCATGACGTTGGCCCTCGGCGATCGTCACCGTCTGCACGCGATCGGCTTCGGTCTCTCCTACCGGCCATCGATCACGATCCGCCAGCACATCCTGACCGCGATCGACCTGCCCGAACTCGTCGACCGCGGCATGATGCCCGACGACGTCGGGCGGCTCCTGCATGCGGCCGTCCTGGCCCGCACGTCGATCGTCATCGCCGGCGACCAGGGAGCTGGCAAGACGACGCTGCTGCGCGCGCTGATCGCTTCGATTCCACACAACGAACGGTTCGGCACACTCGAGACCGACTACGAGCTCCTCACCCACCTCCAGCCCGGGCGCCGCAACATGCTGGCGCTCCAGGCGCGTGTGGGGCTCGGCGAGGTCGCGGACGGACGCCAGGTCGGCGAGTTCAGCGTCGCCCAATTGATCCCCGAGGCGCTGCGGCAGAACCTGTCCCGACTCGTCGTGGGCGAAGTGCGCGGCGCCGAAGCCGGCGCGATGTTCGAGGCGATGACATCCGGCGCGGGCACGATGTCCACGACCCACTCGCATTCGGCCGCGTCCACGATGGATCGGCTCGCAGGGCGGGTCGCCCAAGGCGGCGTCCTCACTGTCGACGAGGCTTACCGTCAGATCGCACTCCACATTCGTCTGATCGTCTACGTGCGGCTGGTCGACGAGACGTGGCGGGGCGGCGTCCGCACCCGAGAGGTCTCCCAGGTGCTCTCGCTCAACGGTGCCACCGAGGGCAACCGGCCCGTGGCACACGTGCTCTACCAGGCCGCCGGCCCTCACGACCAAGGGCGCTTCCACCCCGAGCCGTGGCTGCTCGACGAGCTCGCCCCCTTTCTTCCCGATTGGCGGGCGCGATGACTCTGTTGGCAGCCGTGCTGTCCGCGATGTTGTTCGTCGCGGGCGTCATGATCCTCGCGGCGGTGGGAGCGGGCGTCTTGGTGTCCCGGCCGCGCACGGACTCGTCCACAGGTCTGTGGACGAAAACGGTGGAAAACTTCGTGCGCGTGCCCGTCAGCACGCGCTGGTCGGCGGCGGCCGGCATTCTCGTTGGCATCGCCGTGACGCTGTGGACCGGGTGGCCCGTGCTGCTGGCCGTGGTGCCGATCGCGGTCGTGGGCATTCCGCACCTGCTCAGCGCGCCCCGGCAGACCGACATCGAGCTGCTGCAGTCCCTGGACCGCTGGGTGCGGGGCATGACCGCCACGATGGCTACCGGCAAATCGATCACGGACGCGCTGCGGCTAGGCGCCCGCCAGCCGCCCGTCCTGCTGGCCGAGCCGCTCGTGCTGCTGATCCGCCGCATCGACGACCGTTGGCCGCCCGACCAGGCCCTCCTCGCCCTGGCCGATGACCTGGGCAGCCCCGACTCGGACGCGGTGATCGCCAGCTTGGTGCTGGCCGCGCAACGAGGGGGGAACGGGGCGGTGGCCACGCTCGCGGCGCTTGCGGACACCATCCAGGACCGCCTGAAGGCGCTGCGCGAGATCGAGGCCGAGCGTGCCAAGCCTCGGGTCGTTGTGCGTCAAGTGACGGTGATCACGCTCGTGGTTCTGGGAGGCTCCTTGCTGCTGGGTCGGCAGTTTTTCGCCCCGTATGGGTCGCCGGTGGGGCAGGTGCTGCTGGCCTGCCTGCTCGCCCTCTACGTGGGCTCGCTGGTGATGCTGCGCTCCATGACGCTGCCGCGCAAGCGTGACCGCATCCTGCGGAGCCTCGCGTGAGCGCCGCCCTGCTGCTCGCCCCGGGCATGCTGTTCGGCCTCGGCGTGGTGCTGATGGCGCTCGCCTTTCGGCCGCGCCACCCGCGGCTGGCCGACGCGCTGGCGGTCCTCGCCGACCGGACGCCGCCCTCGGCCCCACAGCCGCCCGCCCAGGGCGCCGAACGGCTCGGGGCCTGGTGGCTGCGCGCCCGGAACGTCGCGGCATCGCCCGGCCTGGAGCGTCAACTCACGCTGCGGGGGCGCACCCTGGCCGCCCATTACACGCGCAAGCTGACATGGGGGCTGACCGGTCTTCTCCTCCCCCTGGTGGCCGGGTTGGCCGGGTGGCTGCTGCTCGGCTGGGCGCCGGTGCTGCCGGGGCTGACCGCGCTCGTGCTCGCCGCGGCCGGGTTCTTCGCCCCCGACCTGCTGCTCCGCGGCGGTGGCCAGGTCGCTAGCCACGACGCCACCGAGGCACTCCTTACGTTCTTCGACCTGGTCACGCTGGAGCGCCTCGCCAACCAGTCCGCCACCCAGTCGTTGCACGCTGCGGCGACCTTGTCTGACGTGCCGGTGTTCGCGGCGATCAGGGGCACGCTCGACCGTGCGCGGCTGCAGCAGCGAACTCCGCACGCCGACCTGCGCGAGCTCGGTCGCGAGCTGGATCTTCCGGCACTGTCCGACCTCGCCGACGTCATGCACCTCGACGAGTCGGGTGCGGCGCTGTCGTCGGCGCTGCGCGCCCGCGTCCGCGAACTCCGCGACGCTCACCTGACCGGCATGAAAGTCGCCGCCTCCGACCTGTCTGAACGGATGACGCTGTGGATGGTCATCCCGAGCCTGGTCTTTGGACTGTTCTTCCTCGTTCCTCCGCTGCTCACGCTCGTGGGCGCTGGCTGACCCGTTCACCCTCGTCCCTTCCCTACCCCAACCACGAAGGAGTCACCATGTCCCTCATCCACCGTGCCCTCGGCACCGTCCTCGACCTCCGCGCGCGCGGCGAGCGCGGCCTGTCCCAGTCCACCGAGTCCGCAATCTTGCTGGCGGGCGCCGTCGCGGTCGCCCTGGCGGTCGTGGCGGTGATCACCAGTTTCGTGATGGGCAAGCTCGGCGAGATCGGCTGACGTGGCCCACGATGAGCGGGGCGTGAGCGACTCCGTGCAGTGGGCCGTGCTCACGCCCCTGCTCCTGCTCACCCTCCTGGGCTCCATCCAGGTCGGCCTCTGGGCGCACGGGCGCACGATCGCGTCCCACGCTGCTGTTGCCGGGGCCGAGGAGGCCTCCCTGCTCGGAGCGTCCACGTCCGATGCGCGCGTCCTGGCCCAGGCGATCGCGGCTGGCGGCGGACTCACCGACGTCCAGGTCACGGTCGAGACGTCTGCTGACCAGGCACGGGTGCAGGTCGGAGGCCGGATGCCGACCTTTCTCGACCTCGGCCAGACCGCGGTGAGCGAGCAGGCCACCCGGCCCCGCGAGCAGGTGAGCCGCCCGTGATCCGGCCGGCGAGCCGTGGCGAGCGAGGCGCTGCCTCGGTCGAGTTCGCGATCGTGGTGCCAGCGCTCGTCCTCGTTATCGGCCTGGTCATCGCCGCGGGACGCCTCGCGCACGCCCGCGTCGCGGTGCAGCAGTGGGCCGACTCCGCCGCGCGCACGGCGTCCATCGCCCGTGACGCGGGAGCCGCTCAGTCCCGAGCACGGGCCGTGGTGGCTTCGGACGCCGCACACACCAGCGTGAGCTGTGGCGGCGGCTGGTCCGTGAGCCTGGACACCGGCGCGTTCGGCCGTCCCGCCGGTCAGCCCGGGGCCGTGGACGTCCGGGTCGTGTGCCCGGTTCCGCTGGCCGACCTGGTGCCCGGACTTCCGGGCACCATCCTGGTCGAGGGGCGCGCCTCCTCGACCCTCGACCGTTATCGCGGGAGGCGATGATGCGACGACTCCTGGCCTTGATGGCCCTGGTCATCCTGGCGGCTGTGCCACCGGCGCTGCTGCTCACCCTCGGATACACCGACTGGTCTGGCATCCAGCTGTGGAGCGCGTCCGATGTGCGCGTGCTCCTGGTCGCGCTCACCATGCTGGGGTGGCTGGCGTGGGCTGCCTGGATGCTGTCGCTCGCCCTTGAGCTGGCGGTCGCCCTCTCGGGTCGGCGACTGCGGCTGCCCCTTCCTGGTCTCGCCGGTCCTCGGGCGCTGGCGTCCGTGCTGATCGCCGCAATCGTCGCCACCGGGGCGGCCTCGGGCGCGCACGCCGCGCCGAGCCCGATCCCCCTCGCCGCCCGAGCATCAGCAGATTCACAGGGGGCGGAGCGGGTGTCCGCAACGCGTGCGCCCATCACCCCTGTGCATCGAGTCCTGCTGGGCGACGACCTGTGGAGCCTGGCCGAGCGCTACTACGGTGACGGCGCTCAGTGGCGCCAGGTGGCGGAGGCCAACCCCGCGCTCCTGGGTGACCCGTTGGCGCAGCTCACCCCTGGAGCCGAGCTGGCCATCCCCACGCCGTCGACAGAGGTGAGGGTTCGCGAAGGGGACACGCTCCGCCGTCTGGCCGGCCGCCATCTCGGCGACCCGGCGCGCTGGCCCGAGATCTACGAGCTGAACCGGCAACTCGTCAAGGACCCCGATCTGATCCGCGTCGGCTGGGTCCTGCGCGTGCCCCGCTCCGTTGCACCCGCTGATGTCTCGCAGCCGCCCCCGCCCCCGCGGCCGTCCCCCCGAGTGGAGCACGCCGAACACGCGGCCGCCGAGCCGGCGTCTCCCACACCCAGCCCGGCCCCGCCGGCAGAGCTGCCGCGAACGGACCCGGCACCGGGGCAGCCCGACGATACCGAAGGCGACATGACCGGGGTCGACGCAACCACATCCGAGGACCAGACCGACATCGGGGCGGTCGCCGGGCTCGTGGGCGGGCTGTCTGCGCTGGCGGCGTCCGCCGTGCTCGGCGGTATCGGCGTGCGCCGCCGGATCCAGGCCCAGGCTCGACCGGTGGGACGACGCTTCGTCCAGCCCGTCGGTGAGCTCGCCCGCTACGAGGCCGCACTCGGTCGGCTCGTCGTCGACGACCCCGAGATCGGCCGCGATCAGCTGCTGGCGCGCGCGATGCGTCACTTGTCCGCCCACTGGCGTGCTGAGGGCAAGCCCGCGCCGACTCTGCGGATGGCTTCGGTGGGGCCTGACGACGTGGCGTTCGAGTTCGCGAGGCCCCCGGCCTCGACGCCCGAGGGCTTCACGCTTCTCGGCACGAGCCTGATCGCCGTGTGGTCGATTCTCCGCGGCCTGGGAGAGGCCGACGCCCCTGTCACGTTTCCCGCCCTGGTCACGCTGGGCCGGGGCAGCGACGGCCGCCTCCTCATGGTCGACGTCATCGCCTGCGGCGTCCTCGGGATCCGTCCCGACGAAGCCCGGGGGGCTGACGAGGTGCTGTCGGCGATGCTGGTCGAGCTGTCTTGCGCACCCTGGGCGACTGAGCTCGACCTGTTGGTTGTGACCGGCGACCCGGGGTTCGCGGACGCCGCGGGGGAGGGGCGCATCGTGTGCGAGCCGGACGCGGAGGCCGGGGTGGCGGCGGTCGAGCGACTGGTCGCCCAGCGCTCGCCGTTCACCGCGCCCGGCGGGTGGAGCGTAGGACGCTGCGCGCCCGACTGGGCCGACGCCCTGGCGGCGCAGGTCGTCCTCTTCGAGTCCGCCCCGGACGCCGCACAGCTCGCGCGCCTCGAGGAGGCCCTCGCTCACGATTGCGGGATCGCCGCCATCGCCGTGGTCGACGCGGACGCCGACGCCGACTGGACGCTGACCACCGATCACGCCGGTGTCCGCCTCGTCGACGCTGGCGGGAGCACCGCCCTCGCCCAGACCGTCCCGGCCGAGACCCGGCGAGCCCTGACCGGCCTCTACGAGACGGCCTCGCGCACCGACAGCGAGCCGGCCGCGTGGTGGGCTGCACCCCAGAAGGAGGATGACGTGAACATCATCGCCCTGCGCCCCGGCCACCTCCCGGTGCGCTCCGACGGGCCACGCCTGGGCTTGCTGGGGCCGGTGGAACTCACCGGCTGCGCCGGGGCACCACCCATCCGAGCGGTCCGCCAGTGTATCGAGTACTGCGCCTGGCTCCACCTCAGCAACGGCGGCACCGCGGTCCAGATGACCCAGGCGCTCCTGGTCGCCGACGGCACCCGCCGCTCCAACCTGAGTCGTCTGCGCAGCTGGCTGGGCGGCCGGCCCGACGGGACGCTGTTCCTGCCGGACGCCTACTCGGGCCGGATCGCACTCGACGCAGCCGTGACCTCCGACTGGCAAGACCTCGCGCTGCTCACCTCCGGTGGAGTGAATCGGCAGCCACTGGACCGCCTGGTCGCGGCCCTCCAGTTGGTGCGCGGTGCCCCTTTGGCGGACGCCGCGCCGGGGCAGTGGGGGTGGGCCGAGGAGTTCCGGGCCGACGCCGCGGCACTGATCCGCGACGTCGGCGTGGTGGCCGCCCGTGCCGCCCGCGAGCGCGGCGACCTCGACACCGCGCGGTGGGCGGCTAACCGCGCGCTCCTCGCCGCCCCCGACGACGAACTGCTCCTCGCCGAGCGGATCCGCACCGAGAGGGCCGCGGGGCGCCTCGATGAGGTGCGCCGGCTCGTGGAGCGAGTCACCCGCACCGCACGGGTTCTCGGGTTGGACCTGCTCCCCGAAACAGTGGACCTGTGCCAGGAGGCGCTCGAGGGGCGCCTGCGCGCTCGCGCCTGACCTAGGCGACGGGTGGGACGCCGCGGGCGCCCAGCCACCGGGGCGTCCGGGCCGCGTAGGCGTGCCACTTGCCGCCGAAGACGGACGCCAGCGCCGCCTCCTCGCGCCGCACCTGGGGGGTGAGCGTCGCGACCAGCCCCAGGGATGCCAGCGCGGTCCACGGGCGTCCGGACAGCAACCCGGTGCCGGCTAGCCCGGCGGCGAGCGCGACGTACATCGGGTTGCGCGTCCACCGGTTGGGCCCGTCGGTGACCAGCGAGCTGGCCCGCTCGGGGTCCCAGGGGTGCCAGGTGGTGCCCCTCGCGACGAAGAGGCGGAGCGTGACGGCGCCGGTCCCGACAGCGCTGGCGACGAGCCCGGCACCGGCGGCCGCGGCTAGGGGGTGGGGGCGCCGGCGTCCGCCCAGGCCTGCCGCCGCTTGCTGGAGCGCGAGCCACAGGGCCGCCTGGAGGGGAGGGATGAAGACGGTCATGCCCGGACCAATCAGCGCCGCACGAGGGCGGCGTCCACCGGACCCAGTCGGCGCTCGCGCAGCGTGTACAGCAGCCACGGGTACTCGGTCTGTACGGCGTCCACGCCGAGGTCGAGCACCCGGGACCACGCGGCCGAGGGACTCTCCAAGATCGCCCGCTCGTCGTCGTAGCCGGCGAAGAGCGGGATGCCGGTGGTCAGCGTCTCGCTGTTGATCCATGTGAGCAGGTGGTCTCGGTGGATCCGTTCCATCACCGCGGCTTCGAACCACGGCGTCTCCTCATCGTGGGCGATGAGCTCGACGCCGACGAGGTTGATCGCCGAGTCGTGGAGCGGGAGCGCGGCCAGCTCCTCCAGGGTGGAGCAGATGGCCAGCACGGGGAACTTCGTTCGGTGCTGGCGCAGCTTGTCGAGCGCGGCAGTCTCCCAGGCGGGCACCTTCAGGACCAGCTGTTCGCTCATGCCGAGCCCATCGAGGACCTTCAGCAACGTCGGCCAGCGCCACCACGACCGGTCGAGCGCGAACAGAAGGGGGCGCCCCTTGAATTCGCTCAGCACCGAGGTGAGCCGCTCGACGCGGGCTCGGCGTCCGGGCCGGTCCTTGAAGAGGTAGGTGAGGTCGCCGATCTCGGCGGCGGTCATCGCCTGGATGTTGCGGTGGACGCCGAGTAGCTCGGGCTCGAAGCCGTCGTGGAAGGCAAAGAAGATGTTGTCCGCGCTCGCGGAGACGTCGATCTTGACCACGTCAGCGCCCGAGACGAGCGCGGCGCGGACGGCCAGCGCGGTGTTCACCGGGGCGCTCCCGACCGCGACGCCGCCGTGCGACACCACCAGGGGCCGGCCGGCTGAGGCCACCTGATTCAGCAGTGCGTTGACCGGGGCGTGCTCGAGCGCACCAAACACATTGATTCTCCTTGTCACCGGCATACGTCGATGGATGACGTGACCACGCCGCAGTCTACCCGGCCCGCATCCGACGCGGACGCTGGCGCAAGCCTGAGGTGAGACACGGCGTCCGCACAGCACCCGCACAGGCGCGCTCTCGAAGGTGGTGAGCGTTGACACTCCTGGATGACCGTCCCGCCGGTCCGATACCGTACCCCGAGCCCGAACCCGCGTTCATGACGCGCTACCGCCGCCAGGCCGGACGCCGCCGGCTCGCCTCGGACGCCCTCACGCTGGCGGGCTGGGCGGTACTGGTCGCCCCGATCGGCCTGTGGCTGTCCGCGGGGGGCTGGGAGATTATGGCCTCCTCCGGAGCCGAGGCCACCCGGGGCGTCGGGATCCTGGCCGGCCTGCTGGCCACCTCGTCAATGGTGGTGATGCTGTGGCTGGCCGCGCGCGTCCCCCTCATCGACCGCACGATCGGGCACGACCGGGCGCTGGCTCTCCACTCCGACCTGGGGCAGATGACCTTCCTCGGGCTCCTGCTCCATGGGTTGTTCGTCGTGTCCGGGTACGCGCTGGGCGACGGCCTGAGCTGGGCAGCCGACTTCGGCACGCTGTGGGGCACGGCTGACTTCGCCTTGGCCGTCGCGTCCTCGGGCCTGCTCGCCGCGGTCGCCCTGAGCTCGGTCGCCTTAGCGCGCCGGCGCCTGCCTCACGAGGCTTGGCTGGCCGTCCACTGGCTCAGCTACGCTGCGGTGCTGCTTGCGCTGCCCCATCAATTCTCTCTGGGCGGTCTGTTCTTAGAGGGCGCCGCCTTCTGGTTCTGGGCGGTGCTGTGGGCGGCCACGGTGTTCGTCCTGCTCACCTTCCGCGTCTTCGGTCCGCTCGCCACGAGCCT
The DNA here is from genome assembly GCA_046566345.1 of Actinomycetes bacterium. GTDB lineage: Bacteria > Actinomycetota > Actinomycetes > Propionibacteriales > Propionibacteriaceae > Propioniciclava. The sequence goes on from JBKHWW010000195.1 coordinate 20,001, forward strand.
GGAGCACCGGCTGGTCGTTTCCCGCGTCGTCCAGGAGACGGCAGACTCGGTCACGATCGAGCTCACCGGCCGGCACCTCGAGCGGCTCGGCGCCCGCGGTGGCCAGTTCTTCAACTGGCGCTTCCTGACCCGCCACACGTGGTGGCACCAGCACCCGTTCTCGTTGTCGGCCGCCCCCAGCGGCGACACCCTCCGAATCACGGTCCGCGAGCTCGGAGCCGGGACGCGGCGGCTCGCCCGCGGCGTCCGTGCGGGAACGCGCGTCTTGATCGAGGGTCCCTACGGCCGGTTCAGCGACGCCGCCCGCACCGCGCCGGCCGTGGTGATGGTGGGGTTCGGCATCGGTGTCGCGCCTCTCCGCGCGCTGCTGGAGACCACTGACTTCGTTCCCGATGACGCCACCGTGATCCTGCGCGCCCGCGGGATCGAAGACCTACCCCTGCTGTCCGAGGTCGCTGCTTTGTGCCAGGCCCGGGGCGCCCACCTGATGGTGCTCACCGGACGCCGAGGCGTCCGCCCCGACGGCACCACCTCGTGGCTCCCGCAGTCGCACGCGGAGTTGACGCTGGGCGACCTGGTCGGCCGGCTGGAGCGCGCGGACGTCTTCGTCTGCGGTCCGAACGCCGCCATCGAGGGGGTGCTGACCGACGCGAGGGCGGCCGGCGCCGGCGACGAGCAACTTCACCGCGAGCGCTTCGCCTGGTGACACGAAACGACGACGAAAGGAACACTCATGAGCACGCGCGCCACGATCGCTGCGGCGGTCGCCTCCATCGGTGTGATCGGCCTGGGATGGAACCTCGGCTCCACGCCCGCGACGCCCACCGCTCCGGAGAGCACGACCACCACCGCTCCGGCGAGCACGACCACCACCGCGGGGACGCCGAGCACGGCGACCGCGCGGGCGTCCGGCTTGGTGGATGGGACCTACACCGGCCAGACGGCCACCCACCGCTTCGGCAGCGTCACCGTGACCCTCACCGTTGCCGACGGGTCGATCGCCACCCTGTCCGAGGAGGTGATCAGCGACGGTGACCGGCACTCCGACCAGATCAACGACCGGGCGATCCCGACCCTGAAGAGCCGCATCCTGAGCGCCGACAGCGCAGACGTGTCGACCATCTCCGGAGCCACGTACACCACCGAGGCCTACCTGACGTCTCTGCAGTCGGCGCTGGATGAGGCCGCCGCATGAGCGCTCCGTTCGTCTTCGCTGCCATGGGCACCGTCGTCAGCCTGCACACGCACGCGCGGCTGGCTCGCGCGACCGAGGACGCGGTCCTCACCGCCTTCGTCACCCTCGAGGAGCGGTTCAGCACGTGGCGGGCCGACAGCGAGGGCTCGCGGCTCTCCCGCCACGAGATCACCCTGTTGCAGGTGACCCCCGAGTTCCGCAGCGTCTACGACGAGGCGATCGCCTGGCGCGCCGCCACTGAGGGAGCCTTCACCCCGCACCGGCCCGACGGCATGGTCGACTTGTCGGGCCTGGTGAAGGCGCGCGCTCTGGCGGACGCCGGCGAAGCGCTGGCCGCCCACGGCGAACAGGATTGGTGTCTGAACGCCGGCGGCGACGTCCTCACCTCCGGCGTGCGCACGGACGGGACGCCTTGGGTCGTCGGCATCGTCGACCCGCGCGACCGGCGCTCACTGCTGTCGCAGGCCACGACGGGCCCTGGACGCCGTGCCGTGGCCACGTCGGGGGTCGCGGAGCGCGGCGAGCACGTGTGGCGGCTCGGGGCCGACGATCGCTTCTCCCAGGTGACCGTGGTGGCCGGCGACATCGTGACCGCGGACGTCCTCGCCACGGCCATCCTCGCCGGCGGCACGGGCGCGCTTGCGCGGGCCCACGATCTCGCCGAGGTCGAGGTGCTGGCTTGCGGCTCGAAGGGCGAGTTCTGGGCGACGCGGGCGTTTCGGGCCCCGTTGCTGAGTCGTACTTAAGTGTGAAGTTGCGCGCGTTCCCTGTAGCCGAAGGGTGTTTGGACCACCCGTGGTGCACGCAGTCTTTGAAAATCCCTAAGAGATTCTTAGAATTGATTCATGCGGAACCCCACGGCACTCGACGCCACGGTCCGGTGGCTGGTGCTCACCGGGGCGGCGGTCGTCGTGATCGTGATGGTTCCGCCCTCGGCGCTGGGTGACAAAGCCGTCCTCAGCCTCGGAGGGCTGGGCCGCCTCAACGCGGTGCACGTGGTCGCCGTGGGCGTCATCGTGGTCGCCTGGGCCCAGTGCATGGTGCACATGCTTCGGCTCAAGCCGCGCATGCATGGAGACGGCTGGGCCATCGGTCTCGGCGTCGCCACCGGGGCCGGGCTCGTGGCGACGGTGATCGCTGCGTTTGTGGGCACGCCGGTATCGGTGGTGTCGTCGATGGCGACGGCCGGCGTCCTCACGCTCCTCTTTGCGCTGCGCATCGACCATCGGGCCGCCCTCAAGCGGGCCTGCCCGGCCTAGGGTCAGAGGTACTCGCCGAGCGCCTTGAGGATGGCGCCTTTCGACTTGCTTCCCGTGAGCGACGTAACCAGCTCCCCATTGACGAACAGCTGCAGCGTCGGGATGCTCATGATGCCGAACGACATCGGCGTGTTCGGGTTGTCATTGGTGTCGAGCTTCACGAAGCTCACCTTGTCGCCGTGCTCGGCGGCGAGCTCGTCGATGATCGGCGCGATCTGCTTGCACGGCGCGCACCAGTCAGCCCAGTAGTCGACCAGCACCGGCTTGCTGGACCTGAGGACCTCGGCCTCGAACGTGGCGTCGGTGACGGCGGCGACCGAACCCATGAGAACTCCTCACACTCAAGCGACGACGGATGCACGCATCGTAGCCGGGCCCACCGACAACCACGGCGTAGCCTTCCGGCCATGGAGTGGCTCCGCATTGGCGACGTGGCACGGCGGACCGGGCTGACGCCGCGCACCCTCCGGCACTACGACGAGTTGGGGCTGTTGACGCCCAGCGGCCGATCGGAGGGCGACTACCGGCTGTACGCGCCCCAGGACCTCCAGCGGCTCCTCCAGATCCAACACCTCAAGAGCCTCGGGCTCCCGCTCGGCGAAGTCGCCGCAGCCCTCGACGACCCCGCCTTCGACGCGGCACAGGCGTTGGAGCGCCACATCGCAGTGGTCGAGTCCCGCATCGCGGCCGAGCAGGACCTGCTGGCCCGCCTCCAGCGCCTGCGGGACGCCGCCGGCACCGGGTGGGACGAGGTGCTGGAGGTGATCGCGCTCACCGAACGCTTACGCCACCCCGACGCGACCGTCCGGTTCCGCGCCATGCTGGACGCCCCGGCGTCCGTGCCCCTCGGTGACCTGCTGGAGTTGCTGCGCAGCGACCCCGAGCCGGGCGTCCGAGAGGCGGCGACCTGGGCGGTCGTGCACCACGGCCAGGCGGCTCTGGACGCTGTCATCAGCGAGGTCGCCGACCCGGACGCCGGCGTCCGGCGCCAGATGGCCCACGTTCTGGGCAAGATCCGCGATCCGCGCGCCACAGCGGTGCTGGTCACACTGCTCGCCGATCCGGACGCCGACGTGGCCGCCAAGGCGGCGTTCGCCCTCGGGCAGGTCGGGGGAGTGGACGCCGCCCGCGCGCTCGCGGGGGCGTTGGGGCGTGGAACCACCGAGCTCCGAGCCTCCGTCGTGACCGCCTTGGGACACCTGGGTGCCGTGGCGTCCGGACCACTGCTGGCGGCGCTGGCCGCGCCCGAGGCATCCACGCGCGCCGACGCGGCCGAGGCCCTCGGCCATCTGGAGGACCTCTCGGCCATGCGCGCCTTGGCCCGCGCGGCGTCCGACGAGTCCGAGGACGTGCGCCTCGCGGCGCTGATGGCGCTCGGCGCGCTCGGCACGGACGCCGCCCGCGCTGCGATTCGCGAGGCGGGAGCGGACGCCACCGGCCGCACCCGACTGCTCGCCCGACGACTCTCCGGGTCCGCCTGACGCTGGGCGGGCACCAGCCCCTCGCCGAGCATCGCCGGCTTGACCTTCACGCGACGTCAAGCTCTACCGTCATGGTCAGGAGGTACGAACCATGACCAACCACACCACGAACCAGTTGATCGAGCTGCTGACCCACCCGGACGGCACGCAGCGGCGCCAGGCGGCGCTGGCCCTGGGCACCTCAGCCGACCCCGCGGCGGCCGAGGCCCTGGTGGAGCGGCTGAGCGTCGAGAGCCAGTCCTGCGTCCGCGAGGACCTGACGTGGGCCACGGTCCAGCACATCGACACGGCGCTTCCTCAGGTGCTGGCCATGCTGACCAGCGAGGAGCCAGGCAAGCGCCGCACGGGAGCTCACGTGCTCAGCAAGGTTGGCGACCCCGAGCACCTGGAGCACCTGGTGCCCCTGGTGGCCGACGAGCACAGCGACGTCGCCATCAAGGCCTACCGGGCTGTCGCCAACACCGGGCGCCCCGAGGCGCTCGACGCGCTCGCCGCACGACTGGGCGACGGTGACTCCTTGCAGCGAGACGCGCTGACGGCCGCGTTCGACCGCTTCGGCGAGACCGCGGTGCCGCTGCTGGTCACCGCCCTGGCGTCCGAGGACGCCGATGTCCGTGAGCATGCTGCGGACGTGCTCGGCCACGTCGGTCAGGACGCCGACGCGTCGGCCCCGGTCCTGGCGGCGCTCGCGGCGGACAGCGTCCCGTCTGTGCGGCTGGCTGCGGTGTCGGCCCTGGGCCAGCTGGGCCCGGTGGCTCACCTTGCCCTGGAGGGCCTGGCCACCGGGCCGGACGCCAGGGTGGCAGCCGTGGCGAGGCGCTTCCTGGCTCAGGCGCGCGCGAAGGCCTTGTCGGTAAGCACGGCGTCGGCGAGCCCGGCCAGGTAGCGCTCGGCGTCCAGGGCGGCGGCACAGCCCGTGCCAGCGGCGGTGACGGCCTGACGGTAGACGTGGTCGACGAGGTCGCCGGCCGCGAAGACACCCGGCAGGTTCGTCTCCGTCGTGCCCGGCCGGGTGAGCACGTAGCCGGCCTCGTCCAGCTCGACCTGGCCGCGGACGAGCGCCGAGCGCGGGTCGTGGCCGACGGCGACGAAGACGCCTTGCACCTCGAGGTCGCGGGTCTCGCCGGTGATGGTGTCGCGGAGCGTCACCGACTCCACCGACTTCTCGCCGTTGATGGACTCCACCACCGAGTTCCAGGCGAAGTCGAGCTTGGGGTCGGCCTCGGCCCGCGCGGCCATGATCTTCGAGGCACGCAGCCGGTCTCGGCGGTGCACCATCGTCACGGATGTGCCGAACCGGGTCAGGAAGGTGGCCTCCTCGACGGCGGAGTCGCCGCCGCCGATGACGGCGATCGGCTTGTTGCGGAAGAAGAAGCCGTCGCAGGTGGCGCACCAGGACACGCCCTTGCCGGACAGCTTGTCCTCGCCCGGGACGCCGAGGCGCCGGTACCCCGACCCCATCGCGAGGATCACGGACTTGGCTTCGTAGCTGGTGCCCGAGGCATCAGTCACCCTCTTGACCGGTCCGGTGAGGTCGACCTCGACTACGTCGTCGGTGACGAGCTCGGCGCCGAAGCGGACCGCCTGCTCTTGCATGTTCATCATCAGCTCGGGACCCATGATGCCTTCAGGGAACCCGGGGAAGTTCTCGACCTCGGTGGTGGTCATCAAGGCGCCGCCGGCGTCGACGGCGCCGGTGAAGACGAGCGGCTGCAGGCTGGCGCGGGCGGCGTAGATCGCGGCGGTGTAGCCGGTGGGGCCCGAACCGATGATGATGACTTCGCGGACGTCGTTCATGCTTCTCTCTTCGCTGTGGGTCGCGGTGGCCAGATGGACGGCGTGACGTGCCGTTCAACCCGGCAGGGCATCAGACTATTCCCCGGTGCGCGTCCGACCCGCCGTCAGGGGGTGACGGAGATCTCGTGGATCGAGCCCACGTAGTTGGGGCTCTCGAACGGGAGGTTCGTCAGGTAGACCAGCACGAAGCGCGTGGTCTGCGGCTCGTCGAGCCGCAGACGCAGTTCGCCAGTCGACGGCTCGAACGAGTGCACCGTCCGCCACGAGTCGCGGGAGTCCAGCGGTGGGGCCGCGGCGCCGGCGTCCACTGGGACGCGGATCTCGCCCGCCGTCGGGCCCGTGCCCACGTTCACGACCACCCAGCGGACCGACCGCGGCTCACCCAGGTCGACGATCACGCCGGCCCCCGGCTTGCGACCGTTGAACGACGCCGAGCGCCCATAGCGTTCGGTGGTCCAGCGGGTCGCCGGGTCCCCGTCCACGGCCAGCATGGCCAGGCCGGGGTTCTCGGCGTCGTCGCCCCCGTCGGAGCTGGGGTCGAAGTCGCGGGCCGCGGCGATCGAGTACGGCGTCCCCGGGGTCGGCGGGAGCGCTCGGGAGCGGTTGAACTGGTTGACGAAGACCCCTGCCAGCCCAGCCAGCATGGCCAGGACGAAGAGCCCCGCCAGCACCGCCTGCCAGCGGCGCGGGGGGTCCTGCGTCGGCGCCTGCTGGGACACCTGCAGCGAGGTCCGCGGTGGCGGGATCGGCGTGAACGGGGGAGCGTCCTTGGGCTCGTCGTCGTCCACGTCGAGCCAGTAGGCCTCGGTGATGTCCTCGCTGACCTGTTCGGCGCCCCACGGCGACGCCGGCGTGGCGTCCGGACGCCCGCGCAATGGCCCGGTGGTCTCCTCGTCGCCGGGGGAGGCGCCCTCGGCGTCCGGCTCGGCGTCGTCGGGCCGGGGCGCCTTGGGCGCCGTGATGACCACCGGGTCGATCGGGTAGCGCAGGCGGTCGCTGAGCGCGCGCGAGGCGTCCGCGGTGCCCAGCAGCGCCGACAGCGCGATCGCCACGTCGGACGCCGTCGTGAGCGCGGTCGCCCTGCCGCGGGGGACCGGAGACAGGATGCGGTCGACGATGTCGGACAGTTCCACCGGGACGCTGCCCCGGACCGTCCGGGGAAGGAGGGGGCGTCCGTGAGCGTCGGTCGGCGCAGCGGGCAGGCCGTACCGGGCCGGGCCGGGCCAGCGTCCGGTGAGACTGGCGTAGAGCAGCTCGCCGAGGGCACGGACGTCGGCGGCCTCGGGATCCTCGTCGCCGGGCAGGGGATGCAACGCGTGCTCGACCAAGAAGCCCACGATCTTCACGTTCCCGCTGGCGGTGATCACCACGGTGTCCGGGTTCAGCTGGCGGTGGTAGAGGCCCTGGGCGTGCATGCTGACCAGCCCGGCTGCGACCTCCCGCACGACCCAGGTGGCCTCGAGGTCGGAGAACGGGCCGTTGCGCAGCGCCAGCTCCAGGGACTGGCCGGGGGCGTACTCGCACACGATGTAGCTGCCGTGGGCCCCCCTCTCGTCCAGCACGGCGTCCCACACCCGCAGGAACCGGCCGTCGACGGCGGGCGACGCCTGCCGGGCCTGGTCGAGGATCTCCAGGGCGCGGGGCTCGCCGGGGTCCATCACGTGCACGAGCACCGGTCGGCTGAGCTTCAGGTCCCAGCCGCGCCACGTGACGGTCTGGCCGCGGCGGTTCAGCGCCTCGTCGAGCCGATGGCGGTCGTCCAGGACGGTGCCGGGAGGCACGCGGGTGGCCACCGGCGGGCGGGGGTGAACCGGGGCGTCCGGGTCGGGGTAGACCAGCAGCGCGTCCGCAGCGTCGCTGGGCGCGCCCGCCGCGTCCGAGGGCGGCGCCCCCGCGTCCTCGACGGGGGCCGCGCGCCTGCGGCGCAGCACGGCGTCGAGCAGCTGGGCAGGCTCGTTGACCCCGACCCGCTTGGCCAGGAAGAAGAAGCTGACGCCGGCCACGAGCAGGGAGCCGAGGAAGCCCCCGAGGACGATCAGGATCGACGACCCCAGCGTGAGCCACGCGATCAGCGCGGCCAGCGCCGCACCTGGCAGCACCGCCAGGGACAGCTGTCCGAGGTGTGCCAGCAGCGTCCGCCCGGACAGCGCCGGGAGTCGCCTGCGCAGCGCAAGGTGGGTCAACCAGGCACCGACCAGGTAGGACAGTGAGTACGCCAGAGCGAGCCGGGGGGCGACGGTGAGCGGGTTGGCGTCGAAGGCGATGAAGCCCAGCGCCACCACCACGTTGAGCAGCGAGATCGCGAGCTGGATGAAGAAGGGCGTGCGGGTGTCCTCGAGCGCGTAGAAGCCGCGCAGGTAGACGTACTGGACCGTGTAGGGGACGAGCTCGACCGCGAACGCGGCCAGCGTCCAGCCGATGAAGACCCACCCTTCGGTGTTGGCGCCGTGCCCGAAGGCGAGCCGCGCGAAGGGCAGGCCGACCGCGACGAACGCGACGGCTGCCGGCAGCAGGAACGTGGTGGCCAGGCGCATGGTCCGGGCCGTCTCGGCGGCGACCCCGTCCATGTCGTGGGCCGCGGCCAGCCTGGACGCCGACGGCAACATGGCGGTGGCGAGCGAGACCGTGATCAGCGAGTGCGGCAGGACCCAGACCAGGTAGGCGGTGTTGTAGACGGCGATGCCCGCGCCAGGGAGGTCCTGGTTGGCGACGGTGGCCGCGCTGCCCAGTCGGGTGACGACGACCTGGACCACCGTCGTCAGCAAGGCGTACCCGAGCATCCACTTGGCCAGGTGAAACGTCTGGCCCAGGCCCTGTCCGCGCAGGTCCCAGCGCGGCCGGTAGCGCAGGTTGATCGACCGCATCGCGGGGATGAGCGCCAGCGTCTGGACGACGATCCCCAGGGTTGAGCCGAGGCCCAGCACGAGCACCTGCTGGTCGGTGAAGGCGACCGACTGGCTCGCGTTGGTGCCCCAGACCGCCAGGTACACCCCGAGGACGCCGATGCCCACCACGTTGTTGAGGATGGGCGCCCACATCATCGGCCCGAACTTGTCTCGGGCGTTCAACACCTGTCCGATGAGGAAGAACGCGCCGTAGAAGAAGAGCTGCGGCATCGTCAGGAACGCCAGGAAGAGGAGCTGGCGCCAGTGTTCGGCCAGGGCCGGGTCTCGCCACTGGTCGTCGGCCCATAGGAACATCACCTGCGGTGTGAAGGCCGTGGCCAGCACCGTGACCGCGAGGAGGGCGGCGATGAACGCGGTCATGACGCGGTTGATGAAGGCCTCGCCGCCGTCGGGGTCGTTCTTGGCGTGACGGACGATCTGCGGGACGAGCACGGTGTTGAGCGCGCCGCCGGCGAACAGCATATAGAGAGTGTTCGGCACGACGGTCGCCATCGAGTAGGCGTCCGCGTGCGGGGTGGTGGCGCCCAGCACGATGACGAGCAGGGTCGCGCGGGCGAACCCGAGCACGCGGCTGATTAGCGTGCCGGAGGCCATGATCGCCGTCGCGTTGAGCAGCCGTCGACTGGACGCCTGGGGCGCCTCGTCCGTGTGCTCCTCAGTCATCGGCACCCTTCTTCTGTCGCCGCACCTGCCGGATGCGCAGGCCTGTCGTGACCACCAGCACCAAGCCCGACGCGATGACGAGCACCCACCCGATCACGCCGAAGTTCGTGGTCTCCACCTCGATCTGGGTGTCGGGTGTCAGCCTATGGCCCGTCAGCGTCTCGGCGTGGACGCTGGCCCGGACCACCCCGCCGCCCGCGGCCTCGGCCTGGAGGCCGATGGTGGCGCTCGCGCCCGGCGCGATGGTGGCTTCGGGCGGCGGCAGGAATCGGATGCGCTGCGGGTTGTCGGTGACGACCACCAGCCGGATCGTCGCAGGGTCGGTGAGGTGGTTGGTGACCGTCACGGGGAACTCGCTGGTCGCGCCCGCCATCGAGAACCGGTTGATCGCGTCGATCGAGACGATGTCCCCCTCCGGCAGGGCCAGCCTGCGGTCGATGGCTGCCAGCCACGCCTGCTGGGACTCCGGCGTCCACCACTCGGACGCCGACCGCGCCACCTGGGCGTCGGCGACCTCGCCCACGCGGGCGGTGGGGGCGACCGCGCCGTACGCGTCCAGCTGCTCGCCCAGCCTCAGGAGCACCGGGAGCGTGTCTGCAGTGACGGCAGAGGGCAGGTCGGGGCGTGCGGGGGGCGTCCACTCGGTAGCGGACGCGGTCAGCTCCGCCGGCGTGGCCGCACGGAACCCCTCGGGGAGCGGGAGGGCGGCGGCGGTGACATCCTCGGAGGTTCGCAGCAGGCGGGCGATCCCACCCCGTGCCCTGCCGAGCGCGGCCTCGGCGCCCCGCCGGTTCAGGGCGGTGTCGTCGAGCAGGGGGGACGCCGACAACGGCTGGGCAGGACGAGTCAGGGACCAGACGTCGGTGCCGGCCACCTCCACCCGCACGGCCGGCGCGCCGACCTCGAGGGCGAAGACGCTGCGGCCCAGGGGGGCTACGAGGGCCAGGGCGTCGGCGTCCGGGCGGGTGAGGAGGATCGCGCTGCTCGCCCCCGCGAGCTCGACCTCTTGGGTCGCGCGCGCGGCGCGTTCCAGGATCGCCGTGTCGCCGAGGCCTGCGGCCGCCGCAAGGTCGGGGGTGCCCACCAGCCCGAGGGTCCCCCGGGCGGGGTCGAGCGCTGCCAGACGGTCAAGCCAGGCGCGGGCGTCCGGGGCCCGGGTGCCCTCGGTGCTGCCCGCCTCGCCCTGGACGCGGTAGCCATCGGCCATGTCGCGCACCTCCGCGAGCAGGCCCGCGTCGATGACCCAGCTGGACCCCGACCGGGACGCCTCGGTCAGCAGCGACCCGAGGCGTCCGGTGACGAGGTCGTCGGCGAGGCTGTCGTCGACGAACAGGTCGCCCTTGACCAGGCGGGGCACGGCCGCGAACTCCACCACGGTCGCCACCGGCACGGGGGTCCCGGGTTGGGTGACGAGCGTCCGCTCGGTGGTGAGCGCCGTCACCGTCCTCGCGTCGCCGGCGCGGCCCTGGAGGTCGACGCCGACCCAGTGCGAGGCGTCCGTGCCGGCGAGCCCGAGCTGGGCAGGGGTTCCCGACACCGTGAACGACCGCGACTCCCCGGCGCCGAGGGACTCCTCGCCGGTGACGAGGCGGGCGGTGTTGGCGTCCTCGACAGGCTGCCAGCGGCCCGGCGTGGTCGTGGTGGCCTCTAGCGCGCCGGTCACCGCGGCCACGGAGTGCAGCCTTTCGGTGGAGCGCCACAGGTACGCGGTGACGTCGCGCAACGGGGCGCCTCCGACGTTGGTGACCGTTCCGCTGATGGTCAGCGTCGACGGTGTCAGCCGGGCGGCGGTGAGGGTGACGCGCGCCGGGTCCTCGGCCGCGAGCGCCGGGGGGGCACCGGCCGGCGTGAGCGGCGCGAAGAGACCGACGCCGGCCAGGATGGCCACGAGGCGTGCGCGGCGGAGGCCGGATCGACTCGCAGTCACCGGTCCATCGTAGGCCGCTAGACTGGGCCATCGTGCCTTCCCTCACCGTCGACCAGCGTCGCGCCCTCGAGGCGGCCGTGCTCTCGACGCCCGTGATCGGGCGCGTCGCGGACGCCTTCGCCGCCGCAGGCTACGACCTGCACCTGGTCGGAGGACCGGTCCGGGACGCCTTGATGGGGCGCGGCGTCAACGACCTCGACTTCACCACCGACGCGCGGCCCGAGGCCATCGAAACGGTGTTGCGCACCCTGACCCGGACGACCTGGGACATCGGGCGCGAGTTCGGCACCATCGGGGCGGCTCTGCACGAGGGTGACGAAGAGGCCGTCGTCGAGGTGACCACCTATCGCGCCGACTCCTACGACCCCGCTTCGCGGAAGCCGACCGTCGAGTTCGGCGACGCGCTCGAGGCCGACCTCGTTCGCCGCGACTTCGCCGTCAACGCGATGGCGCTGTCTGTGGTCTCCGGAGCCTTCGCCGACCCGCACGGCGGCCTGGCCGACCTCGATGCGGGTCTGCTCCGGACGCCGTCGCCCCCCGAGGTGTCCTTCGGCGACGACCCGCTGCGGATGATGCGCGCGGCACGGTTCGCCTCCCAGCTCCGCTTCACACCCGCCCCCGAGGTCGTTCAGGCCATGACTGCCATGGCCGACCGGATCGACATCATTTCGGCCGAGCGCGTCCGGGACGAGCTCACTCGGCTTTTGCTGTCGGACGCTCCCCGCCCGGGTCTGGACCTGCTCGTGCGGACGGGGCTGGCCGAGCGGGTGGTGCCCGAGGTGGCCGCCCTCGTCCGCGAGGTCGACGAACACGGCCGCCACAAGGACATCTACGAACACACCCTCACCGTCCTGGAGCAGGCGATCGACCTGGAGCGCGAGCGTGGGCTCGACCCCGACATCGTGAACCGCCTGGCAGCGGTGTTCCACGACGTCGGGAAGCCGCGCACCAAGAGGTTCGAGGCGGGCGGCAAGGTGTCCTTCCACCACCACGACGTCGTCGGCGCGAAGATGACCCGCAAGCGGCTCACCGCACTGCGTTTCAGCAGCGACGAGGTCAAGGCGGTCGCGAAGCTGGTCGAGTTGCACCTGCGCTTCCACGGGTACGCCGACGCGGACTGGACCGACTCGGCGGTGAGGCGGTACGTCCGGGACGCCGGCGACCAGCTCGAACGCCTCCACATCCTCACCCGCGCCGACTGCACGACCCGCAACGTCCGCAAGGCGAATCGCCTCAAGTCGGCGTACGAGCAGCTGGAGTGGCGGATCGAGGAGCTGGCCGCCCAGGAGGAGCTGGACTCTCTGCGCCCCGACCTCGACGGCACCCAGATCATGGACGCCCTCGGCATCGGCCCGGGGCCTGCCGTCGGCGAGGCGTACCGGTACCTGCTCGAGAGGCGCATCGATGAGGGCCCCCTGGGCGCCGACCGCGCCCGTGACGAGCTGCTGGCCTGGTGGGCAGCCCGGTCCGGCACCCGCAACGCTGCCCCGTGAGCACTCCGCGTCTCGCGGAGCGGCTGACCTCGGCGCCGGTGCTGCTGGTCCTGGTCGCGATCGCGTCGGTGCAGTTGGGGTCGTCGCTGGCCAAGGATCTGTATTCGGCCGCCGTGCCGCTGACGGTCGCCTGGTTGCGGCTGCTCGGTGCGGCGCTGGTGCTGGGCCTGCTGACGCGTCCACGACTGCGCGGGCACGGGCGCGGTGACTGGTTCTGGGTCGTCGCCTATGGGCTGTGCCTGGCCGGCATGAACGTCACCTTCTACCTGGCGATCGAGCGCATCCCCATCGGGATGGCGGTCACCCTGGAGTTTCTGGGGCCGCTGGGCGTGTCGGTCGCACATTCACGGCGCGCCCGAGATCTGTTGTGGGTCGGGCTCGCCGCGGTCGGGGTCGCTCTGCTGGGCTTCTCCCCGGGTGCACTCGACCTGGTCGGCGTCGCCTGGGCCCTGGCCGCGGGCGCGCTCTGGGCGGGGTACATCCTGCTCGCTGGCCCCACCGGACGCCGCTGGCCCGGCGTCAGCGGGGTCGCCGTCGCGTTCTGGGTCGGGCTGGCCGCTGTGACCCCGCCGGTGCTGGCACTCGGCTTGCTCCCGCCCCCCGTTCCCGGGGTCTGGGCCCTCGGGCTCGCGATCGGGCTGCTCTCCTCTGCGATCCCGTACGGCCTGGAGATGGTGGCCCTGCGGCGCATCGAGCCACGGGTGTTCGGCATCCTGATGTCGCTGGAGCCGGCCGCGGCCGCTCTCTTCGCCCTGGCGTTGCTCGGCGAGACGCTGCGTCCGATCGAGATCGTCGCGATGGCGTCCGTCGTGGCGGCGTCCATCGGGGTCGTCTGGACCGCCAGGACGCGTCGGGCCACCGCTGGTTCGTGAGGGCAGGGAACGATCTCGGGGGCGAGGGTCGGCCCTCGCCCCCCAGATCGGCTCACATCACCGGCGCCGTATGCCAGATGCGCTGGAGATAGTCGCGCATGGAGCGGTCGGAGCTGAAGTATCCCGAGCGCGCGACGTTGAGCACCGCGGACCGGGTCCACCGCTCGATGTCGGCGTACCGCTCCTCGACGCTGGCCTGCGCCGCGACGTAGGCGTCGAAGTCGGCCAGGGCCATGAACCGGTCGCTGTGCAGGAGGTTGTAGACCACCGAGTCGAACAGGTGCTGGTCGCCATCGCTGAAGTGCCCGCTCAGGATGAGGTCGAAGGTCGCCTTCAGCTGCGGGTTCTCCTCGTAGTAGGACCCGGGGTTGTAGCCCTTGGCGCCGAGCGCGGCGACTTCGGGCTCGGACATGCCGAACAGGAAGAAGTGCTTGTCGCCGACCAGCCGCCGGATCTCGACGTTGGCGCCGTCGTCGGTGCCGATGGTCAGGGCGCCGTTGAGGGCGAACTTCATGTTGCCGGTGCCGGACGCCTCCATCCCCGCCAGCGAGATCTGCTCCGAGAGGTCGGCCGCGGGGATGAGCTTCTCGGCCAGCGTCACGTTGTAGTTGGCCGGGAAGGCGATCTTGAGGCGGCCCTCGACGATCGGATCCCCGTTCACGGTCTGCGCGACCTTGTTGATCAGGTGGATGGTGTCCTTCGCCATCCGGTAGCCGGGCGCGGCCTTGGCGCCGAACACCACGGTGCGCGGCGTCACGTCGGAGGCGGCGATCTTGCCGGACAGGACCTGCTCGTAGAGGGACACCACGTGCAGCAGCTTGAGCGACTGGCGCTTGTACTCGTGCAGGCGCTTGACCATGACGTCGAGCATGTGGCCGTCGGGCAGCCGGATCCCGTCGCGGCTGGCCAACAGGTTGGTCAGGCGGCGCTTGTTCCAGGCCTTGGCCTCGCGGAAGCTGGCCCGGAAGTCCTCGTCCTCGGCGTAGGGTTCCAGCTCCTTGAGCCGCTCCAGGTCGGTCACCCAGCGCGACCCGATGGCGTCCGAGATGAGCTCGGAGAGCTTGGGGTTCGCCATCCGGACGAACCGGCGGGGCGTGACGCCGTTGGTCACGTTGGTGAACTTGTCGGGCCACAGCTCCGAGAAGTCGGGGAGCACCTTGTCGCGCAGCAGCTGGCTGTGCAGCTCGGCGACGCCGTTGACCTTGGTGCCGGCGATGGTGGCCAGGAACGCCATCCGGACGCCGCGCTCGGGGAACTCCGCGATGATCGACATCCGGCGGGCCCTCAGCTCGTCGCCGGGGAAGGCCTCGCGCACCTCTTCCAGGAACTCCTCGTTGATCTGGTAGATGATCTCCAGGTGGCGCGGCAGCAGGCGTCCGAGCAACTCGGTCGACCACACCTCGAGGGCCTCGGGCAGCAGCGTGTGGCAGGTGTAGGCGAAGCACTGCTTGGTGACTGCCCACGCCTCGTCCCAGTCGAAGCCCTTCTCGTCGACCAGAATCCGCATGAGCTCGGGGACCGCGATCACCGGGTGCGTGTCATTGAGTTGGAAGATGATCCGTTCCGGCAGCCGGTGGAGGTCGAAACCCTCCTCGAGTTCGTTGTTGATGAAGTCGCGCAGGGAGCAGGCGACGAAGAAGTACTGCTGCTGGAGGCGAAGTTCCTTGCCCTGCGGGGTGGAGTCCTCGGGGTAGAGCACCTTGGAGATGTTCTCGGCGAAGGTCTGCGCCCGGACGGCCTGCGCGTAGTCGCCGGCGTTGAAGATCTCCAGGTCGAACGCCTTGGTCGCCTGGGCGCTCCACAGCCGCAGCGTGTTCACGCGGCCGTTCAGGTAACCCGGGACCATGTAGTTGTACGGGACGCCGAGCACGTTCCAGTCGGGCAGCCAGGTCGTGTGCTCACGACCGCGGGCATCGGTGTGCTTTTCGGTGTGGCCGCCGAAGTTGACCTGCACTGATGCCTCGGGGTGCGGGAACTCCCAGGGCGAGCCCAGCGCGAGCCATGTGTCGGGCTGCTCGACCTGGCGCCCCTCGACGAACGTCTGCCGGAAGATGCCGAACTCGTAGCGGATGCCGTAGCCGATACACGCCACGTTCATGGTGGCCAGCGAGTCGATGAAGCACGCCGCGAGGCGTCCCAGCCCGCCGTTGCCCAGGCCTGGCTCGACCTCCTGGGCCCGGAGCTGGGCTACGTCGATGCCGCACAGGGCCAGGCCCTTGAGCGCGATGTCAGTGAGGTCGGTGGCCAGCAACGCGTTCCCGAGCTGCCGGCCAAGCAGGTACTCGGCGGAGAGGTAGCCGACGGCCTTGGTCTTGGTCTCACGGCTCTTCCGCCCGGTCTCGAGCCAGCGCGCCATCAGGTAGTTCTTGACCGTGCTCGCCAGCGCCAGGTACTGGTCGTTGATGCTGGACCGGGACAGCGCCACGCCCTGGTTCGTGTTCAGCTCGTGCAGGAATTCCTTGACGAAGCCGTCCACAGAGTAGGGCGGGGCGCCGACCGGCGCGGTGGCCAGCGGGTGTGTCGGCGCCGAAGAGGGACCGTAGACCCGGTGGTCGGTGGTGGGCCTCTCGTCGGGATGGAGCGGCTTTCCGTTGCGCTGCACAAGATCGGGCATGGCGGCAGCCTAGCTGGGCATGCACCCGCGGTCCGGGGCGGTTGCCTGTCGGACGCCGGCGCTCACCCGGCGGGCGGGGCCTGCCCCACCGGCACGGCGGGACCTCGGATCCCGGCTGCCTGCAGCGCCGCGACCGCGCGCTCTCGGAGGTAGCGTTCCACACCCCAGTGCTTGTCGGGGGCGCACTTGGCGAAGATCCTCAGCGTCGCTGCCCCGCCCGCAACCTCGTTCACGCCAGCGACGGTAGGCCGCTCCAGCAGGACGTCGGCCCACTTCTCGTCAGCGAACACCTCGTCGACGACGCTCTCGAGCACCGCGAGCGCCCGGGTGGCGTTCTCGTTCCACGCGATCGGGACGTCCACCACCCCCGTGGAGTGGCCCTGGGACAGGTTGCCCACCCGCAGGATCTCGCCGTTGCGCACGTACCAGATCTGGCCCCCCGGGTCGCGCAGGCGGGTCACCCGCAGCCCGACCTCCTCCACCGTGCCCTTCACCTCGCCGGTGTCGATGAAGTCACCCACGCCGAACTGGTCCTCCAGGATCAGGAACATGCCGGAGATGTAGTCCTTGACCAGCGATTGGGCGCCGAACGCCAGGGCGATGCCGCCGATCCCCGCCGAGGCAAGCAGCGGCGCGAGCGGGACGCCGAGCGCGTCCAGGCTGGTCAGCACCACCAGGACGACGAGCAGGACCGAGACGACGTTCTTCAGGAACGAGCCGGTGGTCCGGGTGCGCGCCTCGTGGCGCGCGGTCGCTACCGCTCCCAGCGGCCCGAGCACCTTCGCGGCCCGCGCCGAGTCTTGCTGGCGATGGCGCTCGGCCGCCTTGAGTGACGTCTGCACGCCCAGGCGGATCGCCCGGTTGAGCACCACCTTGAGCACCAGGGCCGCCAACACGATGGCGCCCAGGGTCAGCGGCGTTTCAGGGAAGCTGAACGTCAACAGGGGAGTCATGGCTCCATTCTGCCGACCCCCGCGCTCGCGAGGACTACCGTCGCACCATGAGAATCGCGATGGCATGCGACCATGCGGGAACCGCGCTGAAGAAGGAGCTCGCAGCCTGGCTGCGGGGGCAGGGCCACGAGGTCGTCGACTTCGGGACCGACGACGAGCAGCCCGCCGACCTGCCCGACCACGTCTACCCTGCGACGCTGGCGCTTGCCCGCGGCGAGGTGGACCGCGCCGTCTTCGTGGACGGGGTGGGCTACGGGAGCGCCATGATCGCCAATAAGGTGCCCGGCGTCTTCGCCGCGGTGGCCCAGGACCCGTTCTGTGCCGCGCTGGCCAGGTCTCATTCGAACACCAACTGCCTGTGCATCGGTGCCAAGATCATCGGCTCGGCGCTGGCCATGGAGGTGGTCAAGGCCTGGATGACGACCGATTGGCTCGGGGCGTCCGACGACAAGTACGCCCGACGCGTGGCGAAGGTGGCCGAGATCGACGCCCGCCACCGGTCCTCGGCGGAGATCTAGGCCTGAACGCGGGCGTCCGCCGGCCCGGATTGGCAGCGGGGGCAGAAGAACATCACCCGGTCGCGCGGCGCCTCCCCGATCGGCTTGACGTCGATGGGGACGCCGCACCGCCGGCAGGGCCGGTGGTGGCGTCCGTGCACGTAGGTGGTGCGGCCGGGGCCGCGTTCGCCGGTGCTCGACTGGACGGCGTGATGCCGGTTCGCTTCCACCAGTCTCTGCGCGCGCCGCACCAGGGCTTCCAGCCGCTCCGCGGGCAGGGCGGACGCCGGCGTCCAGGGGTCGAGGCAGGCGAGGAAGAGCGCCTCGGACGCCCACAGCGTGCCGAGGCCGGCGAGATTGCGCTGGTCGAGCAGCGCCGCCCCGATCGGGGCCGAGGCCGCAGCCAGGTTGGCCACGGCGCGGTCGGCGTCCCAGTCGGGGCCCAGGACGTCGGGCCCGAGGTGCCCCACCAGGGTTCGCTCGTCGGTGGTCGGGAGGAGATCCAGCATCCCGAGGCTCCAGCCCACGGCTGTCCAGTCGGCGGTGGCCAGGACGGCGCGGATCTTGGGCGCGGTCAGGCGAACCGGGGGCTCGGTGGTTGCCTGGACACGCCAGGAGCCCTCCATGCGCAGGTGACTGTGCAGCGTGAGGCCCGTGTCGAGGCGGTGCAGCAGGTGTTTGCCGCGGGCGACGACCTCCAGCGTCGTCGACCCGGTGAGGTCGGCGGTCGCCAGGGTCGGCCAGCGCAGGTCGGATCGGGTCAGCGTGCGGCCGGCGAAGACCGCGTGCAGCCGGGACGCGGTGCGCCAGACGGTGTCACCCTCGGGCACGGGCCGCCTCGACGAGCCGGGGCAGCGTGTCCTCGATCGGGTCGCGCAGCAGGGCGTCGGCGAGGTAGTCGTACTGGGTCTCCTCGGCGTTGACGATGACCACCCGGGCCGAGTGGCCGAACGCGTACGGCACCAGCCCCGCGACCGGGTGCACCACCAGCGACGTACCGACGGCGAGGACCAGGTCGGCCTGTTCGGCGAGCCGGACGCCGGCGTCCAGCACCGTCGGGTCGAGCAGCTCCTCGAAGAGGATGACCGTGGCCCGGGTGATCCCGCCGCACTCCGGGCAGCGCGGGTCGTCCTCGCCGGCCAGAACGCGGTCGACCATCTCGCGCATGGGGCCGGTTCGCCCGCAGTCTTCGCACCGCCAGGTGCGTGCATTCCCGTGGATCTCATGGACGATCTCTGGGGAGGAGCCCGCCAGGAGGTGGAGTCCGTCGGTGTTCTGGGTGACGATTCCGGCCAGGCGGCCCGCCTTCTCGAGGTCGACCAGGGCCAGGTGGCCTGCGTTGGGGGAGGCTGCCCAGTGAGCGGAGTGGGCGCGCGCCTGCCATGCCTTCCGGCGGACGTCCTCGTCGTGTAGGTAGTGCGACAGTGTCGAGATCTTCTCGGAGTCGGGATCTTTGGTCCACCTGCCCTGTGGGCCACGGAAGTCGGGGATCCCGGAGGCGGTCGACAGCCCCGCTCCGGTCAGCGCGAGGATCCGGGACGAGCTCGCCACCAACTCGGCCGCGCGCGCGAAACCGCCGTGGGCGCGGGGATGCAGGGAATCCGTCATGGTCCCTCTCATCTTGCCACCGGCTGCCGCAGACGCCACGGGGGGAATAGACAAGGACCCGCCCGGGTTGAGATAGTTGAATCAGCAACCAATGAGGAGTCAGCATGCAGATCGGCATCTTCTCGGTCAGTGACATCACCACCGACCCCACGACGGGGCGGACGCCGACCGAGCATGAACGCATCAAGGCGTCGGTGGCCATCGCGAAGAAGGCCGAAGAGGTCGGCCTCGACGTCTACGCCCTCGGGGAGCACCACAACGAGCCCTTTTTCTCCAGCTCTCCCACCACGACCCTGGCTTACATCGCCGCCCAGACGAAGAGCCTGCTGCTGTCCACGGCGACCACGCTGATCACCACGAACGACCCGGTCAAGATCGCCGAGGACTTCGCCATGCTGCAGCACCTGGCCGACGGCCGCGTCGACCTGATGATGGGCCGCGGCAACACCGGTCCGGTCTACCCCTGGTTCGGCAAGGACATCCGTCAGGGCGTTGCCCTGGCCGTCGAGAACTACGCGCTGCTCCGCCGCCTGTGGCGTGAGGACGTCGTCGACTGGCAGGGCAAGTTCCGGACGCCGCTCCAGGGCTTCACCTCGACACCGCGCCCCCTCGACGGGGTGCCGCCGTTCGTGTGGCACGGCTCGATCCGGACGCCGGAGATCGCCGAGCAGGCCGCGTACTACGGAGACGGGTTCTTCCACAACAACATCTTCTGGACGATGGACCACACCCAGCGCATGGTCGAGCTTTACCGCCGGCGCTTCCAGCACTACGGCCACGGACCCGCCGACACCGCCATCGTCGGCTTGGGCGGTCAGTTCTTCATGCGGCGCAACAGCCAGGACGCCGTCAACGAGTTCCGGCCCTACTTCGATGTCGCGCCGGTGTACGGGCACGGTCCGAGCCTGGAGGACTTTACCGCCCAGACCCCGCTCACCGTTGGATCGCCCCAGCAGGTCCTGGAGCGCACGCTGTCGTTCCGCGACGCGGTGGGCGACTACCAGCGTCAGCTCTTCCTCATCGACCACGCAGGGCTGCCTCTGAAGACCGTCCTGGAGCAACTCGACCTCTTGGGCGAGATCCTTCCTGCGATGCGTGCCGGCTTCGCCGAGGGTCGCCCGGCCCACATCCCGGACGCCCCGACGCACGCCTCCCTCACCGCCGCCGCCCTGGCCCGCCGGGCAGCCGGAGCGCCCGCCACGGTGAGCGGAGTGGCCAAGGTCGACGATGTCACCGGCAAGTCGCCCTACGAAACGACGAGGACGGTCGCCTGATGAGCTCCCCTACCAGCCAATACGTGCTCCTGGTCACCGCCGGGATGGGCTCGCCGTCGTCCTCGCGCATGCTCGGCGACCGCCTCGCCTCCGCCACCGTCTCTGCGCTGGCGAACGGCGCCGGACGCCGTGGGCACACCCCCGCCATCCGGGTCCTGGAGCTCCGCGATCTTGCGGTCGACCTCGCGCAGTACTACACCTCGCGCGTCCCGAGCCCGACCCTGCAGGAGGCGTTCGCCATGGTCGGGAAGGCGTCCGGCGTGATCGCCGTGTCGCCGGTCCTGAACGCGGGCCTCAACGGGCTGTTCAAGCTTTTCTTCGACCTGCTCGACGAAGGCGTCCTCAAGGGCCGCCCGGTGCTGATGGCCGCCACGGGGGGCACCGCGCGGCACAGCCTCGCGATCGACCAGACCATGCTTCCGATGTTCTTCTACCTCAAGGCGTCCGTGGCCCCCACCGCCGTCTTCGCTGCTACCGATGACTGGGGATCCGCCGAGGCGGGCCTGCCCGGCCGGATCGAGCGTGCGGCCGCGGAGTTCGCCGAGCTCATCGTGACCCGTCCGGCGTCCGACCACGCCGACGAGTTCGCCGACGTCCCCGACTTCGCGAGCCTGCTCGGCGGCTGAGGGGCGGCCGGCGTCCGCTGGAAGATCTGGGTTGGTGTTCCCACCCGTGCCGTGGCGAGTCGACCCGGCCTGCGGCACGATGGAGGGCATGAGCGAGGTTCCCGGTTCCGAGCGGCGCGAGGCGGCGCGCCGGATGGCCGATTTGGCGGCGTCCGCGCGCCGGGGCGAGGCCCAGGCGGCCCAGGAGTTGATCGACGCCTTCGTGGCTCGCGCCCTGGCCGAGGGGCCACCACCCGAGCGGCTCTTCGCGACCCAACTCGACGGGCGGGTCGTCCGGACCGACAAGACCGGCTGGTATGTGAACCGCAAGAAGACGATCGGGATCGGCGTCGACGGGAAGTGGTACGTGCTCACCGTTCCCTCATCCGCGATGGCCCGGTTCACTGGCGTGCGGCTCGACGCGTCCTCGCCCGAGCTCGTGGTAGGTCGCGGCGGACGAGACGGGGAGAGCGGCGACCTGAGTGAATTCCTCGACCGGGTCCTGAAGGGAAACTGAGAGCGGGGGCCGGGGAAAGACGGCGCCGAGGGACTGCGGCACCCCAACCAGCAGCCCCCCGGGCACTCATGAGATTAAGAGTCGGATGATCCCGCCCGCAATCGGGCGCGCGGCACCGTTTCCTAACCGTTGCACTCTCAGAAACCCGCCGCGTGACTTCGGTGAATTGTGCGCAGCCGCCGCGTCCGGACAACACCGAGACCATTGAGGACAACACTCGCGCCAACACCCGCTCGACAGGCTCGTCGCATGACACGGGAACGCATGACCTCGACCGCCGCCGCACTCAACCGCGAGTGGCAGGCGCTCACCGATGATCCGGCCCCTCTGCCCGCCTCCTGGCGCCTGGCTTGCCCGCACTTGGCCGAGACGTCCACCCTCGCCGATGCGCTCGCGGTGGTCAGGGACCATCCGGACGCCACGCTCCTGGGGCTCCTGGCGCTGCACCGAGCTGGCGATGCGCTCGCGGGGCGGACGGTGGTTCAGGCCATGCTCGGCAAGATGATCCTGATGGCCAGCCGTGACGCCGTGGCGACCCTCGACGACTACCTCGCCGCCCTCTGGGTTCGGGTGGCGACCTACCCGCTGACGAGGCGTCCGCATCGCGTCGCGGCCAACCTGGCCCTCGACACGTTGAAGTCGATGAAATCTGGATCATGGCAACCCGGTGGCCAGTTGCCTCCCCGCCCGCAGCACGACCCCTTGGGCGACGCCGAGGCGGTGCTGGACGCCGGCGTCCGGCTCGGCGTGATCGACGCGCTGACGCGTCGCACGCTCGCCTGCGTGTACGTCGACGGGCGCAGCAGCGCGGCGGCGGCGTCGGTGCTCGGCGTGTCGTCGGACGCCGTGCGCTGGCGCTGCTCCAAGGGGGTACGCGCCCTCCGCGGGGTCGCTCCAGACCTGGTCGAGCAGTTGGCGGGGTGACGGGCCACGCTCACGGACTCAGTGCCCGACGAGGCCGTTCTCGTACGCGAAGAGCACCAGGCCGACGCGGTCGCGGGCCTGCAGCTTGGTCAGGAGGCGTCCGATGTGGGTCTTGACCGTGCCTTCGGCCATGTACAGCGTGCGCGCGATCTCGGCGTTGGTGGCACCCGAGGCGACCTCCATCAGCACCTCGCGCTCGCGCTCGGTCAACAGCGCGAGGCGGGGGTCGTGCTCGCCGGGCGTGGCCGACAGGGTGGGCACGACGTGGTCGAGCAGCCGCCGGGTGGTGGACGGCGCCACCACCGCGTCTCCGGCCGCCACGTTCCGGATGGCGTTGAGCAGGTCGGTCGGGCGAGCGCCCTTGAGGAGGAAGCCGCTGGCGCCCGCCTTGAGGGCGGCGAAGGCGTACTCGTCGAGGTCGAACGTGGTGAGCACGAGCACGCGCGTGGGCAGGTGGGCCTCGGTGATCCGTCGGGTGGCCTCCACGCCGTCCATGACGGGCATGCGGATGTCCATGAGGACCACGTCGGCCGGGGTGGTGGTGGTGAGGGCGCGGACAGCCTCGGCGCCGTCGGGGGCCTCGCCGACGACGCGGAGGTCGTCGGAGGAGTCGATGAGCATCCTGAACCCGCTGCGGACCAGCGCCTGGTCGTCGGCCAGGAACACGCGGATCGGGGGCATGGTCAGCTCCTTCTCGTCGGAGTATGGGGGGACGACTCGCGCGCAGGCAGGATCGCCGTGACGCGGAAGCCAGGCACCGACCCGAGCGCCCCCGCGTAGAGCGTGCCGCCCATCGCGGTGACGCGCTCGTACATGCCTCGCAGGCCGTTGCCGCCGCCGTCGGTCGGGTTCTCGACGCCCTCGCCGTCGTCGATGATGTCGATGGTGATGGTGTCCGGCCCGTACGTCAGCGTGACGGTGGCGTGCGCGCCCGGCCCGGCGTGCTTGAGGAAGTTCGTCAGTGCCTCCTGTGCCACCCGGTAGATCGTGAGGGCGAGTGCCTGCGAGACGGTCTGGGGCGCGCCGCGAACGATGAAGGTGGCCCGGTCACTGGCCCGCGCGACCAGGTCGGGGATGTCGCCCAGCGTGGGCGTGGGCGAGTAGGTCGGCCGCTCCTCGGCGTCCGGCCCCGCACGCAGGACGCCGACGATGCGCCGCATCTCGTGTAGCGCTTCGCGCCCGGTTTCGGCGATCGTGTCGAGGGCCTCGGCGGCGACTTCGGGCTTGCGGCTGGCGGCGGCACGGCTGCCTTCGGCCTGGACGATGATCACCGAGAGCGAGTGGGCGACGATGTCGTGCAGCTCGCGCGCGATCATCGCCCTGACCGACGCCTCACCCAGGCGGGACTGCTGCTCCCGCTCGGCGAGCAGCAACTGGTATCGCTCCTCGGCGGTACGCACCTGTTCGGCGCGCGACTCGGCGATCTCGCGCGAGCGGCGTCCGATGGCATAGGGCGTGAGCACCGCCCCCAGGCACGCCCCCCAGTACAGGATGTCCGCGCTCGGGTTGCTCGGGAGGCCGCTGAACCAGCGCAGCGGGCCGAGCACCGACGCGAACGCCCCGATCACGATGACAGCGCGGGCGGCATGCCCTGGGACCCAGCGCGCGACGCTGTAGGCGACGATGGGGATGGTGAGCAGCGAGAAGGTGGGCACGCGCAAGAGGACCAGCTGCACCGCCCCCGCAAGCGTGACGAGCCCGAGGGCGCCCAGCGGGGCGTGACGCCGAAGAACCAGGGGCATCGTCATGGCCGTGGAGAGGGCCATCATCGTGCTGAGGCTGGCCGGGGCCGAAGCCGGCGGGAGGTAGGGGACGATCGACACCAACGTCATGGACACGGCGAGGAAGCCGTCGGCCACCCAGTCTCGCTGGGAGGCACCCGGCGGGAAGAGGGTGTCGACCGTGCTCATCGCCCCCAGCCTACGAGCGTGGGCCAAGGTCGGCGTCCCTCCCCCGGCGGCGTACACTCGCGAGCATGAGAATGCTTGTCGTGTGGGCTTTGGCCGCCGCTGCGGCGGTGGCCGCCGTCACGCTCCGCACGCGCCGGGATCGGTTGCAGCGCGAGGCCGAGGTCTGGGCCGAGGCTACCGACACGATGCCGCACTGAGTTCCGACGGCGGCGGTGCGGCGTCCGGCACGTGGGGTCTTCACCCCACTGTCACGGGCAGCCTTTACCCTTCATGACATGAACGCGATCCCCCGCCGGCGCCTCGTGATCGTCGTGCGCGCCGACCCGGTCATCTGTGGACACTCCGGCGAGGCGCGCAACCTCGCCGAGGCCGCCTTGGAGCACGGGTTCGAAGACGTCCGGATCGTGACGTGGCCCATCGAGCGCCTGCTCGAGTCCGGCCTTCCGCTCAAGCCGCTGGACTCGGTGCTGCCCTACAGCCCGGGCATCACGGTCGAGCGACCCGACCCGGTCGGCAACTACAAGGTCATCGACGGCCGCTACCAAGCCGGGGTCACCGGACGCCTGGTGGAACTGTTCACCGACGGCGTCCCCACGGTGTGCATGTCCCTCTACCTGAGCCCGCACACCCTCGCGGTGACGGACGCCCTGGCCGCGGCGCGCGCCACCGGGCTCCCTGTGGACGTGATCACGATCGCGGAAGCCGTCGGCTCCGACATCACCAACGTGGTCCGCACCTCCGTCGACCAGGGCCGGTTCGGAGCGGCGGCGCACGTACTCACCAGCTACTTGGCTTCTGACCGTTGCGTCGCCGTCTCGGAGTACACCCGCGACGTCATCATCCGCGCAGCGGCCGAGATCGACGCGATCCACGGCACCCGCTTCGCCGACCGCTGTGAGCGGTCGATCTCGATCTCGTACCCCGCGATCGACTCCCGGTTGTTCACCGGCATCGAACCCGCCGACACGGACGCCGCCCTCGCGGCCCGCGGGCTGGCTCGCGACGGCTACGTGCTCTTCCTGTCCCGGTTGAGCAAGGCCAAGGGCGTGGAGGAACTCATCGACGGGTTCGCTCTGAGCGAGGAGGCCTGCGACTACGGGCTCGTCGTCGCGGGCAACGGGCCCGAGGCGGCGGATCTGGAAGCGTACGCGGCCGCGTCCGCGGCGTCCGACCGGGTCGTGTTCCTGCACGATGTCGACGACGCCGAGAAGCCCCACCTGATGGCGGGCAGCGCCGCGTTCGTCCTGCCGAGCAAGCCGCTGCCGGAGTTCACGGAAACGTTCGGGATCGCCCTGGTGGAGAAGATGCTCGCCGGCGGCGGGCCCGTGATCACGACTGACACGGGCGGCATCGGCGAGGCCGTCGGGGACTGCGCGCTGATCATCGACATCGAGGACCCGGCGGGCATCGCCGCTGCGCTCGACCGGGCGCTGCGCATGTCGCCTGAGGAACGCCTCGACTGGGAGACGCGCGCCCGCGCGCACAGCCTCCAGTTCGATCGCGCCAACGTCTTCGAGCGTCTCTTCTCCGGTCTCGTCCCCACCGGCGCGCGCTGAGCGCCGGCGTCCGATTCGAGGCGTTCATGCCGAAGGTGAGACCCGCTAGACTGTGACGTCGTTCGGGGCCATGGCGCAATTGGTAGCGCACCTGCTTTGCAAGCAGGGGGTTAGGGGTTCGAGTCCCCTTGGCTCCACCGCTGAGCAAACACGGGATAGGCGTGCGATGGTTCAGCCTGCAGTCAGAACCCCCCGACGCCGCCTTTGCCGACGACCGAGACGGTCTCGGGGCTGGCCACAGTCGAGCTGACGACCGTCAGCGTGGTGGTGGTGATCACGCGTGCCACAGGCCGGAAGGTGAGTGTCACGGTGCGCTCGGCGTTGTGGGCGATCGTGCCGCTAGACGCAGCCCAGGTGATGGGGGATGCGCTCGTGGGCGCAGCGATAGAGAACGTGACGCTCGCCCCTGTCTCGTTGCGGAGCGTGAGCGTCCTCGTCGCCGTGGAGCCGAGGGCGACGGAGCCGAACGTGATCACCGATGGGCGTAGCTGGAGACGGGTGGGAAGAGGCGGGTCCTGTGGGTCTGTGGGGATGCCGCCAGGCCCCTTGCCGGTGAGACCGACGCGGTGTGGGCTGTTCGGGGCTGTGCTCGTGACGACCAGGGTTCCGGTCCGGATGGCGTTGTCCACCGGGTGGAAGCGGAGCTCGAACGACGTCTCCTCACCGTCGTCGACGGTCGCGCTGAAAGCCGACCAGCGGAAGATGGCGTTGGGTGGGGACGCCGCTACTGACATGGTGACCGGGCCGCCGGCGTTGTTCTTCGCAACGACCCTTCTCATCGCGGACGAACCAACGGACACGCTTCCGAACGTCACGGCAGCCGGGATGAGGTGCAGCCCCGGGAACCTCTCGGTGTTCGAGGAACGCACGCAACTCCCGCCGTCACCGTCACCTAGGGTGGTGCCGCTCATGGGCGATGGGCGGACGCTGCGCCCGAAGGACGCGTTGGGATGGGCAAGCTGGCGATCGTGGATCGAGAAGTGCAGGTGGTCCAGCACTGAGTTGCCGGTGTCGTCCATCACCCCCAGCCGCTGACCGGCGATGACAGGCATCATGACCGAAACCGTGAGCCGGAACGGCCCTGCCAGGTGGAGATAGCGCGAGCGGAAGCGATCGTCGTCGGTCGGATTGTTCGGATCGGCGTGGGTGATCTCGACCGTGTTCGACGCGCTCGAGTCTCCGGATGGCGTCCCCGCGTCGGCGCGCACCACGAGCCCGTCGCGGACGGCAAGGACCGGCGTCCCCCCGGATTCCGGGTCGTAAGGCACGTACCGCCGATAGCGCGTGAAGTCGATCGCGAAGGCGTCCTCCTCGTCGTGGGTGGAACCCTGGTTGTAGTAGAAGCCGCGGGGCCCGAAGCCGCACGGGCTGCTGGCGAATCGCGCTAGGAGAACCGGACCGAGCGGACCGGCGGCGAGGATCGCCGCCTGCTGCGCGACGAATCCAGTGAGCCCCCCGGCGGTGAAGCTTTGCCCCGCCGGCCAAGGCGCCAGCAGCGAGAACGGCAACGGTTGGTTGGTCTGCCGCGAGGCCGGACGCCAGCGCTCCACCCACGCCTCGTGCGGATCCCCGATCGCGACGCCGGTCCACTGCCAGCCCTTCGGCGCGCGGGTGAGCAGGAGCGCCAGGTCGCCGCGGTACCACTCACCCTTCCAGCCGCTCGTCGACAGGTAGCGCTTGCCACCCGAGCCAGCGAGCCGGCCGTGAACGGTCACCGAACCCGTCAACAGGTCCCGCACGAGACGTTCGAGCATCACCCGTTCCTCGAACCTGGTGTGCCCCCCGAGTGGTCCGACGGCGAAGTGGGTCCGGGATGCCAGCCGCTCGAGGGTCGCGGGATCCGGCGCCTCTATTGCCTCGCGGAGACGCGACGCGAGGGCGTCCACCGACCGCTCGTAGTGCGTGTCCTCCTCGCGGAGGCGTAGGACACCGCGCCGGGCGAGCTGACCCGAATCATCCGTTCGTGGCGACGGAGTCCCGCTCGCGGCTAACGCGTACAGCTCACTCGCCAGGTCGTCGTCAGCGTTGGACTCGGCGATCGCGCCGGCATGGAACCACCCTCGTCGGGGGTCGTCCGACACCGCCGCCAGCTCTCGATATGCAGCGATCGAGGTGATTGGGTCGTCGCCCACCCGTGCCGCCTGGGCCTTGTGCAGCAAGCTGCAGGCGATCGGATCGACCATCGCGCTGAGCCGTGTCGACGAGGCCGCCATCTCGGCGGCGGCGTCATACCGGTGGAGCGCCTCGACGAACCGGCCGGCTCGCGCGAGGTTGTCGGCAGCCCAGAGCCGGAATGCGGGTGCCGCCGGCGAGCCGGCCTCGCCGACGGCGGCACCTTCGAGGTCATCGTTGACGTCGCAGCCGCGGCCGACCACGTTGGCGGCCATGGTGCGGCCGGCCAGCGAGCGCCACTGCAGCGCCGATTCGCCGTCGAGCCTCTCGACCCGACTGTAGGACGACTCGTTCATGCTCGACACCTGCTCGCAGGCTTGTCGCACGGCTGACGGTCTCGCGGGGGCGTGGTCATGGTCCGCTTCCTCAGGTCCAGCGGGGAGGTCTGGATGACGTCAGTGTGCACCCGCGTCCCTGGACAGGGAAGGGCCCCGCCCGTGGCCTCCCCCTAGCTCAAGGCGCCAAGTACCCGCGGAGCAGCGCGGTCACGGCTTCGCGGACGGACTCCTCGAAGGCCTCCTCGCTGAGCGAGGCGCTGACCCCCGCGACACGGTCGCGGAGCAGCCCGTCCAGCATGGCGGCTATGGGCCACGACGTCCGCTCGGAGTCCGGGATCCCGGCGCCGTCGAGGACACGGGCCAGGGTGGCACGAAGGCGGATTGCCTGCCTGTCTCTGAGCGCGCGGAGCGCTGGTTGACGGGTGGCCTCGAGCGCCAACTCGTACCGTGCGATCGTGCTGCCGGGGCGGTCGCGGGCTATGCGAACGACGGCGGCGACGAGCACGTCCGCCGCCGGAACATCGGGGCTTGCATGCAGGATTGCGCCCTCGTCCAGGGCGAGCAGCCGGTCCAGGCAAGCGCCGAGCAGGGCCTGGCGCGTGCGGAGATAGTACGAGGTCGACCCGGGGGGAAGCCCCGCCTCGGCGTCCACCGCGCGATGGGTCAGGCCCCGCAGCCCGCGCGTGGCGACGAGCTGGATAGCGGCGTCCGCGATGGCGTCGCGTCGTTCTGCGCCCAAAGGCACGGATTTCCTGACCATCCCGTTCCCGCTCCTTCTCACGAAACCTCTACAGATGTAGAGTAGTTCCATGCGTACTGCGGTGGTGGTCGGTGCGGGAATCGGCGGGGCGGCGGCGGCGGTCGCGCTGCAGGGGCTGGGATGGCAGGTCACGGTGCTCGAGCGGGCGCGGGAGTTGGGTGAGGTTGGGGCCGGCCTGTCCATCTGGCCCTCGGCCGTGTCCGTCTTGCACGACCTTGGAGTGAAGGGCGTAGAGCCCGCTCCGCGACCTGCCGGCCATTGGGGGATGCGCATGGCGAACGGTCGCTGGATCGCGCGGAGTGACCAACTCAACGTCCCGAGCCCCGTCATGATCCACCGGGCGCAGCTCCACAGCAGGATCAGGGACGAGTTCACCTCGCAGATCACGGTCCGAACGGAGTTCACCGTGACCGGCGTGGAACAGGACGCCGCCGGGGCGACGGTCCGCAGCGGCGCCGAGCAGGTGCGGGCCGATCTCGTTGTGGCCGCCGACGGACTCCGCAGCACCGTCCGTGGCGCGCTGCACCCCCGCTATGGGGGCCCGCGGTATGCGGGGTACACCTCGTATCGCGGCCTGGCGGACGTAAAGACGGACGACGGAGGCGGGGAGACGTGGGGCCGGGGGCGGCGGTTCGGCTTCGCCAGGCTCACCGACGGCCGCATCTATTGGTACGCCACCGCGAACACGCCCGCCGGCCGCGGGGGCGACTTGGGTGAGGTCAAGACTCTGTTCGGCGACTGGCACGCCCCGATCCCGGCGATTCTGGCCGCAACGACGACGGTGCTCAAGCACGATCTCTATGACCTCACGCTTCCCTTGGTCCCCTTCGTCAGCGGCCGCGTCGTG
>JBKHWW010000196.1:0-15359 GCA_046566345.1 Actinomycetes bacterium
ATCGCTGCCCACCGTGACGACATCGTCGTCGTGCTCGGTCCCGACTCCGACCTGGGGGCGGCGCTGGCACGCCGCGACGAGACCGCTGCCCGGGGCGTCCTGCGTCGCTGGCTCGAGGTGCTCGAGCCCCACCAGCTCGTGGTCGGCGTCACCAACCATCACTTGTCGGGCGCGGGGCCGGGCTCAGCCCGGTTGGCCGGGCGCATGCTCGCCTTCGCCGACGCGCACGGGCTGGCCGGCGTCCTCACCAACGCCGTCCGCATGGCCACCAAGTCGGCCGCCCCGATCGCCGACGTCCTGGACGCCGCCCGGCGGCTGGTCCCTCTCGACGTGCGCAACGTCGACCGGCGCAACGCCGAGGGCTACCTCAAGAGCGGCAAAGAGATGCTGGCTGGGGCCGACGAGGTCGCCCTCCTCGCCGGACGCCGCGACGCGGCCGCCCTGATCGGCGATACCCGCCACCTCGGCCTACGCTGCCGACTCGACCCGGTTGCCGACATCGGCATCGGCGAGATCCACCTGCCCGAGTTCGACGTGCTCGCCCGCGACGGTGCTGCGGCCGACGCGTTGACCGAGTTGAGGCACCGCTGCGAGGCGGGGCTGGCCGCCCGGTATGGCGCCGCCGCCCGCCGCGGTGGCGCGCCGGCCGTGGCCGACCGGCTCGACGACGAGCTCGCGGTGATCGGCCAGATGGGGTTCGCCTCCTACTTCCTCACCGTCGCGCACGTGGTCGACGAGGTGAAACGCATGGGCATCCGGGTCGCGGCGCGTGGCTCGGGCGCGGGCAGCCTCGTCAACTACTGCCTCGGTGTCTCGGGGGTCGATCCCATCGCCTACGACCTGATCATGGAGCGCTTCCTCTCGCCGCTGCGCCGGGCGTTGCCCGACATCGACATCGACGTCGAGTCCGCGCGCCGGCTCGAGGTCTACGACAAGGTGTTCGCCGACTTCGGCGCGGAGCGGGTCGCTGCGGTGGCCATGCTCGACACCTACCGCGTCCGGCACGCGATCCGTGACGTGGGCGCGGCGATGAGCCTGCCGCCGGGCGACATCGACGCGATCGCGAAGTCGTTCCCCCACATCCGCGCCCGCGACGTCCGGCACGCGCTGCGCGAGCTCCCCGAATTGCGCCGCGCCAACCTGGGCGACGAGCAGTTGCGGGTGCTGTTCGGGCTGGTCGAGGGCCTCGACGGTCTCCCCCGGCACGTCGCGCTGCATCCGTGCGGGGTGATCCTGTCCGACGCCACCCTTGGTGATCGGACGCCGATCGAGGCGTCCTTCGGCGGGTACGCGATGAGCCAGTTCGACAAGGACGACGTCGAAGACCTGGGGCTGCTCAAGCTCGACATCCTGGGCATCCGCATGCAGTCATCGATGGCGCACGCGGTCGACGAAATCGCCCGCGTCACCGGCGAGCGCGTTGACGTGGACGCCCTAGCCCCCTTCGACGACGCCGACGTGTACGCGATGATCGGCCGCGCCGAGACGATCGGGTGCTTCCAGATCGAGTCGCCAGGGCAGCGCGAACTGGTCGGCAAGTTCTCCCCGAGCGAGTTCAACGACCTGGTCATCGACATCAGTTTGTTCCGGCCCGGCCCCGTGAAGTCCGACATGGTGGTCCCGTTCCTGCGAGCCCGCAACGGGTGGGCTCAGGCGTCCTACCCGCACCCCGACCTGGTCCCGGCGTTGGCCGAAACCCGGGGGGTCGTGGTCTTTCACGAGCAGGTGATCAAGGTGATCGCCGTGATGACGGGCTGCTCGCTCGCCTACGGCGACGAGGCGCGCCGGGCCTTGGGGTCGATGCAGGGGCAGGCCGACGTCGAGCGCTGGTTCCGGCCGGCAGCCCGCGCGCAGGGCTACGACGATGCGCTGGTCGAACACGTGTGGCAGGTGCTCGTCTCGTTCGCGTCTTTCGGGTTCTGCAAGGCGCACGCGGCCGCCTTCGCGCTGCCCACGTATCAGTCGGCCTGGCTGAAGTGGCACCATGGCGCGGCGTTCCTGGCCGGGCTGCTCACGCACGACCCCGGCATGTACCCCAAGCGGCTCATCCTCGCCGAGGCCCGCCGGATGGGGATCCCGGTGCTGCCCCTCGACGTCAACGCCAGCGACGCGGCCTACCGCATCGAGCGCACCGGCCCCGACCCCGGCGCTCCGCTGGGCATCCGGCTGGCGCTGACCGACGTGAAGGGCATCAGCGAGGCCGAGGTCGAGCGCATCGGGGCCGGCCAGCCCTACGCCGGCCTGGTCGACTTCTGGCAGCGGGCCCAGCCCGGCTCTGACGTGGCTGAGCACCTCGTCGTCGCGGGCGCGCTCGACGCCCTCTACGGCATCGGCGCTCCCCGGCCGCTGTCCGGCCGCGGCGCGGTCACGCGGCGCGACCTGCTGCTCACGCTGGCCGATCTCGAACGCGCCGAACGCGTCCACACGCGCACGCACGGCCGGGCGCGCGGCCTCGGCTCTAGCGGCGCGACCGGCCACCAGGCCGTGCAGCTCGCCCTCGACTTCACCGAGCCCCGCCGGAGCGCCCCGGGTGCGGAGTACGCCCGGAGTGTCCGAGACGTCCAAGGCGGGGAAGGTGAGCCGGGCGGCCCAGGCGTGGGGGGAGGGAACGGCGTCCGGGGTGTGGCGGGCATCTGGGCGAGGACGCCGTCCCCTCCCCCCACGCCGAACACCACCACGGACACCACCGCGACGGACGTCCATCCCTCCGGCCTGCCCGAGATGACAGCCGAAGAACGGATGGCCGCCGAGCTAGCCGTCCTCGGCCTGGACGCGACGCGCCACGTGATGGAGGACCACCGCGCCTTCTGTGAGGCGATCGGCGTCACGGCGTCCGCTGACCAACTGAAACGCCGAAGTGGCAGCAGGCTGCTCGTGGCGGGTGTGAAGGTGGCCACCCAGACGCCACCGGTGAAGTCCGGACGCCGCGTCATCTTCCTCACCCTCGACGACGGCACCGGGCCTGTCGACCTCACTTTCTTCGAGGACGCCCAGGGGCCCTTCGCCACCACTGTGTTCAACTCCTGGCTGGTGGTGGGGGTGGGGGAGTTGCGCCGCACCGGCGCACGCGGGGTCTCGCTGCGGGCGTTGGGGGCCTGGGATCTGCTCCAGCTCGAAGCACTGTGGCGTGCCACGCTCGAAGCCACCGGCGACGAGCGTGCGGCGGTCGCGGCGGTCCACCAGCTCGTCGACGCAGCGATCGCGGGGCAACAGCAGGCGCACGGCTGGAACGCGGCCTTGCGACAGGCTGCGGGGGAGCAGTCCCCCGACCACCCCTCGGGCCGCCCGCGCGCAGACACCGAGCACGCGGGAGCCGCCGGGGGCATGGGGCAGCGGCGCGTGCTCGTGCACCCCAGCGGCTTCGTCCAGTCGCCCTACACCGATGTGGCCCCCGCGGGTGAGTCGCCGAAGGCGATCCCGCAGCGGTACGCCGACCCGGGGCGCAAGCTGTGGCACTCCAGCCCGGGTTCGTCGGGGCGGTGATCGAGCGTGCCCGTCATCGCCCACGTCGACATGGACGCCTTCTACGTCTCGGTGGAGCTGCGTCGGCGCCCCGAGTTGCGGGGTCGTCCGGTGTGGGTGGGCGGCTCCACGCGCGGGGTGGTCCTGTCGGCGTCCTACGAGGCGCGAGCCTACGGTGTCGAAGGAGGCATGTCCTCGACCCGCGCGCGGCGACTGTGCCCGGACGCCGTGGCGATACGGCCCGACTATGACGCCTACGAGGCGGCCTCCGATGGGGTGTTCGCGATCTTCGCCACGGTTACCCCGCACGTGGAGAAGGTGTCGCTGGACGAGGCGTTCCTCGACCTGACCGGCACCCGCCGGCTGCTGGGGGAGCCCGAAGAGGTGGGCGAGCTGATCCGCGCGCTGGTCGCCGACGAGCAGGGGATCGGGTGCTCCGTGGGGATCGCCCCCACCAAGCTGATCGCCAAGATGGCCTCCAACAAGGCCAAGCCCAACGGCCTGCACCGGGTGCTCCCCGGCGAGGTGGTGCCCTTCCTGCACCCCCAAGGTGTGGAGAAGATCTGGGGCGTGGGTCCTTCCACCACCGAGGCGCTGCACAAGCTGGGGCTGTACACGATCGCCGACCTCGCCCACACGCCCAAGTCGACCATGCAGCGCGCGTTCGGCGCCCGCGCCGGCGGTGAGCTGTGGGAGTTCGCTTGGGGCATCGACGGACGCCGCGTCGTCGCGACCGAACCCGGTGAGCGCAGCGTCGGCAGTCAGGAGACCTTCGACCGGGACACCGACGACCTCGAGATGGTCACCATCGAGCTGCTGCGCATCAGCGCCCGGGTAGCCTCGCGCATGCGGATGGCCCGTGTCGTGGGCCGTACCATCACCCTCAGTCTGAGGTTCGCCGATTTCCGGACGGTGCAGAAGTCGTTGACCCTGCCGTACCCGACCGACGTCACCTCCGAGGTCCACGCGGCGGCGTGCCGGCTGCTGGCGGCGTTCCGGCTGGAGCGCCCGCGCCTGCGGCGGGTGGGCGTCCGGGTCGAGAAGTTGACCGACGTCGATCTCGTGGCTACACAACCGGCACTTGACGAGCCCGAACACGGCTGGCGAGACGCAGAACGAGCGGCGGACGCGGCGATCGCGCGGTTCGGTCCCCATGCGGTCTCACGCGCGACGCTGGCCCGTCGGCGCAGTTCCGTTTGACGTCGGCGCCGCCTACACTTGGTACACGCTTGGCCGCACGGGGCGCCGTGCACCGACGAAGGGAGGCGCGATGGCCCTGTCCGAGAAGGAGCAGAGGCTACTCGAGCAGCTGGAGGCAGCCCTCGCGGCCGAAGATCCCAAGCTCGCCAACACCCTCCGCGGCACCGGGACGCGCAAGCTGCACCGACGCCGCGCGGCGTTGGCTGGTCTGGGGTTACTCGTCGGCGTCGCTGCTCTGGTGGCAGGCATGGAGTTCGGATGGGTGGTCAGCATCATCGGCTTCGCCGTGATGCTCGTCTCGACGGTGGTCGCCCTCAGTTCCTGGAAGCACGTCGAGGGCGACGGATCAGGTCAGGGTTCTTCTGGCCCTCGCCATGGCGTCTTCACCGACGAACGCTGGCGCCGGGGCAACGGCGACGGTAGCGGCCTCTGATCGCCACTACCCCGGCCGTGCCGGCCGACACCCTCAGCGGACCGCCCTCGTGGGGCGGTCCTTCTGTTGTGCGACCGAAGCCAGGGCCGTCGTGATCGCGTCCACCTCGCTGCGCCACGTCCCCTGTGCGTCGTAGGCGTCGCTCCGGTCGAACAGCGCACGCTCGGACGCGGCGGCCAGCCGGCGCAGGGCGTCCACGGCGTCCGAGTGGTCGGCAAGAACCGGCGCCAGCCGCTCCGCTGCGTACCGGGGGGACCCCTCGGGCCACTCCAGACGCAGATCGGAGACGGTGTCGCGCACCTCGTCCCATGCGGCGATGGTGTCCTCGCGCGCATCCCCGGTCCCGGCGAGCCGGCCGGCGCGTCGCCGGGCACGCAGCCACCGGGGCCCCCACGCGGCGCCGACGCCGAGAGCTGTCAGAACGATCGCGGCCAGCACCCAGGGGAGCGGGCTCGCGGTCGATGCCTCCCCGTCCCCCTCTTCGTCGGTGGGCTGCTGTCCCGGGGACTCCTCGACCGGCGTGGGTGTGGGGGTCACGGTCTGGGCCGTCCCCGCGGTGGGGGTGGCCGTTCCCGGCTGGGTCGGCGTCCCCGTTCCGGCCGCCCGCGACGGGGTCGGTTCGAACGCGACCCAGCCCAGCCCGTCCAACCACAGCTCGGGCCACGTGTGCAGGTCTCGAGCCGTCAGCTCCCAGCCCTCGTCCGTGCGCGTCCCCGGGACGAAACCGACAGCCATGCGGGTCGGAATCCCGACCTCCCGCGCCATGATCGCCATCGCGCCCGCGAACTGCTCGCAGTAGCCCGCCTGCGACTCGAAAAGGAAGTCGTCGATGGTGGCTAGGCCGTCGCCGACGCCGGTCGTGGGGGCGGTTGAATAGGTAAAACGGTCCGAGCGCAGAAAAGCCTCCAGCGCCTGCGCCTTGGCCCCGGCGGTGGGCGCCTCGGTCGTCACCTCGCGGGCGAGCGCACGGACCCGGCCGCTGACTTGGTCGGGGACGGATGTGGTCAGCTCCCGGTTGACGCCACCGTCCGAACTCGCCTGCGCCACCACGTCAGGGGACGGGCGGACGTCCAGGCTGCGCACCTCGTAGGAGATCTGCTCGGTGGCGCTCGCCCGCTGAGGACCGGCCAGCGCCATGACATCGAGCGTGTCCATCGCGAAACCCCATCGGCCGGGCGCGTCGAACGACGTGGGTGCGTAGGGCACGGGCAGCCACTCGCTGCGGAAAGCGCCCACCGCCACCCGTGTGGTCCGGGGGGTTCCGTCGGGGTTGCCGGGTGGAGCGGGGAGTCGGCCGGTGGCCACGCGCACGTCCGCCAACGCGAAGCCGCCGGTGCCGAGCGCGGGCAGGGTGGCCAGCTTGAGGTACACGCCGTCGCCGCCGTCGGTGGAGTAGCGGAGCACCACGTCGTCGGAGCCCTGGATGAGGTTGCGCTTCAGGTCCAAGCTCGGGTCGTTCATCTGGAGAGGCTCGTTGGTGCGGCGCGCCTCGAACGTCGGCACCAAGAGGGCCGCAGCCCACGACAGCCCGACTCCGGCCGCACCGACGGCCGCCGCCGTGAGCAGGGCGGCGGCCCTGGTGCCGGGACGCTCCCGCTCGCGCAAGGGTGTGGCTGCAAGCAGCACCAGGACGATGCCGGCCGCGAGCAGACGGAACTCGGTGAAGAGCATGGCGGTGGCCAGGCCCAGCCCGACCACCAGGTACATCACCGCCAGGGGGAGCACGGCCCAGCCCGGACGTTCCCAGGTGAGGGCCACCCAGTCGGCCAGCATCGCAAGGAGCGCGACGAACCCGACGATCAACACGGTCGCTCCGGCCTGCGGGAACAGGGGCGCCGCGCTGCCCCGGAAGAAGTCGATGCCCTCCAGCATCACGGTCGGCAGCCGAGTCACCAGCCCCGGCCCGTGTGCCCACGCCAGGGCGCCCATCGCGCACAGCACCACCGTGGCAAGCTGGACCAGCGCGAGCACGCCGGTGGGCAGGCGCAGGCGACGTCCGGCCCACCCGACCGCCAGCACCACCGCGATCGCCAGAGCAGCCAGCCGGAGCGCATTGCCGTCCCGGGTCAGCTGTGTCCACGGCCACAGCTGCGCGACGAGCGCGACCAGCAGCGCCAGCCCGAGGCGGGTGTCGTTCTTCATCGCCGCGCCCCGACGACGCGTTCGGCCCAGAGGCGGGCCAGTTCCTCGCCGGTGGACGCCTCGCGAACCTCCCAGCCGTGGTCCACCAGCACCACGCGGCCGGCCTCGAAGCCGGAGCGCGCGGCGGCGTCCGGGATTGCCACCACGGCGATGCGCTGCTGCCGCGAGCCGGTGGTCGCGGCCAGGAGGTCGGCCGAGCCGAGATCCAGCCCCCCGAGCAGAGCGACCAGGAGGTGCTCGGAGCCCGCCTGGGCCATCCGCGTGGTCGCTTCGTGCAGGTCGGACGCGCCGGTCAGGTCGGCGTCCACCAGAGGGTCGAGCCAAGCGCCGACGGCGCCGGGAACGTCGGCGGAGACCTCGGTGCGGCTGCCCTCGGCGTCCACCAGCGTGACGGTGAAGCCGTCCGCGAGCAGCCGCAGCCCGATCGACGCCGCGGCCGACACCAGCCACTCGAAGCTGGGGTACTCACCCCTGACCAGGGGGTGGACGCCCGCGCGCGAGTCGAGCAGCACCCAGGCGGTCGGGTCCCAGGCCGCCTCTTCGCGGCGGACCATCAGCGTCCCGGCGCGTGCCGTCGAGGGCCAGTGGATGCGGCGGACGTCGTCGCGTGGCTGGTACTCCCGCACCATCGCGTCGTCGGGCCCGCGCACCGCGGTCTGGGGGATCGGGGTCTCGCCGGTCGCGCCGTAAGCATGGGCTGAGGTGGGGGGAAGTGGCGTGACCGCCGGGGTGACCACCAAGGGTGTCGGGTGAGCCACGCGCACGGTGTGGACCCAGAACCCCAGCAGGTCGACGAACCGGTACCGAAACCCGTCGAGGGTGTACCGGCCTCGACGGCGCGGCTGGACTGGGTAGGTGGACCGGCTCGCTTGGCCGACGCGGGACGCGGCCAGGTGCACCCGGTGGGGGGTGCCGAGTGCCTGCCCGGGGTCGTCCTCGGCGGCCACCGTGCCCGCGCGGCTGGGCCGACGCGTGCGGATCGTCAGGGCCACCGTGGCGGGCTCGCCCGCTGCCACGACGCCGGGGGTGGTCTCGCGATCGAGCGTGAAGCTGGGCCGGAAGGCCAGGGTCGCCACCAAGGCGGCCACGGGCAACAGGATGAGGAAGAGGGCCGGCCAGACGGCGTCCTGGTTGCCCAGCAGCACGCCCAGGGTCATCACGCCGCTGCCCCCTACCCAGAAGGCGGCCGCACGGGAGGTCGGCAGCGGTAGGGACGGCACGGCGCTACGTGCGCTTGGGCGCGGTCACCGACGAGGTGACCTGGTCGATGACCGCGGCGGCGCTGGCCTGGGCGGTGTGCGCGCGATGGCTGAGCAGGACGCGATGGGCCAGGACCGGGACGGCCAAGGAGGACGCGTCCTCGGGAATTACGTAGCCTCGGCCGTGCATCGCGGCCCGCGCACGGGCTGCCCGGAGCAGGTGCAGGCTCGCCCGAGGGGAAGCGCCCAGCCGCAGGCTGTCGGAGGAGCGCGTGGCGGCGACGATGCCCACGACGTACTCCTTCAGAGCCGGGTGCACGAATACTTGTCCGACGATCGCCCGGGCCGCGCTGATGCCGGCGGCGTCCGTGACGGGGAGCACGGCCTCCAGAGGGTTGGCGGCGCCGTGGTGGTCCAGCATGGCGATCTCGGCCGCGCGGGTCGGGTAGCCCATCGAGATCGAGGCCATGAAGCGGTCGCGCTGGGCCTCGGGCAGCGGGTACGTGCCCTGCATCTCGATCGGGTTCTGGGTGGCGAAGACCATGAAGGGCAGCGGAAGGGCGTGGGTGGTCCCGTCCACCGAGACGTGCGCCTCCTCCATCGCCTCCAGCAGCGCTGACTGCGTCTTAGGGGAGGCGCGGTTGATCTCGTCGCCGATGACGATGTTGGCGAAGACGCCGCCGGGCTTGAATTCGAAGGCACGAGTCTGCGGGTTGAACACCGACACGCCCGTGATGTCGCTGGGCAAGAGGTCGGCGGTGAACTGGATGCGACGCACCGTGCAGTCGATCGAGCGCGCGATGGTGCGGGCCAGCATCGTCTTGCCGACGCCCGGGACATCTTCGAGGAGCAGGTGCCCGCCCGCCAACAGCACGACCATCGCCATGTCGACCGCATCGGGCTTGCCCTCGATCACCGACCCGATGGACGCCCGCAGCCGCTCGGCTAGCCCCGTCACCTCGGACACGTCGACGGATGTGGTGTGGGTCACGTCGGACACCCTACCGGCCGGGTCCAGAGCGTCGACGGGCGAGCCCCCGGCGCCTGGCCGGTGGCTCGGAGGCGACACGGCGCGAACGGGGAGCGTGTTCCTCTTAGGGGAGCAATGTGGGGTAATGTGGAGCCAAGTGGAGGAAGCAGGACGCCGAAGGGAGGGGGCCCGTGTTTCTGGGAACCCATTTCCCGAAGGTGGACGAGAAGGGCCGCTTCTTCCTGCCAGCCAAGTTCCGCGACGAGTTGGGCGACGGCCTCGTCATCGCCAAGGGGCAGGAGCGCTGCCTGGCCATCTACACGGTCACGGAATTCCAGCGACAGGCGCAGGCGGCCATCAGCGGGCCCTCGACGCTTCGAGGCATTCGCGACTTCCAGCGGATGTTCGCGGCGGGCGCCTCCGAGGAGGTTCCCGACAAGCAGGGACGGTTGACCATCCCACCCGTCCTCCGGGCGTACGCGGGGCTGGACAAGGAGATCGCCGTCATCGGGGCGTTCAACCGGGTCGAGGTGTGGGACCTCGCCGCGTGGGAGGCCTACCAGTCGGCTCAAGACGAGGAGTTCGCCCGGATGGACGAGGAGATCTTCCCCGGCGGCGACACGCGCGCTCACGGAGAGCCCGTGCGATGAGGCTTCGACCCGGCGGGACGACCTGACGCCACTTCCCCGGTGCCAGGCAGTTCTCCCGGATCGAAACCCGATCGCACGGACACGAAGGAGGTCGAGCATGTCGCAGCCCGCCGCGACCGGTCACGTTCCGGTCATGGTCGAGCGCATCGTCGAGCTCCTTGCCCCCGCGCTCGAGGGTGGCGGCACCTTCGTCGACTGCACCCTCGGCCTCGCCGGCCACGCGCGGGCCATCCTCAGCGCCTGCCCCCGGGCCTCCCTGGTCGGCATCGACCGGGACGCCGACGCCCTGGACATCGCCGGGGAACGACTGGCCGAGTTCGGGGACCGCGTGGCGCTCTACGAGGCGGTCTACGACGAGTTGCCCGAGGTGCTCGCCGAGAATCGGACGCCCCGGGTGCAGGCCGTTCTGGCCGACCTAGGGCTCTCGAGCCTGCAGATCGATCGCCGCGAGCGAGGGTTCGCCTACGCGGTGGACGCTCCCCTAGATATGCGGATGACTCAGGCGTCCGGCCCCACGGCCGCAGACGTGCTGAACACCTATGACACCCGCGAGCTGGCCCGGATCCTGCGGACGTACGGCGAGGAGCGCTTCGTCGACCGCATCGCGCGGCGGATCGTCGCCGAGCGCGAGCGCGAGCCGTTCGCGACATCGGCGCGGTTGGTCCAGGTGCTCAGCGAGGCGATCCCGGCGGCGTCCCGCGCCACCGGAGGGCACCCCGCCAAGCGCACCTTCCAGGCGCTGCGGATCGAGGTCAACCGGGAGCTGGAGGCGCTCGGCGGCCTCGTGCCGGCCGCGCTCGCGGCGCTGGCCCTCGGTGGCCGCTTCGCCGTGCTGGCCTACCACTCTCTCGAGGACCGGTTGGTGAAGCAGGCCTTCGCCCACGCCAGCACGGATACGGCGCCGCGCGGCATGCCGGTCGTCCCGCCCGAACACCGGGCGCAGTTCGTCCTCCTGACGCGGGGCGCCGAAAGACCGTCGCCGTCGGAGGAAGCCGACAACCCTCGCGCCGCCTCGGCGCGATTGCGCGTGATCGAACGAATCAGGGAGGTGGCGCCATGACCGCGTGGGAAGCCCTCAAAGAAGCTCCGCGACGATTCAATCAGGCGGCCTCTCAGGCGCGCCCGACCTTGCGCAGCATCGTCAGCCCCCCGCGGCGGATCTCCCCGATCCCCTTCGCGGTGCTGATGGTCGCCCTGCTGGTGGGAGGCATGGTGTTGTTGCTGCTGCTCACCACCGCGCTGCAGAACCAGGCCTTCCAGGTCCGTGAGGCCCAGCGGCAGGCCAACGAGCTCGGCTACCGTGTCTCCTCGTTGGAGTCCCGGGTGACCCAACTGAACTCGCCCGCGAGCCTGGGCCGCGAGGCCGCCGCGCTCGGGATGGTGCCCAACCCGCACGCTGTCTTCATCGACCTCGAGACCGGGACGGTCATCGGAAAGCCCACGAAGGTCACCGGCCAGGAGATCCCCAGCCTGATCGTCCTGCCGCCCGCTCCGGAGACCCCGCCCGTTGAGGAAGGCACCGCGGCCGCGCCCCCCGACCCGGCCGCCGGTACGCCCCTCACCCCGGGCGAGGCCCCACCGGCCACACCCGTCGCGGGCGACGCGGCCCCCGAAGCGGGCGAGGTGGTTCCTGCTCCCGTCGCGGCCGATGCACCGGCGACGGATGTCGGTGCCACCCACAGTGCAGGTGCCTCCGAAGGTGCAGCGACACCCGCCGCCGATGCCGAGGTCCACGGCGACCCGGGAGTACCGTCTCCGACGAGCGCGGCATCCGCGGCGCCGTCCGAACCGGCCCCGGGAGTGAATGCATGAGTCGGCCCGCCCCCCAACGCGCACCGGGGTCCGGCGGCGGCAGGCGGGTCCCGCTGGCCTCCTCGGCCTTCCGCCTCCGGGTGCTGATGCTGACGGTCGCCATCCTCTTCTCGCTGGTGGGTGCGCGGGCCGTGCAGATCCAGGTGATCAGCGCCAAGGCGATGGCCGCAGAGGCCGCCAAGGACATGACGGTCGGCCGCAACGTCCCGGCGCAGCGCGGCAGCATCACCGGCCGCGACGGCCAGGTTCTGGCCTTCACCGATGCGACCGTGAACGTCATCGCCGACCCCTCGATGATCTCCACCAACGGCAAAGAGCGCGAGGCGATGAAGGAGCGGGACCGCGAGAGGGGTGAGCGTGCCCCCACCGAGATGGCGGCCATCATCGCCCGCCACGTCGAGGTCCCCGTCGCCGAGATCGAGGAGAAGCTGCGGCGCGTGGACACGCGCTACCAGCTGCTGGCCAAGCAGGTGCATTCCAGCGAGTGGGTCGACCTCATCGCCGAGCTGAACGCCGGCGACTACGTGGGCATCTTCCGCGAGTCCAACCCGCGGCGCGTCTACCCGATGGGCTCCGTCGCCAGCAATGTCGTGGGCTACATGAGCGAGGGCAAGGGGATCGGCGGCCTGGAGTACGCGCGGCAGGACGAGCTTGCCGGTTCCGCGGGTCG
The DNA here is from genome assembly GCA_046566345.1 of Actinomycetes bacterium. Lineage (GTDB taxonomy): Bacteria > Actinomycetota > Actinomycetes > Propionibacteriales > Propionibacteriaceae > Propioniciclava. The sequence continues at coordinate 12,539 of JBKHWW010000196.1, forward strand.
CGAGACCTACGAGACCTCGCCGAACGGAAAGATCCCCCTGGGGAACCAGCTGCTGACCCCCGCCGTCGACGGCGTGAACCTCCAGCTCACCCTCGACCCCGACCTGCAGTGGATGACCGAGCAGCGGCTCGCCTCTCGCGTCGACGAGGTGGGCGGCAGCTGGGGCGTCGCGATCGTGATGGACGTCGAGACCGGCGAGCTCCTCACCATGGCCAACTACCCTTCCTTCGACTCCAACGACTTCGGCAAGGCCCAGAGCGCGGACCTGGGCAACCGCGCCGTCACCGCCGCCTACGAGCCCGGCTCGGTGCAGAAGGTGCTCACCCTGGCGTCCCTGCTGGACGCCGGCCTGACGACGCCGGACACCAGCTACTCGATCGGCGCCACCGTCAAGGTGGGGGACCACGAGGTCACGGACGCTTTCTCCCACGGCGACATCGACATCACCACGCGCGGCATCCTGGTCCGCTCCTCCAACGTCGGCGCGATCACCGCTGCCCGCGACATGGACCCCGACCTCCTGCGGCAGTACATGATCGACTTCGGTCTCGGCGAGCAGACCGCGCTCGGCCTGCCGGGCGAGGCGGCGGGCAGCGTCCCGCCGGCCGGAATGCCCAGTTACCAAGCAGACTCGATGGCGTTCGGGTACGGCGTGTCGGTGACCTCGGTCCAGATGGCCGCCGCGGTGGCTGCGGTCGCCAACGGCGGCGTCTACACCGAGCCGAGCCTCATCAAGGCCACCGGTAGCAAGGACGGGCTCACCCCGGCCCCGGCCCCGGAGACCCGACGGGTGATCTCGGACGAGGCCGCGCGCCAGACCGTGGAGATGATGGAGCAGCGCACCATCTACAACTCCAAACTGATCGGCGTCCCGGGGTACCGCACCGGCACGAAGACGGGGTCGGCGCGCATCGCGTCCGGTTCGGGGTACTCGGGCCTGGTGGCCTCCATCATCGGGGTGGCGCCCGTGGAGGACCCCCAGGTGCTGGTGTATGTGCTGGTGGCCAAGCCCGACAGCTCCGGCGGCGGCCTGGGTCAGGCGGGCCCGGTCTACAAGGACATCATGTCGTTGGCTCTCCCGCGCTACGGGGTGTCCCCATCTCATGAGATCGTGGACACTCAGCTCACGCTCGTGAAGGAATGACCCGATGGGTGACCCGAACGTACTGCGGCCCCGTTCCGCCCCCGGCCTCGCGCTCGCGCGCCTGGTGCCGGGGGCGTCCGGCGTCGTGTCAGGCGTGGCGCTCGACTCCCGCCAGGTGCGCCCCGGAGACCTCTATGTCGCTCTGCCCGGGGCCAGCACCCACGGCGCGCGGTTCGTCGGGCAGGCGTCCGCAGCCGGCGCGATCGCGGTGCTGACGGACGCCGAGGGCGCCTCGCTCGCCGCCGGCGCCGGCCTGCCGATCGCCGTTGTCGACGACCCCCGACTGGCGATGGCGCAGCTGGCCGCCGACGTCTACGGGCGTCCAGGCGAGGCGATGGAGTTGTTCGGGGTCACGGGCACGAACGGCAAGACCTCCACGATCTTCCTGCTGGACGCCGCCCTCGCCGCGCTCGGACGCCGGGTCGGCACCGTCGGCACGCTCGGCTTTCGCGTCGCTGGGCAGCCCCTGGTCGGCGTCCGGTCGACGATCACCACTCCCGAGTCGCCCGACCTGCAGGCACTTCTCGCCCTGATGCGCGACGAGGGGGCGGACGCCGTCGCGATGGAGGTGAGTAGCCACGCGCTGGCGCTGCACCGCGTCGACGCCCTCACCTTCGACGCCGCGGGCTTCACCATGCTCGGGCAGGATCATCTGGAATTTCACGTCACGCTCGAGGCGTACTTCTCGGCGAAGGCGCAGCTGTTCCTGGGTGGCCGCGCGCGCCAGGCGGTGGTCAACACCGACGACCCGTGGGGACTCTGTCTGGCCGAGTTGATCCGCGCCGACGGGTCGGCGGGGCTGGTCACCACGCTGGGCGCCGACGCCGACTTCCGGGTGCTGGACGCCGCCCCGCTCCCGGACGGCGGCTCGCGCGTCCGGCTGACCCAGCCTGGCGGCGTGACGTCGTTCGACCTGTCCATGCTCGGCTCCTTCAACGTCGCCAACGCGGTCACCGCGCTCGCGCTTGTCGGCGCAGCGGGCCACGACGTGGACGCCGCCGCGTCGGGGCTCGCCGACGCGCAGGTCCCCGGCCGGATGCAGCGGGTTCCCCTCGGCACAATCGAGGGGGGCGAGGGCCGGCGCCCGCCGCACGTCGTCGTCGACTTCGCTCACACCCCGCAGGCGGTGGCGGCCGCGCTCGACGCGCTGCCTCGAACCGGACGCCGCATCGCCGTCCTCGGTGCCGGCGGCGACCGGGACCCTTCCAAGCGGGGTCCGATGGGCCAGGCCGCGGCCCGGGCGTCCGACATCGTGGTGGTCACCGACGACAACCCCCGTAGTGAGGATCCGGCCGCGATCCGCGCCGCCGTGCTCGCCGGGGCCAGGGGAGTCTCCGGCGCCGACGTCATCGACGGCGGCGACCGTCGCTCGGCCATCGTCGCCGCCCTGCGCTTGGCCGGCCCCGGCGATTGGGTCGCGCTGCTCGGCAAAGGCCACGAGACGGGCCAAGAGATCGCGGGCACCACCAGCCCGTTCGACGACGTCGCGGTGGTCCGCGAGGTTTGGGGGGAGTGACGTGGAACCCATCACGCTGACCGCACTGGCGCGCGCCGCGGGCGGACGCCTGGCACGCGCCGCTGACGGCGACGCGGTTGTCGGCCCCGACGTGGTCATCGACTCGCGGCAGGCGGTCCCCGCCGCGTTGTTCGTGGCCTTCGTGGGCGAGCAGGTCGACG
>JBKHWW010000197.1:0-24952 GCA_046566345.1 Actinomycetes bacterium
TTCCGGCCGCTGATCCTGATGGCCGGCTACTCCGCCTACCCGCGCAAGGTCGACTTCGCGCGGATGCGCGAGATCGCCGACGAGGTCGGCGCGACGCTCATCGTGGACATGAGCCACTTCGCCGGCCTGGTCGCCGGGAAGGTGTTCACCGGCGAGGAGGACCCGATCCCCTACGCCCACGTCGTCGCCACCACGACGCACAAGTCCCTGCGCGGCCCGCGCGGTGGGCTGGTGCTCGCCAAGCAGGAGTTCGCCGAGTTCGTGGACAAGGGCTGCCCCATGGTGCTCGGCGGCCCGCTCTCGCACATGATGGCGGCCAAGGCCGTCGCGCTCGCCGAGGCGCGGACGCCGGCGTTCGGCGACTACGCGCGCAACGTGGCCGACAACGCGAAGGCGCTCGCCGAGGGCCTGATGAGGCGCGGCGTCCGTCTCGTCACAGGCGGCACCGACAACCACCTAGTCCTGCTCGACGTCGGGTCCTTCGGTCTCACCGGGAGGCAGGCGGAGTCGGCTCTGCTTGAGTCCGGGATCGTCACGAACCGCAACTCGATCCCGAACGATCCCAACGGCGCCTGGTACACCACGGGGGTGCGTATCGGGACGCCGGCGCTCACGTCACGGGGCTTCGGCGCTGACGAGTTCGAGCGCGTGGCCGGTCTCATCGTGGACGTGCTGACGGCAACGAGCCCCGCCACGGCGTCCACCGGCAAGCCCGGCAAGGCGAAGTACACGATCGCCGAGGGCGTGGCTGCGGCCACGAAGGCGGCGGCGTCCGAATTGTTGCAGGCCAATCCGTTGTACCCGGGCCTCGAGCTCTGAGCCCCCGGGCCTTGGAGCGGGAGGGGGTCAGCGCTCGACCAGCGTGCCCTCGACCGTGGTGACGAAGTTGCGTAGCGAGTCGGGCAGATCGGCGAGGTTCCATCCCTCGGGGCCGTGGTACCACGGCAGGTCGGTCGCGTCAGGGTGCGGGTCGTCGTCGGAGGCAGCCAAGCCGTCGAGCCAGCGTTCCGTACCCCCCAGGACCACCGCGTACGGCAGTACCTCGCTCAGCTCCTCGACCTCACGGCCGACGGGCATCTCGTCGGTAGGTTGGGTGAGGAGGTGGCCGCGGAGCAGGTCCAGGCCGGCGAGGACCCCCGCGCCGGCGGCCGACCGGGCCGGGATGTCTTGGGCCAGGAAGCCGAATCCGGCGGCCAACCCGACCAGGACGAGGGCGGCCAGCCCGAACGGGGTGAAGGCGATCAGGACGCCGGCGCCCACCAGCGCTGCGGCCAGGAGGGCCCAGCCGGTTCGGGTGAGCGCGGTGCGGGTGGCGTCCGGGCGACGCCTGAACCAGCCCCGCTCGACGACCTGGTCGTAGAGCTGACTGCGCAGCGTCGGTAGCACACCACCGATGACGGCGCCCAGCCCCGACACCCGAACCCGCTCGCCTGATACCGGGGCGATGGCGTCCAGCACCGTCTGCTCGAAGGGCCGCAGCGCCTCGGCCGAGTCGCGCCGCTCGAACTCCCAGTCGGCACGCGCGTACGCGCTGCGGTGCGGCAGCTCGCGGATGAGGAGGGGGCCCCTGACCGCCAGGTCGATGATGGTCGCCGTGACGTCGAGGGGATCGACGGTGCCGTCCACCAGCGTGCCGATCTCGCCAGGCCGGATCCCGCGGGACACCTGGAACTCGCTGCGCCCCTCCCCCACCGGCCGGAAGGTGCCCACCACGGTCGGCGTCGACCCGCCTTCGACGTCGTGGTGGAACTTCCTGCGCAACGCCCACAGGCCGAGAAGACCGGCTGCGAGCAGACCGGCCGCTGCCCCGAGCGCCGCGGGCGTGGTCGAGAACGCGCGGTCCAGCGACCACCGCTGCACGACCTGCTGGTTGGCGGCCACGGACGTGCCGGCGAAACGCACCTCGACCTGGACCACCTCGCCCGCCCCACGCGGGCCGTCATGGAACGTGGGTTCGGGCGTCTCGTGGGTGCCGCCCGCGTACCATCCGCACGCGCCCGGCGCGCCGGGCGGCCCTGCCGCGCAGTCGATCATGGTGAAGGGCGCGGGCACCGCCACCGTCGCCTGGAACGTGCGGACCGGCAAGTTCAACCCTTGAAGCAGGCGCCACAGGACGGTGGTGGTGCCCCCGTCGGTCTCGAAGGCCGCGCCACGGACGGTGTACTCGAGGACGACCGGAGCCTCGTCTGTCACCGGGATCGTCACCTCCTGGTACCCGCTCGCCTCGCTGACCGTGGCGCCGGCGTCCGCACCGGCCTTGGTGACTCGGACGTCGGAGATCGTGAACCGGTACTCTCGCGCGTCGGTGGTGGGCAGCACTGTCGCGAACCGCTGCGAGACGGTGCCTCCCCCGCCGCGCGGGGTGACCAGAGCGCGGACGCGAAGCGACCCGTCCTCGGCGATCGAGGCGTCGACCAAGTAGCTCTCGACCTCGGTGGCGGCGGACGCCTGCCAGGCCAGCGGGGACGCGAGGAGGGCCGCGGTGACGAAGAGCGTGGCGACCAGGCGTCCGAGGAGAGGCAGCACGGAGATCACGCTGCAGAACCTACCGCACCCCCCGGTAGGGTGGCCCCGTGAGTCAGCAGCCCTGGGGCGCGCCGCCCCCGCCACGCAGGGGCGCACCACCGCGTCCCACCTGGGCGGCCCCGCCGACGTGGGGCCCTCCCGGGCAGTGGCCGGCCGCGAGACAGTGGCCGGCGCCCCGGCCACCGAGGCGTCGCAGCAGCGGGCTGGGGAACGCGGTCCGGGTCGTCGTCGCCGTCGTCGCGATCATCATGATCGCCTCGGCCGTCAAAGGATTCCTCGAGCGGGCGAGCGAATCGTCGTCGCGCCCCGAGCAGCCGGCCCCTGCCCCGCGGGTCCCGGGTGACCCGACGACCAGCTATGTGAACGAGGACTACACGCCCCCGCCCGTCGACCGGAACCCCCCGCCGGTGCCGGGGCCGCGCACCATGGACGCCGCCGGCCGGCTCGTCACCGGGAACCCCCTCTACGACCAGTCCGTTCCGGTGCCCACTAACTGCGCGATGGCCCAGGTGGCGGTCAACAGCGCGTCGCCCGCGCAGAAGCAGGCGCACTTCAACGACCTGATGGGCTGCCTGATGACCGTGTTCGCCGAGCCCGTCGAAGCCGCGGGCTTCACGATGCCGCGGCCCCCCGTCACCGTCTACGCCCGGCCGATCAAGACCGCCTGCGGCGACTTCTCCGAGGTGAACGCTGCCTACTGCACCGGCGACCAGCGGATCTACTACGCCGACAACTTGCTGCGGGCCTTCCCGCCGGCGGTCGCCAACGCGAACTACGCCGCCGAGATGATCCTCGCCCACGAGTTCGGGCACGCGATCCAGGCGCGCACGGCGATCCTCATCTCCGAGAAGTACCTTGAGCAGGACGCCCGCACCGAGGAGGCGGCCCTCGACCTGTCCCGCCGCACCGAGGTGCAGGCCGACTGCCTGGCCGGCCAATACGTCCGGTCGGTCGCTCAGAGCCAGGGGCTGGGCAGCGGCGACCTCGATCGCCTCGCGGGGCTCGTTTACAACCTGGGCGATGACGTCCTCAGCGGGCGAGCGGGATACTCGGGTGGGCACGGCACGGGCGAAGCACGTCAGTATTGGTTCGACCGGGGCTCAGGCAGCGACGCGATCGCCGCCTGCAACAGCTTCACCGTTGGGTCGGACCTGGTTCGCTGACCTCGACGACGAGCGCGGTCGCGATGGCGGCGACGCCCTCGCCTCGCCCGGTGAGGCCCAGCCCGTCCGTGGTCGTCGCCGACAGACTCACCGGAGCGCCGAGCGCCGAGCTCAGCACCCCCTCAGCCTCTGCGCGTCGGTGGGCCAGCCGCGGACGGTTGCCGATCACCTGGATCGCGACGTTGCCGATCTCGAACCCGGCGGCCCGGACTCGCCGGGCGGTCTCTGACAGGAATGCCACCCCGGACGCCCCCGCCCATGCCTGCTCGGACGTCCCGTAGTTGCTGCCCAAGTCGCCGAGGCCGGACGCCGAGAGCAGCGCGTCACAGGCCGCGTGGGCGGCCACGTCACCGTCGGAGTGGCCGGCGAGCCCGGCAGGCTCGTCGGGGAAGAGCAGCCCGGCGCAGTGCATGGCGACGCCGGGGGCGAGCTGGTGGACATCGGTGCCGACGCCGACCCGGATCACCCCTGAGCCTCGCCGTCGTCGGGTGCGACCAGGGCGCGGGCGACGACCAGGTCGAATGGGTCGGTCACCTTGAACGCCTCGCGGGCACCCTCGACCAGCGTGATGGGGTACCCGACGTACTCGGCGGCGGCGGCGTCGTCGGTGACGATGGTGTTGTTCTCGGAGAGTTCGGTGTGCGCTTCCTCGAGCACGAAACGGCGGAACCCCTGGGGTGTCTGAACGGCGCGCAGGCCTGAGCGGTCCACGACGGCGGACCCCACCTCGAAGACCTCGCGCAGCGAATCGGCGACGGGGACCACCGGGACGACGACGTCCGCACCGGCGCGCACCGCATCGACGACGCGCGCGACGACGCCGGCGGGCACGAACGCGCGTGCGGCGTCGTGGACCAGGACGATCTGCGCCTCGTCGCCCGGCAGCGGCGCCAGCCGGGCCAGGCCGTTGGCCACCGAGTGCTGGCGCTCGGGACCGCCCTCGACCAGCACGACAGCGAGCGGGGCTCCAGCCACAGCCGCCTCGAAGGCCTCGCGGCCCTGGGCGGGAACCACCACGACCGCCTCCTGGACGCCCCCGGCGGCGAGCTGGCTCAAAGAACGTGCCAGCAGCGAGGAGCCGCCCACCTCGACCAAGGCCTTGGGGACGTCGGCGCCCAGCCGGGAACCGGAACCGGCCGCCACCACGATGGCGACGACCGGCAGGGAGTTGGTGTTGTCTGTGCTCATCGGAGCCTTACGAGGCGAGCACCTCGTCGAGCATGACCTCGGCGCGATCGTCGGAGACCTTCTCGGCGAGCGCCAGTTCGGAGACGAGGATCTGACGGGCCTTGGCCAGCATGCGCTTCTCGCCGGCCGACAGGCCGCGCTCGCGCTCGCGACGCCACAAGTCACGGACGACCTCGGCGACCTTCATGACGTTGCCAGAATGGAGCTTCTCGAGGTTGGCCTTGTAGCGGCGCGACCAGTTGGTCGGCTCCTCGGTGTGCGGGGCGCGCAGCACGCCGAAGACGCGCTCAAGGCCGTCGGCGTCGACGACGTCGCGTACTCCCACGAGGTCGAGGTTGCAGGCGGGGACCCGCACCACCAAGTCGTTCTGGCCAACGATGCGGAGAACGAGGTACAGCCGCTCCTCTCCTTTGATCGTCCGGGTTTCGATGTCTTCGATGACGGCTGCACCATGGTTGGGGTAGACAACCGTTTCGCCGACTGCAAAAGTCATATTCATTGACCCCTTTCCCAACGACCAGCATACCATGCCCTCAGGGGCGGTCGGGGCGATATATCCCTTAGCCAGCGCCACATTCGGGGCTTGACATCGGTCGGGATCTGTGCCGATGGGCCAGGGTGCGCCCATGAGAGGCTCAGGGTACGCCAAGACACTCCACCGATGCCAAACGCCTGCTGTCGATTGCCGTGTGTTGCGGCTAACGCTCCCACCCCGGGTTTCGTTAAGGTGGGCCCCGAGACACCGCACCGCCACGACACAGGAGGCCTCCGCCATGCACACGAGCACCCGTCACCGTCGTCGGGGCGCGCGCACTGTCGTCGCCGGAGTGGGCTTGGCACTTCTTCTCGCCGGGTGCGGGTTCAACGCCCAGACGCTTCAGCCGTACACGCCGGCCCACGGCGTGAATGTCGACGCCGGGTCGATCAAAGTGCGTAACCTGCTGCTGGTCTCCGATACGACGGGCAACGGCATCGTCTCCGCCTCCCTGGTGTCGAGCGAGTCCGATCAGTTGACCCAGGTGACTGGCACCCCGAACAAGGCCGACGGCTCCCCGGGCGCACCGCTCACCGTCTCCTCCGCCGGCCAGATCACGCTCAACCCGAACCAGCTGGTCGTGCTGACCGCCCCCTCGCCCGCCATCACGGTCTCCAGCCCAGACCTGCAGCCCGGGATGACGGCCGAGCTCTCCCTGACGTTCGCTTCAGGGACGACGGCCGAGGCGACCGCCCCGGTGATGTCGTTCAACGATCCGATCTACGCGACGGTCACCCCCAGCCCGGCCTCGGCGTCCGCCACCCCGGCCGGCACCGCCGTGGCCGAGGGGCCCGGCACCGACGGCTTGGCCACCCCCACTCCCACCGCCACCCCCTGATGGGGGCGCGGGTCACTCCCCGTAGGTGCTCTCGTCAGAGAAGAGCCGGCTGACCGACTCGCCGAGGTGGATGCTGCGCACCGCCTCGGCGAAGAGCGGGGCGACCGAGAGGGTCACCAGGCGATCGATCGCTTTGTCCTGCGGCACGGTGTTGGTGGTGACCACTTCGTCGACGTCGGAGAGCGCGTTGAGACGCTCCGGTGCGGCGCCGGTGAACAGGCCGTGGGTGCAGGCGATCGAGATGCTGTTGACGCCGTAGTTCCGGACGGCCTGGATGAGGGTGACGATGGAGCCGCCGGTGGCGATCTCGTCGTCGAGGATGATGCAGTCCTTGCCGGCCACGTCCCCCACGATGGCGTCGATGGTCACTTTGTCGTCGGCCGTACGCCGCTTGGACCCAGCCGCGACCTCGACACCGAGCGCGCGAGCGAAGGCGCCCGCCTGTTTGGCGTTCCCGAAGTCGGGCGACACCACGATGGTGTTGGACAGGTCGCGCCCGCGGTAGTGGCGGGCGAGGACGGGCAACGCGGTCAGGTGGTCCACGGGCATCGAGAAGAACCCGTGCACCTGCTCGGCGTGCAGGGTCATGGTGAGCACGCGCGTGGCACCCGCCGTGGCGAGCAGGTCGGCGACGAGGCGTCCGCCCAAGGAGATGCGTGGGGCGTCCTTCTTGTCCGACCGCGCGTAGGCGTAGTGCGGCATCACCACGGTCACCGACCCGGCGGACGCCCCACGCGCGGCATCGATCATCATCAGCAGCTCCATCAGGTTTTCCTGCGTCGGAGGACAGATCGGCTGGACGATGTAGACGTCCTTCATGCGGCAGTTGGCGCGCAGCTGCACCTGGAGACAGTCGTTGCTGAACCGTTGGACGCGCGAGGGGGACAGCTCGACGCCGAGGAGTTCGCACAGTTCGGTGGCGAACTCCCGGTGTGCGTGCCCGGAGAAGATGACCATGTCGGCGCTCACCCGCCGCATCCTACGGGCCGCCGCCGGCGTCCGGGTCAGCCGTTGAACTTGTACCCCAACCCGCGGACGGTCACTAAGATCTTGGGGTTAGGCGGGTCCAACTCGATCTTGCCGCGCAGCCGCTTGACGTGAACGTCGAGCGTCTTGGTGTCCCCGACGTAGTCGGCGCCCCAGATCCGGTCGATGAGCTGCCCGCGGGTCATCACGCGGCCGGAGTTGCGAAGCAGCATCTCCAGCAGCTCGAACTCCTTCAGCGCGAGCCTGACCGGCTCCCCGTTGACCCATACCTCGTGCCGCTCTACGTCCATCCGGACGCCGGAGGCCTCGATCACGTCCGGCATCAGCTCCGCCTCCTGGCCCCGACGAAGGACGGCCCGGACGCGGGCGATGAGCTCGCGGTGGCTGAACGGCTTGGTGACGTAGTCGTCGGCGCCGAGCTCCAAGCCGACGACCTTGTCGATCTCGGCGTCCCGCGCGGTGACCATGATGATCGGCACGGTGCTTCGCTGGCGAAGGCGCCGGCAGACCTCGGTGCCGGAGAGGCCCGGCATCATCAGGTCGAGCAGGACGATATCGGCGCCGTGGCGCTCGAACTGGGCCAGCCCCTCCTCGCCGTCCTCGGCCATGACCACCTCGAAGCCCTCTTTGGTGAGCATGAAGCCCAAGGCGTCGCGGTAGCTCTCCTCGTCCTCGACGATCAGCACGACGCTCATGCGTTGTCCTCCTCTGTCTGGCCGGCGGGCAGGGTGATCGTGAAGGTGGAGCCGCTGCCCGGCTTGCTCCACAGGGAGACCTCACCGCCGTGTCCCTCCACGATCTCGGCGACGATCGAAAGGCCCAGACCCGTGCCGCCGGTCTGGCGGCTGCGCGCGTAATCAACCCGGTAGAAGCGTTCGAAAACACGGGCTTGGTCGTCCTCGCTGATCCCGATGCCGTTGTCGGAGACGGCGATCGCGACGTGGTCCCCCTCGGCGTCGGCCAGGGCCCGCGTGGTGACCACGACGCGGGTTTTGGGGTCGGAATAGGTGATCCCGTTGTGCAGCAGATTCGTCACCGCGGTGACCAGTTGGTCGAGGTTGCCGCGGACCACCAGCCCCGCCACGCCACCGGTGGTCAGGCTGATCTGCCTCTGCTCGGCGAGCTGGCGACTGCGATCGATCGCCAGGCTCACCACCTGGTCGACGTCGACGCTGTCCCAGCTGCGGGTCGGGTCGCCCTGCAGGCGCGACAACTGGACGATCTGGGTGACTAGTTGCGACAGCCGGTTGGACTCGGCCTGGATCTTACGGCTGAAGCGCACGACGGCGTCCGGAGCCTCTGAGGCCTGCTCGGCAGCCTCGGCCAGCAGGGTGATGGCGCCCACCGGCGTCTTCAACTCGTGCGTCGCGTTGGCCATGAAGTCGCGGGCGGACGCCTGGACCCGCAGCGCGGCGGCGCGGTCGTCGGCGATGACGAGCACCACGCCGTCGGGGAGCCGAGTCACCCGGACGCCCAGGCGCTGCTCGGGACGCCCCGATCGGGTCTGATCGAGGTTGATCACCTCGGTCTCACCGGAGACGCGCACCTCACGCACCAAGTCCAGGAGGGCGGGGATCGCCACCCGGTCACCGCGCACGACCCCGTAGTCGCTGGCCAGGGCGTTCGCCGCGAGGACCTCGTCCCGCCCGCCGACCAAGGCGCCCGCGGAATGCAGCAGGTCGAGCACCTGGCGGCGCTCCGGCATTGGATCGAGCGGTTCGGGCGCCGCCGACGGCGGCCGGAGCAGGTAGCTCGCCACCACACCGACGAACAGCCCGGCCAGGACGCCGAGGAGGGCTGCCACGACAGGGGTCACGGCTCGATCATAGGACCGCTCCACGCGCCTCCCGACCGCCTGGCACGCACCGGCTCGCCGGCAAGGAACGGTTCACGAGACGTTCACCCGACGTTTGGACCAAGGCGGGCCTATGCTTCACAGCGACCGTAGCCTGACGATTCCGCCCGCCCATCGTCCGAAGAAACCGAGGAGCACCGTGCAGATGCGCGAGACCTACCATCACGAGCTCACCGCCGTCGTCGACGACCTCGTCACGATGACCGACCGCGTCCGGGTCGCGGTCCAAGACGCCACGCAGGCGCTGCTGCACGCCGATCTCCCCGCGGCCGAGAAGGCGATCTCGGACGACAGCGAACTCGACCGGCTCCACGACGCCCTCGAGTCGCGCTGCTTCGCGCTGTTGGCCCGCCAGGCGCCGGTGGCAGGCGAGTTGCGGACCATCATCGCCACGGTCCGGATGCTCGCCGACCTGGCCCGGATGGGGGACTTGTCCGCGCACATCGCCAAGATCGCACGGATGCGCTACCCGCGCCTGGCCGTGCCCGAATCGATGCGCCCAAACTTCGAGCGAATGGCCCGGCTCACCGCCGAGATGGTCGAGCTGGCCGGCCGCACCCTGCGAGATCGCAACGTGCTGGACGCCGAGAAGATGGCCGACCACGACGAAGAGGTCGACCAGTTGCGCAGCCACCAGTTCCGCGTCCTCCTCGACGACTCATGGAGCTACGGCGTTGAGGCGGCGGTGGACTGTGCCCTGCTGGGCCGGTATTACGAGCGCATCGCCGACCACGCCGTGCTGATGGGCAGCCGGGTGATCTACATCGTGACCGGGCTCACCCCGGAGGGCGAGAACTGGACGATCGCCTGAGCCGGGGCTACTTCTTCTTGCCCTGGTTCTTGACCGCCTCGATGGACGCCGCGGCGGCCTCGGGGTCGAGGTAGCGGCCGCCCTTGGTGACGGGGGCAAAGTCGTCGTCGAGTTCGTAGAGCAGCGGGATCCCAGTCGGGATGTTCAGCGCCGCGATGTCGGCGTCCGAGATCCCGTCCAGGTGCTTGACCAGCGCCCGGAGCGAGTTGCCGTGCGCGGTCACCAGGACCGTCTTGTCCTCGGCCAGATCGGGCTTGATGTTGCTCTCCCAGTAGGGCAGCATCCGGACGACGACGTCGGCCAGGCACTCGGTCTGCGGCCGCTCGTCCTCGGGAATGTCGGCGTAGCGCGGATCGTGCCATTGGCTGTACTCGGCGTCCTTGTCGAGCAGCGGGGGTGGCGTGTCATAGCTGCGACGCCACAGCATGAACTGCTCCTCGCCGTACTTGGCGAGCGTCTCTGCCTTGTCCAGGCCCTGGAGGCCCCCGTAGTGACGCTCGTTGAGACGCCAGGACCGCTCCACCGGGATCCAGTGCCGATCGCAGCCGTCGAGGGCGAGGTAGGCGGTGTGAATCGCGCGCCGCAGGACCGACGTGTGCAGCTTGTCGGGCAGCAGGTTCTGGTCCCTGAGCAGCTCGGCGCCCCGCTTGGCCTCGGTGATGCCCTTTTCGTTGATGTCCACGTCCACCCAGCCGGTGAACAGGTTCTTCGCGTTCCACTCGCTCTCGCCGTGGCGCAGCAGGATCAGCTTGTACGTCATGGTGGCGAGCCTATCGGGCGGACCGCCCGCGTGTGGCCGGTCGTGGGCTTGCGGGTACCCAACGTCGTGACAGGCTGGAACATGTCCGGCCGCCTCTCGACCCAGCAGGAGGAACAGTGACCGACACAGCACAGCGAGCAGTGATCAGGAGCCGAGCGCTCGCGATCGCGCCGACCGACCTGTCCATCGCGGGGCAATGGCGGACGTCTTCGAATGGCGCCACCTTTGACGTGATCAACCCGGCGACCGGCGACGTTCTCGCCACCGTGGCGTCCGCGGGGCCCGCAGACGGTGCGGCGGCGATCGACGCGGCGGCCGCGGCCTCGGAGTCGTGGGCACGGACGCCTGCGCGCGTCCGCTCGGAGCTGCTCCGGGCCGCGTTTGAGCGCATCCACGAACTGCGCGACGAGTTCGCGGCCCTGATGACCCTCGAGATGGGCAAGCCCCTGGCGGACGCCCGCGCTGAGGTCGACTACGGGGCCGAGTTCGTGCGCTGGTACGCCGAGGAGGCCGTCCGGATCAACGGACGCTACACGGCCTCCCCCGAGGGCAACCTGCGGATTCTGACGGTGCGGCGTCCGGTCGGGCCGTGTCTCTTCATCACCCCGTGGAACTTCCCGCTCGCCATGGCCACCCGCAAGGTCGCCCCCGCCCTGGCCGCGGGCTGCACGGTCATCCTGAAGCTGTCCGCCCTGACGCCGTTGACCTCGCTCGCGTTCGCGCGCGTCCTGGACGAGGTGGGCGTCCCCGCCGGGGTAGTCAACGTGATCCCGACGCTGGAGGCGCATCCGGTCACCGGTCCCCTCCTTCAGGACCGCCGGCTGCGCAAACTGTCGTTCACCGGCTCCACGCCGGTGGGTGTCGCTCTGCTGAAGGAGGCGGCGTCCAACGTTCTGCGCACCTCCATGGAGCTGGGCGGCTGCGCGCCGTTCATCGTCTTCGACGACGCCGACCTCGACGTGGCAGTCGAGAACGCCTACCGGACCAAGATGCGCAACATCGGTCAGGCGTGCACGGCGTCCAACACCTTCTTCGCGCATGCGTCGGTGGCGCCGGAGTTCACCAGGCGGTTCGCCGACAGGCTGCGCGCCCTGACCATCGGCGACGGCCTCGAAGACGCGGTGGACGTCGGCCCGCTGGTCTCAGACACCCAGCGCGAGGACGTCGACCGGCTCGTCCGGGCGGCGTGCGAGGCGGGCGCGACCGTCGAGACGGGCGGCGCCCCTGTGGACGGGCCGGGCTTCTTCTACGAGCCGACCGTCCTGGGCAACGTCCCGGCGGACGCCGCCATCCTGTCCTCGGAGATCTTCGGGCCGGTCGCGCCGATCACCACATTCGAAACCGAGGAGGAGGTCATCGAGCGCGCGAACCGCTCCGAGGTTGGCTTGGCCGGCTACGTGTACACCCGTGACCTGCCGCGGGTACTGCGGCTCAGCGAGCGGCTGGAGGTCGGCCTCCTCGGCGTCAACTCGGGGAGCACCTCGAACGCGGCGGCGCCCTTCGGCGGGTTCAAGCACTCCGGCGTGGGCAAAGAGGGCGGCCCCGAGGGCATCGAGGAGTATCTCGAGACCGTCTACGTCGGGCTGACCGACCCATTCGCGTCCTGACGGGCTAGCATCGATCGATGGCACGCCTGCGACGCGTCAGCCCGCGCATGCCCGGCTACACGCGCCGGCGGCGCGGGCGTGGCTTCAGCTACGCGGACGCGCAGGGCTCGGCTCTGCCCCCCGACGAGGTCGAGCGAATCCGCTCGCTGGCCATCCCGCCCGCCTGGACCGATCTCTGGATCTGTCCCCTCCCGAACGGGCACCTCCAAGCCGTCGGCACGGACGCCGCGGGCCGCCGCCAGTACCTGTACCACCCCGACTGGCGCGTCCGGCGCGACCGGTCGAAGTTCGACCGGGTCGCCTCGGCCGCCGGGATGCTGCCCCAGGCCCGCCGGCGCATCGCGGCCGACCTCGCCCTGGAAGGGATGCCGCTCGCGCGCGCCGCAGCCACGGCCGTCCGGCTCCTGGACGTCGGCTACTTCCGGATCGGCAACGACGCCTACGCCGACGCCAACGGTTCCTTCGGGCTCACCACGCTTGAGCGTTCGCACGTCCGGCGCCGCGAAGGCGCCCTGGTCTTCGCCTTCGTCGGCAAGTCGGGGATCAGCCACACCGTGGTGGTCGACGACGCCCCAGCCGTGGCGGCCCTGGAGGTGATGCGCTCGCGACGGGACGCCAGCCGCCGCCTTCTGGCCCACAAGCAGGGACGAGCGTGGCGCGACCTCAGCAGCGCCGATGTGAACGCCTACCTGGGTGACCTCTTCGGCGGCACGCTCACGGCCAAGGACTTCCGCACCTGGCACGCCACGGTCATCGCCGCCGAGGTGCTGGCGTTGTCCGAGGAGCAGGGCGGCACGAAGGCGTCCCGCACCCGCGCCGTCCGCCAGGCCGTCCTCGAGGTGGCGGGCTACCTGGGCAACACACCGACCGTCGCCCGGACCTCCTACATCGACCCGCGCGTGGTCGACGCCTACGAGTCCGGCCGCACCATCGTCGAGGCGGCGTCCGCCCGCTACCGGACGCCCCACGCCCGCCAGGCCGGGCTGGAGCAGGCCGTCCGAGAGCTGCTAGGCAGCGCCTGACCCTCGGCCTACGCCCGCTGCAGACCCGGAAGGACGCCCGACAGGTCGTAGCTGACCGGCTCGTCGAGCTGCTCGAACGTGCACGAGGACGGCTCGCGGTCGGGACGCCAGCGCACGAACTGGGCGGTGTGCCGGAAGCGGTCCCCTTCCATGTGGTCGTAGCGCACCTCGACCACGAGCTCGGGGCTGAGCGGGGTGAAGGACAGGTCCTTCTTCGCGTTCCACCTGCTGTGCGCGGCCGCGGTCGGCGTCCGGGGGATGGATTCGTCGCGGTTGTCGGGCAGGACTTCCTCGGGCTGGGCCCACGCCCACGGGTGTCCCTCGAACGTGGTGACCAGGGGCTGGAGCTCGGCGAACAGCTCGCGGCGCCGCTCCATCGGGAACGCACCGATGACACCCACACTGTGCAGGGTCCCATCGGCGGCGTACAGGCCCAGCAGCAGGGAACCGATCGCGTCGGCGTCCTCGCGGTAGAGGCGGTAGCCCGCGACCACGCAGTCTGCCGTCCGCTCGTGCTTGATCTTCCACATCACGCGCTTGTCCTCGGCGTAGGGCGCGTCCAAAGGCTTGGCGATGACGCCGTCGAGGCCGGCGCCCTCGAAGCGGGTGAACCAGTCCTCGGCGAGGCTGCGGTCGTCGGTGGCCTGCGTGAGGTGGATCGGCGCCCGCACGTGCGCCAACGCCTCGACCAGCACCGCCCGGCGCTCGCGGAACGGCCTCTCGGCGTAATTCACCGGGCCGAGGGCGAGGAGGTCGAACGCGACGAAGCTGGCGGGCATCGTCTCGGACAGCTTCTTGATGCGGGACGCCGCGGGGTGGATCCGCTGGCTGAGCAGGTCGAAGTTGAGCCGGTCCCCGCTTGAGGGATCGATCATGATGATCTCCCCGTCGATCACGCAGGGGTCGGGGAAGTTGTCCTTCACGGCCTCGACGAGCTCGGGGAAGTACCGGGTCATCGGGCGAGTGTTGCGGCTGCCCAGCTCCACGCGGTCGCCGCTGCGCCAGATGATGGTTCGAAATCCGTCCCACTTGGGCTCGAAGAGGACCTCGCCCTTGGGGAATTCCTTGACCAGCTTGGCCAGCATCGGGCCGAACGGTGGCACGATCGGCGTCCCCCACTCGGCGTCCCGCTCCGCCTTGGGGGCCAGGTACTCCTCATCGGCCCGGTCGGTGCGGCGCGTGCTGGGCGGCACTCGCGGTGGCTCGCCCGGCATCTTGGGATAGTCGGGCGGGAAGTTGAGTTCCCCGAGCCCGCGTTCGAGGTCGGCCTCCCAGAGCCGGAGTGCCCCGTCGAGGTCGCCCGGGTCGGCGTCCATGTCGGCCCAGGGGCAGGGGCGATCCGCCAGCAGCCTGGGCACGGTGTGCACAGTCAGCGCGGCCGGGTCGGCGTCCGCCAGCTCGGCCCAGGTGAGGGGGGTCGAAACGGGCGCTCCGGGCAGCGGGCGGGGCGAGTAGGCGGCGGCGATCGTGCGATCGCGATTGGCCTGGTTGAAGTCCACGAAGACCCTCTCGCCACGCTCCTCCTTCCACCAACTCGTGGTGACCAGGTCGGGCAGCCGCCGTTCGAGCTCGCGGGCTACGCCGATCACTCCGTGCCGGACCTGTTGGAACTCGTGCGCTGCGCGGATCCGGGCATAGACGTGGACCCCTCGGTTGCCAGACGTCTTCGCGTGGGCGGTCAAGCCCACCTCGGCCATCACGTCGCGTAGAGTCAGGGCGGCCTCCACGGCGTCCCGAAAACCCCGGCCGGGTTGAGGGTCGAGGTCGATCCGGAACTCGTCGGGGTTGTCGAGATTCGCCGTGCGCACCGGCCAGGGGTGGAAGGTGATGGTGGCCATCTGCGCCGCCCACACCAGTGACGCCGGCTCGTCGAAGACGAGTTGGTCGTGGCGCCGCCGCGACGGGTACGTGCAGAGCACGGTCCGCAGGAAGGCCGGCGCGCCCTTGGGCGGGCGCTTCGCGAAGAACTCCTCGCCGTCGATCCCCTCGGGGAACCGCTGGAGCGTCATCGGGCGATCGCCGTTGAGCCGGAGGAACGGGCCGGCGACCGCAAGAAGGTACTCGGCGAGGTCACGCTTGGTCACGGCCCCCCTCGCCCCGCCGGGCCGGTCGGAGCCGGTGGCGGGCCAGAGCACTTTGTCTGCGCTGGTCAGCTTTACCGTGCGGACGCCGCCCGGACCCGGCACCTCGAGCAGCTGGTCGCTCATGGAGGGCAGCCTAGCCATCCCTCCGTCTTGGGGGCAGCGAGAACATTGGACAAACCTTGCACAAAGCTTGTGTGCAGCGTAGTCTGGAGCCATGGATCGCGATCTTCTCCGTCAGCTGTGGGTCTCCGTCTCGGGCGTGTTGTGCGTCTACGGGACGCTCTTGGGTATCGGGGTCTTCGGCCGGCGCGTCGAGGAGAGCTCCGGGGGCAGCCTGGCTGCCGACGCGACGCTCCTCGCCCCGGGCGGACCCGCCTTCTCGGTGTGGTCGGTCATCTACGCCGGACTTCTCGCCTACACCGTGTGGCAGTGGCTGCCCGGCCAGCGCAGCTCCGAGCGCATGCGCAGGACGGGCTGGCTCGCCGGCGTGTCGATGCTCCTCAACGCGGCCTGGTTGATGGTGACTCAGGTGGGTCTCATTTGGGTCAGCGTCCTGGTGATCGTCGCTCTGGTCGTCGTTCTGGGCCTGCTGGCGCGCGAACTGGTCAGGCTGCCCGCGACGAGCCTTCCCGAGCGCATCGTCGTGGACGGCACCTTCGGTCTTTACCTGGGCTGGGTCAGCGTCGCCACCTGCGCGAACATCACCGCGGCCGGCGTGGCGTCGGGATGGTCGCTGGGCCCGCTCGCGGACCAAATCCTGGCCGTGGTGGTCCTCGCTGCAGCCACCGGCGTGGGGGTGCTGCTGGCGCGGGTGCTCGGCGGCCGCCTCGCCGTAGCCGCCGCGATGGCGTGGGGTCTCAGCTGGATCGCCATAGCGCGACTGACCGACTCCCCGGCGTCGATGATCGTCGGCGTGTCGGCCGCTCTGGCCGCCGCGGCCGTGGTCTGGGCCACCCTCGCCTCCCGTCGCCCGCAGCCCGCCCCCGCCCGCGTGGCCGCTCACGCCTGACGCGTCTACCGGCGAGGTTGTCCTTGCGCCTGCCCCTGAGGTGTGCAAACCACCCGAGCGCGCGGGCCCGGGTCATCATTTGGTCCCGTTTCGGGCTTGCGTGGCCATGCGACGCTGGTGAGTAGGTTGGGACCATGACCAACCAACCCATGATCGAGCTGAACAACGGCGTCCGCATTCCGCAGGTGGGATACGGAACCTTCCTGGTCGACCAGGTCGAGACCCAGCGGGCGGTAGAAACCGCGCTGCAAGCCGGCTACCGCCACATCGACACGGCCGCCGGGTACTACAACGAGTCCGGCGTGGGAGCCGCCCTCCGAGCGAGCGGGATCCCGCGCGAGGAGGTGTTCGTCACCACCAAGCTCCGCAACGGAGACCAGGGGTACGACACGGCGCTGAGCGCGTTCGAGGCCAGCCGCCGCGCGCTCGGCGTGGACGTGGTGGATCTCTACCTGATCCACTGGCCGGTGCCCACGCGCTGGCAGGCGCCCGAGACGTGGCGCGCGTTCGAGAAGCTGTATGCCGAGGGGGCGGTGCGCGCGATCGGCGTCTCGAACTTCTTGCCCGACCACCTGGACCGCCTGCTGGAGGGCGCCGAGGTGACCCCGGCGGTGAACCAGTTCGAGGTGCACCCGACCCACCAGCAACGCGCCGCCCAGGACGCCACCCGCGCAGCTGGCATCGCGATCGAGGCGTACGCGCCGATCGGCAAGGGCCAAGACCTGCAGGAGGACGCCGTCGTCTCGGTCGCCCGGGCCCACGAGGTGACGCCGGCTCAGGCAATCTTGCGGTGGCACCTGCAGCAGGGGCGCATCGTGATCCCGAAGTCGGTGACCCCGGCGAGGATCGCGAGCAACCTCGACCTCTTCGGCTTCGAGCTCTCCGAGGACGAGATGGCGGCCATCACCGGCCTCGAGCGCGGCAACCGGCTCTTCCCCGACCCCGGCGCGTTCGCCGCCACCCAGTACCGCCGTTGAGGGGCTCGGGGCGCCTTCGCGCGCGGGGCCTCGTTCACCGCGAGGGCCGCACCGCTCCTTCCTGTCCGTCGTCCAGCACGAGCGGCTCCCACCCGCGCACCGCATTGAGCCTGGCCAGGGCGTCAGCGCGGCGAAGGTCCCCAGGTGTGAGGGAGGCTTCGGTCAGGCGTCCGGACGCCAGCGCCTCGGCCCGGGCGACCCCCGGCAGGCACCCCGAGGCGAGCGGCGGGGTCACCCAGCGACCGGCCACGCGGGCGGCCAGCGACGCGATCAGGGTCTCGGTGACCTGGCCCAGCTCGTTGACGAGGATGACGTCGTCAGCGCCGGGGTGACGGGCCGCCGCCGCGTCGTAGCGGGTGCGCCGGGTGGTCTTGTGGCGTCCGAAGGGATCCTCCGACGGGGAGGCCACGGTGTCGATCACGGCCCGCACGGGCTCCGCGCGGGGCGGCGGCGTCCCGGACGCCTCGGCGGTGGCCCGCCCGTGCTGGTCCACCAGCAGACGGAGGCGGACGGCGTCCGCGCCCCGAAGCTCCTCGGCACGCGAATCAAGCGCGGCATCGAGGGCCGCTCGCACCGCGGCGACGTCCAGCGGGATCGCGAAGTACCCGGCGGACGCCGTCAGCCGCGCCAGGTGCCGCTGCCACAGCGCAATGCCGGACGCCGGCGTCCAGAGCATGGTCTCCAGCAGCGAGAAGCGGGCCGGGGGTTGCGTGAGAACCTCGGCCTTCAGTAGCGCCTCGGCGTACTCCCCCGCGGGCGTGGAATCGTGGGTGATCCCGCCGCCGGTCCCGTACCAGGCCGTTCGCGTGGCGCGGTCGATGAGGACAGTCCGGATGCCCACGTTGAAGGCCCAGCGTGGTCCGGACGCCGTCGGGCCGCCGAAGCCGATCGCGCCGCAGTAGACGCCCCGAGGGGTGGTCTCGAGCTCGGCGATGATCCGCATGGTGGAGCTGCGCGGCGCCCCCGTGATGGAGGCGCACGGGAACAGGGGCCCGAAGACCTCCACCAGGCCGACCCCTGCCCGCGTGCGCGCCTCGACGGTCGAGGTCAGTTGCCACACCGTGTCGTAACGCTCGACGGCGAACAGCTCGGTGACCCCGACCGACCCGGGCACCGCGACCCGGCCGAGGTCGTTGCGGACCATGTCCACGATCATCAGGTTCTCGGCCCGGTCCTTCTCCGAGGCCAGCAGCGCGGCGCGGCGGGCTTCGTCCGTGGCCGTGTCGGGTCCGCGCGCGGCGGTGCCCTTCATCGGGCGGCAGGTCAGGCGATCGCCCTCCCGGTCGAAGAAGAGCTCGGGCGAGGCGGAGGCGACCGCCCAGCGTCCGGCGTCCAGGTAGGCCCCGTACCCACCGCGCTGGGCGTGGACCAGACGGCCGTAGAGGTGCTCGGGGTCGCCGTCGAACAGCGCGCGCAGGCGGAACGTGTGGTTGACCTGGTAGGTGTCGCCCCGCCGGATGCGCTCGCGGATCTCCTCGACATCGGCCGCATGACGCCCCGCGTCGATCGTCGCCTCCCAGACTCCTGGGGCCGCGTCGCCCTCGGGCTCGCCCACCGGCTCGCGGCGGTCGAAGACGGCCAGGTGGGCCAGCGGAAGGTCGGCGAAGCCGGTGCCGACCGTCGGGCGGACGACGAAGGCGGTGTCAAACGCGGGGGCCGCCTCGTACGACACCCAGCCCGCCACCCAATGGCCGGCCGCCACCGCCGCCTCAGCGCGGGCAAGCGCCGGCGGCACGTCGGCGGGGGTGTCTGCGTGGTACTCGTCGAGGAGGCCAGCCAGCTGAAACGACCGGCGTCGCCCCGGGCGCAAGTCGTCGAAGCGGGCCCTGGTCACGGTCGGATTGTGCCACCCCCGCGCCAGCGAGGCGTGATGGAATGGGGCCGACAAGCCGAGAGGGGACCGCCATGACCGACCAGCCCACCGCCCTCGTCACGGGCGCCTCCAGCGGGATCGGTGCCGCCACCGCCCGCGCGCTGTCCGCGCAGGGCTACCGCGTGTTCTGCGCCGCGCGTCGCTTCGACCGCGTCCACGAGCTGGCCGCCGAGATCGGCGGCGTCGCGGTCGGCTGCGACATCACGGACGCCGACGACGTCGCCCTCCTCGCCGAAACGGTCGGCGGACGCCTCGACCTGCTGGTCAACAACGCCGGCGGCGCGGTCGGTCTGGAGCCGGTCGAAGACGCCGACCTGGACGCGTGGGAGACGATGTACGCGACCAACGTGCTCGGGACCGGCCGGGTCACCAAGGCGCTGCTCCCGGCGATCGAGGCTGCCGCGGGCACCATCGTCTTCGTGACCTCCACCGCCGCAGAGGCCGCCTACGAGGGCGGCGCCGGCTATAACGCGGCGAAGGCGGGCGAGCGGATGCTGGCCGGCGCGCTCCGGCTCGAGGTGGTCGGTCGCCCGATCCGGGTCTGCGAAGTCGCCCCGGGCCTGGTGCACACCGAGGAGTTCTCGCTGACGCGGTTCCACGGCGACCAGGCGAAGGCCGACTCGGTGTACGCCGGCGTTCGGGCCCCGCTCGTCGCCGACGATGTCGCCGACGCGATCGCCTGGGTGGCGTCACGCCCCGCGCACGTCAACATCGACCGGCTCGTCATCAGGCCCCGTGCCCAGGCCGCCAATCACAAGCTCCATCGCGGCTGACTCATGATTCAGCGGCGCCGGCCCCCCGCGTGGAGAGGCCGGCGGCGCGCGTGGCTCATCGCGTGCGATCAGTCGGCGAGCTCGATCAGCGCCTCGCCGCCGGCAACGGTGTCGCCCTTCTCGACCAGGATCCGGCTCACCGTGCCCGCCTTGGGGGCGGTGATCTCGGTCTCCATCTTCATGGCCTCCAGCACGCACAAGACCTGCCCGGCCTCGATGGCGTCGCCCTCGGCGACGAGGATCCGCGACACCGATCCCGACAGGGGGGCCGTGACGGCGTTGGCGGAGGTCGCCTGAACGGACGCCGTGGTGGCGACGGGGGTCTGCATGCCCCCCGCCCCACCGATGACGATCGAACCGACGGGGGGCTTCTCCTGCTCCTCGACGTCCACCTCGACCAGGTAGGGGATATCGTTGACGGTCACCTTCAGCTTCATGATTGTGCCTTTCGGGTCACCGCAGGTGGAGCGGCGCGTGGACGAGCTGGGACGTCCGCGTCGTGGCCTGCCACGACGTCGAGCGTGTGAAGTGCGCCTGGCGGCGCTTAGCGCGATGACCCATGTAGGCGGCCACGGCCGCCGCGATGGCGACCACCGTCTCCTCGGGTACGTTCTGCGCGTTGAGGAGCTTGATGCCCTTGACCTCAGACTCGAGCGAGTCGATCCGCTCGGTGAGCAGCCGGACGGCGTCCAGCAGCTGGGCGTTGATGTCGTCTGACATGTCTGCTCCGATCAGACCGGGCCGAGGCCGTGCTTCTTGGCGGGCCGCAGCTCGCGCTTGTTCACCAGGACCTCAAGCGCCATGGCTACCTTGCGGCGGGTGTCGCCGGGGTCGATGATGTCGTCGACCAGGCCACGGGACGCAGCGACGAACGGGGTCGAGAAGGTGTCCTTGTACTCCTGGACGAGTTCCTCGCGGCGGACCGCCGGGTCCTCTGCGGCGTCGATCTCGCGCTTGAACACCACCGACGCCGCTCCCTCGGCCCCCATCACCGCGATCTCGGCGGTCGGCCAAGCGAACACCTGGTCGGCGCCCAGGTCTTTGGCGCACATCGCCAGGTAGGCGCCGCCGTAGGCCTTGCGTAGCACGACGGTGATCTTGGGCACCGTGGCAGCAGAGTAGGCGTACAGCATCTTCGCGCCGTGACGAATGATGCCGCCGTGCTCCTGCGCGACGCCCGGCAGGAAGCCTGGCACGTCGACGAGCGTGACCAGCGGAATGTTGAAGGCGTTGCAGAACCGGATGAACTTGCTGGCCTTGTCGGAGGCGTTGATATCGAGCACGCCTGCCATGACGGCCGGCTGGTTCGCGACCACGCCGACGGACTTGCCGTTGATGCGAGCGAACCCGACCACGATGTTGGTCGCGTAGCCGGCCTGCACCTCGAGGAAGTCGGAGTGATCGACGAGCCGGGCGATCACCTGGCGCACGTCGTATCCGCGGGTGCCCTCGACCGGAACGATCTCGAGCATCTGCGCATCGTTCTCGACGTAGGGGTCGGGGTCGATGACCGGCGGGTCCTCGGTGTTGTTCTGGGGCAGGAAGCTGAGCAGCTTCTTGGCGATCAGGATCGCCTGGGCATCGTCGTTGGCCACGAAGTGCGCCACGCCCGAGACGGCCATGTGCGCGTCGGCGCCGCCGAGCGCGTCCGCGGTCACCTTCTCGCCGGTGACCTGGGCGATGACGTTCGGCCCGGTGATGAACATGTGGGCCTTGCGGGTCTGGATCACGAAGTCGGTGAGTGCCGGACTGTAGGCCGCCCCGCCGGCGCATGGCCCGGCGATGATGGAGATCTGCGGCACCGCGCCCGAGAGCTTGACGTTGCTGTAGAACACCTTGCCGTAGCCGGACAGCGAGTCGATGCCCTCTTGGACGCGGGCGCCCCCGGAGTCGTTGATGAAGACGAAAGGCGTGCCGCACTTCAACGCCGCCTCCATCATCTGAACGACCTTGATGCTGTGGGTCTCGCCGGCGGACCCGCCCACGACGGTGAAGTCCTGGCTGGCGATGTGAACGGGCCGGCCGAAGACCGCGCCGGTGCCGGTCACGACGCCGTCAGCCGGCATGTCCGCTGTGTCCATGCCGAAGCTGGTGGTGCGGTTGCGGCGGAAGAGCCCGATCTCTTGGAACGTGTCGGGATCGAGGAGGCCTTCGACCCGCTCGCGGGCGGTCATCTTGCCGGCGTCACGCTGCTTCTGCAGCCGCTTCTCGCCGCCGCCCGCGCGGTCCTTGAGCCGGCGCTGGTGCACCAACTCGACCTGTTCGCTCATGCTCAATGGCTTCTTGGCCATGGGTGTCACGCCCTTTCCACGGTGACGGAGTGTGCGCGCCCACCGAGGGACACCCGGTAGGTGATCGGGCCCTTGACGGCCCGATCGCTGTCGGCCTTCCCGGCGGCCTGCTCGGCCATCTGCTCCGGGGTCTTGCCGACGTTCTTGGGTCCGTCGGCCCGCTTCTCGAAGAAGCCGGGGGCAACGGCGGGGAACATCGCGTACGTGAGGACGTCTTCGTCGCTGCCGTCGTTGCCGGGCAGGGCCGCGGCTTCGGCGACGAGCTTGTCCCACTCTGGCTCGAGCAGGTCCGCGGGGCGGCCGGTGATCGGCTCCTTCTTGGTCTGCGCCTTGGCGATCTCGACAACCTCGGCGTTGCGCTCGCCGATGCACTCGCCGTAGTAGCCCAGCATCAGGTCGGCGAACTCGCCGGTGAGCACCTTGTACTTGCCCATCAGCACGTTGAAGACGGCCTGCGTACCCACGATCTGTGAGCTCGGCGTGACCAGCGGCGGGTGGCCGGCGTCCGCCTTGACCAGCGGCACCTCGGCCATCACGTCGCGGATCCGGTCGCCGGCGCCTTGGGCCCGCAGCTGGCTCTCCATGTTCGAGAGCATGCCGCCGGGGATCTGGCTGGAGAAGATGTCGGTGTCGACCAGGGTGGCCGACTCGAAGGCCGCGTACTTGGGACGCACCTTCGCGAAGTGATCGCGGATGCGGATCAGCCGGTCCGCATCGAGGTCTGTGCTGAACTCGGTGCCCTCGAGCATCGCCACCAGCGATTCGGTCGGGTTGTGCCCCGGGCCGAGCGACATCGAGCTGATGGCGGTGTCCACCACGTCGGCGCCGGCCTCGATCGCCTTCATCAACGTGACCAGGGTGACGCCGGTGGTGGCGTGGCAGTGCACGTTGATCTGCACGTCCTCGCCGTAGGTGGACTTGATGCCGCGGATGATGTCGTAGGCCGGCTGCGGCTGCAGCAGGGCGGCCATGTCCTTCAGCGCGATCGATTCGGCACCCATGTCGAGCAGCTGCCCGGCGAGCTTCACGTAGCCCTCGACGGTGTGCAGCGGCGAGATGGTGTAGCAGATGGTGCCCTGGGCGTGCTTGCCGGTGGACGTGACCGCCTTCATGGCGACCTCCATGTTGCGGGGGTCGTTCAGAGCATCGAACACCCGGAACACGTCCATGCCGTTCTCGGCCGACTTCTGCACGAAACGCTGAACGACGTCGTCCTCGTAGTGCCGGTAGCCGAGCAGGTTCTGGCCGCGCAGCAGCATCTGCAGCCGGCTGTTGGGCAGCAACTCCCGGAAGGTGCGCAGCCGGGCCCACGGATCCTCGTTGAGGAAGCGAATGGAGGCGTCGTAGGTGGCGCCACCCCAGCACTCGACGCTCCAGAAACCGGCGGCGTCGATGTCCGCGCAGGCGTCCACCATGTCTTCCAGCGCCATCCGGGTCGCCATCAGGCTCTGGTGGGCGTCCCGGAGAGCGACCTCGGTCACACCAATGGTTCGGCTCATGGCGACCATCTTGTCACCACAACTACTACTCGCCGTCGTAGATGAGCGTTATCCCGAGGCTCGGGCATTCCGATCTCGCTGCGTGGCGCCGGCCGCGCCCGCGGGTGCGCCTACTGCTCGTCACGCTGCCGAATGGTCGGCATGCGCTTGCGGAATTCGGTGTCGAACAGGTCGCGGACGGCCGAGGAGTCGACCACGCCGTCCATCATGGGCAGCTTGCCGGCCGCGGCGCGCTGGCACACGGTCAGCCACGCCTGCCCCATCGCCAGCGTGAAGCTGGAGGCGACCGAGGCGTTCACCACCCCGCCGGCGATGCTGCCGGCTCCCGGAATGAACTTGAGCAGGTTCGCCGCAGCCGACCGGCCGAGGCTCGTCGCCACCGAGCTGGACGCGACCGCGAGCAGCGCCGCACGGTCGAAGGGCAGCTGGTAGAGGTGCGCGATGCGTCCCATCATGCCGAGCTGCAACGGCACCAGCAGGGCGGCGGACGAGAACGGGATCGGCACCGCGGCGGCTGCGGCCGCCGCCGCTACGGTGGTGTTGATGTGAACCGAGGCGGCCTTTGCCTTCGCTTCCAGATCGATCGTCTGTGCCGCGGCGAGAGCTCCCCGGACCGCTTCAGGAACAACCTGAAAGGTGGCGTGCAGCACGTCCATCAAGCCGTAGGGCGGCTGACCGGTGAAGTGGTCCCTCATCGCGTAGGTCATAAACGGTCGCCCGCCGACGATCGGCAGCTGCTTGGCCTCGATCTTACGGGCCAGCTCGACCGCGTCGGGATGGTACTGACCCTCGCGCATGGGCACCTGGGTGAACACCATCAGCACCGGAATGCCGAGTTCGTGCAGGGTGCGGACGAAGGTCGCCTCGACCTCTTCGAACCGGCGGTCCATGCCGCGCACGCAGTACCAGGCGACGTGCATCTGCTCGTCCAGCGGCTTGCCGCGCATCGCCTTGACGTACTTGGTGACCTCGCGGATCAACTCCGCGTCGTCGCGTCCGATCTCCAGGCCGCGGGTGTCGATCAGGCCGAGGGTGCCGCGCTTGTCGAGGTACAGGTGGGCGTCGAGAGTGACCGGCTCACCGATGCCGGTGGCGGCGACCGGCTCGCCGAAGATCGCGTTGATCAGCGTGGACTTGCCCACGCCGGTCTTGCC